>JBKPRY010000061.1:0-1044 GCA_046734755.1 Actinomycetota bacterium | reverse complement strand
GCCGGGCGCAAGCTCGATCCCCGCGTAGCGGTTGACGGTGAAGTTCCCGAGCGGGTGCGCGATCGCGATGGCCGGAGCCGACAGGACGGCGGCCACCACACCCGAGAGCAGCAGCGCCAGCCGGAGCGGCCGCCTCATCGTGTCGCCTCCGGCGTCGCCGTCCGCGGCCGCGACAGGATCCGAGGGAGCGGCCGCCTCATCGTGTCGCCTCCGGCGTCGCCGTCCGCGGCCGCGACAGGATCCGAGGGAGCGGCCGCCTCATCGTGTCGCCTCCGGCGTCGCCGTCCCCAGCCGCGACAGGATCCGAAGCGCGTCGTCCGCGTGCAGGATCGAGAAGTTCGGGTTCGTGGCGAGCGATCGCGAAAGGTACCGCCGCGCGCCGGCCTCGTCCCCGAGCTCGAGCCGGATCATCCCGGCGTGAAACAGGAAGAGCGCGTTCCGGGTCCCGAGCGCGAGAGCGCGCTCCGCGAACTCCGACGCCCGCTCGTACCGCCCGTTCGCGAAGAGGGCCCAACCGAAGGCGTCGGCGACGTGGACGCTCCGCCGCCGAGCCCACTCGGCTCGAGCGGCAACGAGCGCACCTTCGGGATCGCCGTGGTCGGCGTCGAAGAGCGCGAGCTCCAGATCGACGTTCACGCCGTTGGCGATCGCGAGGTCGTGCATCGCTTCCACGACGGCCTCCTGCAGGTCGGCGAGTGCCGGCCGCCCCGTCGTTCGGTACAGGTCGGCGAGGGCGCCGACGAACTCGGCCGACGGGTAGCGGTGGACGACCTCCCTGAAGCGGGCGATCGCGAGCTCGTCGTCGCCGCGCGCCCACGCCACCTTCGCGAGCCCGGCAAGGTTCGGGACGTAGACGGGATCGAGGTCCAGGCCTCGCGCGTACCACCCTCGGGCGGAGCCCACGTCGCCGGCGCCGAACGCCAGCTCGCCGAGTTGATACGCCGTCCACGCGGAGTCCGAAGGCGTCCCGGCCGCATCGAACGCCATCCGCATCGCGCGTTCGGCCCCGGAGACGTTGCCGAGGAGCTCGCGCGCGTAGGCCAC
>JBKPRY010000060.1:0-22503 GCA_046734755.1 Actinomycetota bacterium | reverse complement strand
TTCGGCCGCGTGACCGAACGGCTGCACGAGCTCGCCCGCTCGCTCCAGCCGTTCTTCCTGGAGGAGCCGCCGAACATGTACGCGACCGGCTGGAGCAAGCTGCGCGAAGGGCGACGCCTGTTCCGCCGGTTCCGGCACCTGTCGGGCGATCGACTCTCGGATCTGGTGCGGTTCGCGACCGGCTCGCTCGGCGAGTTCGTCGAACGACAATTCGAGTCCGACGAGGTGCGGCGCCTGTACCTCGCGAACAACGTCTACGGGATGCACGCGCCGCCGTACCGACCCGGGACGGCGATCGGGTTGCTGTTCCACATGCTCTCCGGCGGCGAGCACCACATCCAGGGGTTCAACGGCCACGTGATCGGCGGGATGGGCTCGATCACGCAGGCGATGGCCTCGGCCGTCCGCGATGCCGGCGGCGAGATCCGCACGGGGTCCGAGGTGGCGCGGATCGACGTTCGGGACGGCCGGGCGACGGGGGTCACGCTCGAGGACGGAACCGAGATCGCGGCCCGCACCGTGGTCTCGAACGCGGACCCGAAGCGCACCTTCCTCGGCCTGGTCGAGAAGTCCCAGCTCTCCGAGGACTTCAGGGCCGACGTCGAGGCGATCGTGATGGCCGGTCCGTGCGCCAAGGTCAACTTCGCCCTGGACGAGGAACCCCGCTGGTACGGGATGCCCGAGGATGCCGGCCCGAACCAGCGTTCGCTCGCCACGCTCGTGCCGACGCTCGAGGGAGCGCAGCGGATGTACGACCAGCACCGGTGGGGCGAGATCCCCGACGAGCTCTGGGTGGACTGTGTGACCTCCTCGAACGTGGACGACACGCTCGCGCCGCCCGGCACGCACGTGATGACGGCGTTCGTGCAGTACGTGCCGTTCGCGCTGCGGTCGGGTACCTGGGACGAACGGCGGGACGAGCTCGGACGCAAGGTCGTCGAGACGATCTCCCGGTACTCCGACAACGTGGAGACGTCGATCCGCGCGATGCAGATCGTCACCCCACTCGACCTGGAACGCACCTATGGGTTGACTGAGGGCAACATCTTCCACGGGGACCTGAACGTTGAGCAGCTCTTCTTCATGCGCCCGCTGCCCGCATGGTCGCGGTACCGGACGCCGATCGACGGGCTGTACCTGTGCGGCGCCGGCACGCACCCGGGCGGCGGCGTGACAGGGGCGCCCGGCTACGTCTCCTCGCGCGCGGTCTTGAAGGACAACAAGCGGCGGCGGCCGTGACGCTCGAGATCGCCTGTCCGCACTGCGGCGCCCGCCCGCACACGGAGTTCGCGTTCGGCGGCGAGGATCGCCCGCATGCGGCGCCCGACCCGGCGGCCGAGTTCGAGCGCGTCTTCTTCCCGGCCAACGTCGAGGGAGTGCAGCGAGAGCGCTGGTACCACGCGCTCGGATGTCGGAGCTGGTTCGTCGTCATCCGCGACACCCGGACCAACAGGATCGGATGACGCCGGGCCCGCTGCGGTTCGAGGGGCGCGAGGTCCAGGTGCTCGACGGCGACACGGTCGCCTCGGCGCTGTTCCGTGCCGGGGTGCGGACGTTCTCGCGATCGCTCAAGGGCCACCGCCGCCGAGGGCTGTACTGCGGAACCGGCGAGTGCCCGAACTGCACCGTCACGGTCGACGGCGTCCCGGGCGTGCGGTCGTGCATCACCCCCGCGGCTGCTGGCATGCGCGTCGAACGCGGCAGAGGCTGGCCCTCGGCCGAACACGACCTCCTCCACGTCGCGGATCTCGCGCATCCGCTGATGCCCGTCGCGTTCTACCTGAAGACGTTCATCCGGCCCCGGTTCGCGTGGCGGATGGCCGAGCGCGTGATCCGGCGCGCGACGGGTTCGGGGCCGCTGCCCCCCGACGCGCCAGCGACGCGCACGGTCTCGAGGCACGCTCGATGCGAGACGATCGTGGTCGGCGCCGGCATCGCGGGTCTGACGGCCGCGCTGGAGGCCGCCGAGGCCGGCGAACACGTCCTCCTGTGCGATGAGTTCGCGATCGGCTCCCGGCTCGCGCCGAGCCCGACGTTGGACGCGGTCCGCGCACTCGAGAACCGAGCGCGGGCGACCAGGGCGATCGAGATCCTCGAGCGGCATGCCGCGCTCGGCCTGTTCGACGGGCCGACGGTGCCCCTCGCCGCCTCGAACGAGCTCGTGCAGGTGCACGCCGACCGCGTCGTGGTTGCCACCGGGGCCGCCGAAACCCACCAGCTCTTCCCCGGCAACGATCTCCCGGGGGTGTGGCTCGGTCGCGCCGCCTCGGCGATGGCGGCGTTGCACGGCGTTCCCCCCGGCCGGCGCGTGGTGGTCGTCGCGTCGACGACCGAGGGCGTGGAGCATCTGCGGGCGCTGGTCGCGGCGGGTGCGCAGGTCGTCGCCGCGCTCGTGCCGGCCGCCTTCGTGGACGAGGTGCCGCGTGAGGCCGAGGCGATCGTGGACGGGGAGCTCGTCGAGGCGCGCGGCCACGGGCGCCTGCGCTCGGTGATCGTGCGCGAGGTCGGCGAACGGCGGCGGATCGCGTGCGACGCGCTCGTCCTGTCGACGGGTCTGGGTCCGCGCGACGAGCTCGCTCGGATGGCGGTGAACGAACCGGTGCGGCTCGTGGGGGACGCGGCGCTCGCGGCCGACGAACCCGGGCTCGGTGGCGGCTACCTGTGCCTGTGCGAAGACGTCACCCGGTACGACGCCGAGCAGGCCTGGAGCGAGGGCTTCCGCTCGGCCGAGATCCTCAAGCGCTACACGACCGCGACGATGGGGCCGTGCAAGGGCGCGATGTGCGGCCTCGCGCTGGCCTGCTTCGCTCGCGGTCGCGCCGATGCGGCCGACGCGCGTGCGGGCGTGAGGCCTACCGCCCGGCCACCTCTGCGGCCGGTCGCCCTCCAGGCGCTCGCGGCGCCGGTCCACGAGGTCATCGAGAAGCGGACCAGCCTGCATGACACCCACGCCGCGGAGGGCGCCGCGCTCGGGTGGTCGAGCGGGTGGAAGCGCCCAGTCTCCTACGCGGACCCGGCCGAGGAGTACCGCGCGGTCCGCGAACGGGTCGGCCTGATGGACGTCGGGACGCTCGGCCGGTTCCTGATCGCGGGACGCGACGCGACGACGCTCGCCAGCGCCGTGTTCGCGGGCCGGGTCGACGATCTCGCACCGAGGCGCTCGCGCTACGTGCTCGCGCTCGACGAGGGCGGGTACGTGGTCGACGACGGTCTGCTCTGCGCGCTCGAGGACGGCGGGTACCTGATCACGTCGACCTCCGGCGGCGCCGAACGCATGGACGCCCGCCTTCGCGAGTGGGCCGAACGGCTCGGGCTCCACGTGCACCTCCTCGACCGGACCTCGGAGCTCGGGGCGATCCTGGTGGCCGGTCCGGACGCGCGCGACCTGCTGCGCGGTCTGACCGACGACCCGATCGACGCGGCGTCGCTCCCGTACCCTGGCCATCGTGAGCTGACGGTCGCCGGCGTCCCATGCCGCGCGATCCGGAGCGGCTTCGTCGGCGAACTCGCCTTCGAGTTGCATCATCCGCGCTCGAGCGGCCCGAGGCTGTGGAACTCGCTTCAGCGGGCCGGACGGGACGTGGGGGTCTCGCCGTTCGGGCTCGAGACGCTCGAGCTGCTACGTCTGGAGAAGGGTCACGTCTACCTCGGGCAGGACACGTTGCCCGACGACACGCCGGCCAAGCTCGGACTCGCCCGGGCCGTCGACATGACCAAGCCGTGGTTCGTCGGAAAAGCCGCGCTCGAACGCCTCGCAGAGTTGCCGCCCACCAGAAGGCTCGCGGGGCTGATCTTCGAGGGCACGACCAACGGCGCCGGTCTCCGGGGCGCGCCGCTCACCGTCGGCACGGCCATCGTCGGTCGGGTCACCTCGGCCGAACGCTCACCCGCGCTGGATCGAGCGATCGGGCTCGGGTGGATCCGGCGAGGCCGGGACGGGTTCCCGAGCGAGCTCCAGGCCGGGGACGCGGTCGGCCGGGTCGTGCCGACCCCGTTCTACGACCCCGAGGGCACG
This sequence comes from Actinomycetota bacterium, assembly GCA_046734755.1. Lineage (GTDB taxonomy): Bacteria > Actinomycetota > UBA4738 > UBA4738 > HRBIN12 > DASSJM01. The sequence continues at coordinate 18,488 of JBKPRY010000060.1, read as the reverse complement.
AGGGTCCGTGGCTGAGCTCAGGACGTGGGCGCCGACGGTGACGAGCGTGCTCGCCTCGGCCGAGGCCTGCGACCGGATAAGCGACCTCCCGGGCGCGTGTCGCGTCTCTCCCGGCGAGGTCGCGCTGGTCGGCGAGGTCTCGGAGGCGGCCGTGGCGGCGGCGGTCGTGCGGCTGGACCCGGACGCGGTCGTGCTCGACGTCTCGCACGGCTGGGGCGCGCACTCGCTCGACGGGCCGGGGTCGCGCGAGGCCTTCGCGCGCCTGTCCGAGCTCGAGCTCCCGATCGAGGGCTCAATCGTCGGGGAGGTTGCTCGGGTGGGCGCGCGGATCCTCGTCGACCGGGACCGGATCGATCTGCTCGTGCCCTCGATGGTCTCGGCGCACCTACGCGAGCGCATCGAGACGGCCTGCGCGGAGCTGCTGCGGTGACCGGTCTGCTGCGGAAGGTTCGGTTCCTCGAGCAGCACGAGCTCGGGCCCCGCTACGACGTGGTGATCGTCGGCGGCGGCGTGAACGGCCTCTCGCTCGCATACCACCTCGCCGAGGTCCACGGCATCCGTGACGTCGCCGTCCTCGAGCGCGCCTACCTGGGTTCGGGCGCATCGGGCCGCAACACCCAGGTGCTGCGCGCCAACTACAACACGCCCGAGACCGTCCCTCTGTACGAGGCGAGCCTGCGGATGTACCGGACGCTCTCCCAGGAGCTCGACTTCAACATCCTGTTCACCGACCAGGGCGAGCTCGACCTCTGCCACACGCCGGATTCGCTCCGGGTCGAGCGCGAGAAGTCCCTGCTCAACCGCGCGCTCGGCGTCCGGACCGACATCCTCACCCCCGAGGAGGTCCTGAAGGTGTGCCCGCTCGTCGACCTCACCGGCGGCGGCGAGCTGCCCGTCGTCGGGGCCTCGTACCATCCGCCGGGCGCGTTCGCACGGCACGATGCGGTCGTGTGGGGGTACGCGGCCGCTGCGCAGCGACGGGGGGTCGCGGTGCACGAGGGCGTCACCGTCACCGGGATCGACGTCCGCGACGGCCGATGCGTGGGCGTGCGAACGGACGCCGGACCGGTCGCGGCCGGCCACGTGATCTCGGCGGTCGCCGGGCACACGAGCGTCGTCGCGGCGATGGCGGGCGTGCGCGTCCCGATCTCGACCCACGCGCTCCAGGCGTTCGTGACCGAGCCGTACCGTCCCGTCCTCCACGGCCTCGTCTCGTCGTTGGACCTGTACGTGTACGTCTCGCAGACCGCGCGCGGCGAGCTCCTGGTCGGGGCCGAGGTCCTTCCGTACCCGACGTACTCGACCCGATCCACGTTCGGGTTCCTGTGCGAGGCGGCCAAGCGCACGATCCAGATCCTGCCGATCGCGAGGACCGCGCGGGCGATGCGCCAGTGGACGGGCCTGTGTGACATGACGCCGGACTCCTCCCCGATCCTCGGCGCCACCGAGGTGGAGCGGTTCTGGCTGATGGCCGGCATGGGCACGTGGGGCTTCAAGGGTGCGCCGATCTTCGGCAGGACCATGGCCGAGCTGATCGCGACGGGTCGGACGCCGGAGCTGATCGCGCCGTTCGCCTTGACGCGGTTCCGCGAGGACCGGATGGTGCCCGATGCCGCGTCGGCCGGGACGCACTGAGCCAGCGCCCCTAGGCGCTCTCGCCCGCTCCCGTCGCGTCGGCGGTCTCGCGCTCGACGGCGTCCGTGGGACCGTCGGTCTCAGGTTCGCCCGGTTCGCTCCGTTCGCTCGGTACGCCGGGATCGCCCTTGAGGACGCCGAGGATCGCCTCCATCTCGGTGTCGCCCAGGGTCGCGTCGCGCCCCGTTCCCCTGGCCGCCGCGAGCAAGGTGCGCAGGTTCGTCTCGGCCATCTCGGCCCGTGCCTCGAGCTCCTTCACCTTGAGCGAGAGCCGCTGCGCCCGGCGATCGGCCTCCTCCCAGGCCTCCCTGGACTCCCGCGCCTCCTCTCGCGCCGCCCGCAGCGCGCCGCGCAGGGTCCCAACCTCGCGCCCGAGCTCGATCGTGCGCTCGACGACCTCGCGCCCGATCTCGGAGTAGGTCGGGCGGCCGCCCTGCTCCTGCCGGGTCGGCCGCGGCTGGCGTCGGGCCGCGCGGCGGGGCCTCGGGACCTGCTCGCGTTCGCCCGCCTCGATCGGGGTCGCGTCCAGGAGGCGGTACCGGCCGTCGACGGCCTCGAGCCGTCGCCGCGCGAGCAGGGCGCGGACCGCCCTTGCGGCCGCGAGCGGCTCGACCACGCCGATCTCCTTGCCGAGCTCGGCCGGCGAGAGGTCGACGAGCTCGCCCGGCGTCGCCCGTGCCGTGACGGCGGCGAGGAACGCGTTGGCTCGCTGGAGGCTCTCCTCGTTCACGCGGGTCATCGTGTCCGATTCCGCGGCGGTTGGCCACCCCCGGGCGCGAGCTGGGCGCGCGGATCAGTCCGATCGCCAGACCCTGGCCGGGCACCATGGACAAAGAGTGACAAAACGGCCGGACACCATCCAGCAAAAGAGTGACAAAACCGGACGGACGATTTGACCCCTGGACCGCCGCCGGTGTACAAATCCGTTGGTGCCGCTGGAGCCTTCGGGCTCCGGCGGCGCCGCTCGTTTGACCTTCCATCTCGAGGAGCTCCTTGCCACCCGACGACGATGTCCCGACCGGACTCCCGCTCGTCGGGATCCGGGTCGCGGACTTCTCCCGGGTGCTGGCGGGTCCGTTGGCGACGATGCTGCTCGGCGACCTCGGCGCGGACGTGATCAAGGTCGAGCGGCCCCTGACCGGCGACGACACGCGTGGGTGGGGGCCGCCGTTCGTCGGTGGCGACGCGGCCTACTTCCTCTCGCTGAACCGCAACAAGCGTTCCGTGACGCTCGACCTCGGGACCGAGGACGGGCGGTCGGCCGCTCGCCGGCTCGCCCTGGCCTCGGACGTCCTCGTCGAGAACTTCCGCCCCAGCCTGATGGAACGGTTCGGACTCGATCACGCCTCGCTGTCCGCGGAACACCCCCGCCTCGTGTACTGCTCCCTCACGGCGTTCGGCGAGGGCGACGACACCGCGCGCCCGGGCTACGACATCATCGTCCAAGCCCTCTCGGGCCTGATGAGCTTCACCGGGCACCCGGGTGGCGAACCCACGAAGGTCGGGGTCGCGCTCCTCGACGTGATCTGCGGCCTCTACGCGTGCAACGCGATACAGGCGGCGCTCCTCGGGCGGAACGCGACGGGACGTGGGGCACGCGTGAGCGTGTCGCTGTTCGACGCGAGCGTCGCCGCGCTGGTCAACCAGGCCGCGAACTACCTGCTCGGGGGTCTCGTGCCGCAGCCGCTCGGCAACGCGCACCCCAACATCGTGCCGTACCAGCTGTTCGAGGCGGCCGACCGGCCGTTCATCCTGGCCGCGGGGAACGACCGGCTCTTCGAGCGGACGTGCGGCGTCATCGGGCGACCCGAGCTCGCGTCCGACGAACGATTCGCGACCAACGCGGACCGCGTACGCAACCGCGACCAGCTGATCCCGATCATGTCGGAGGAGCTCGCGCGGCGCCCCTCGGCCGAGTGGCTCACCGCACTGGAGGCCGCGTCGGTCCCCTGCGCGCCCGTCCGAACGCTCGACGAAGTCTTCGCGTCTCCCGAGGGCGCAGCCTCGATCCAGACGATCGACGACGCCGAGCGGGGATCGCTCCGGTTGGTCGCCGATCCGATCCGCTTCGACGGCCGCGTCACGCCAGCCCGGATGCCGCCGCCCCGCCTCGGTCAGCACACGGACGACGTGCGGTCGGAGCTCGAGGGGTGAACGCGCTCGAACGCTGGCGACGCGAGCTCGCCGGCTGGGTCATCCCGGACGAGATCCTCGTCGCGGCGCCCGAGTCGCCCTGGGGCTTCCCGCCGGAGCTGTTCCGGACTCGAGCGGAACGAACGCCGGCCGAACCGAGCGCGACGACCCGGATCGCGCTCGAGGCGCTCGCGACGGGAGGCGACGTGCTGGACGTGGGGGTCGGAGGCGGGGCGACCTCCCTGCCGCTCGCGGCGGCGGCGAGCCGGATCACCGGGGTCGACGAGTCGGCCCAGATGTTGGCGGCATTCCTCGGATCCGCACGCGAGGCCGGCGTGGAGGCCGGCACCGTCGAGGGCAGATGGCCGGACTCCAGCCCCGACACGCCGACGGCCGACGTCGCGGTGTGCGGCCACGTCCTGTACAACGTCGGCGAGCTCGAACCGTTCGTGCGAGCGCTCGACGCCCACGCCGGCCGCCGCGTCGTCGTCGAGATCACGTCGGCGCACCCGCTCGCGTGGATGGCGGATCTGTGGCGGCGTTTCCACGGTCTCGAACGTCCGACCGGCCCGAACGCCGACCTCGCCGTCGCCGCGATCGCCGAGCTCGGCATCGAGGTCCGCCGCGAGGACGAGGCGCGCGTCCCTCGCTTCCGTGGCTTCGAACGCCGGGACGACGCGATCGCCTTCATCCGGCGCCGCCTCTGCCTCTCGGCGGATCGCGACGCCGAGCTCGTGGAGGCGCTCGGCGAGCGGCTGATGGAACGGGACGGGCTCTGGGCCGCGGGACCCCTCGAGCACCGGATCGTCACGATGTGGTGGAACCGCCCCGCACTTGACGGGCTCTCGCTGCCGGGACTCCGCTAGGGAACGCGCCGCCGGACGAAGTCCCGGAGCACGAATGACCCGAGCTCCCGGTCGTCCATCAGGAAGACCCGTCCCGCCGTGAGCTCGGCCAGCCGTTCCATGAAGCCGATCAATCCGGGCGAGTCCTCGAGCATGAAGACGTTGAGGGTCACGCCGGATCTCGAGAGCCTGGTCGCCTCGGCAAGCGTCAGTCGGATCGTCTTGGGGATCGGCGGCCAGGCGAAGCGCGCACGCTCTCCCTCGAGGTGCGCGGTCGGCTCGCCGTCGGTCACCATGATCACCTGCCGCGTCGCGCGCGGGTGCCGCGCCAGCAGCCGGCCGGCGAGGTGGAACGCGTGGTGCATGTTGGTCCCGTACACGCGCTCCCAGCCCGCGGCCGCGAGCTCCCTCGGCTGTATCTGGCGCGCGTAGTCGCTGAAGCCGATCAGGTACAGCGTGTCGTGCGGGTAACGCCCCTCGATCAATGCATGCAGGGCAAGGGCCATCCGCTTCGCATGGACGTCGTGGCCGCGCAGCGGCATCGAGAACGAGAGGTCCAGCAGCAACGCGGTCGCCGCCTCGGTTCGCTGCTCGGCCTCGAGCAGCTCCAGATCGTCGGGTTCGAGCCGCACCCGGGCTCCGGGGCCGCCTCGGACCACGGCGTTGAACACGCTCCGCTGGACCGCGATCTGCCCGGCGTCGCCGAACCGCCACGGCCGGGTCGCGCCGGTGGGCTCGGCGAGACCGCCGGCCTCCCGGGACTCGTGCACGCCCTCCCGGTCCCGTCGGAGCTCCTCGAACACCCGGACCAGCGCCCGCTCCCCCATCGAGCGCGCGCCCTTCGGGGTGACCTCGAGCCGGCCTCGCTCGCGCGTGACGAGTCCGGCGCGCTCCAGCGCGCGCTCGATCTCCTTCAGGCGCCGGAGATCGCCAACGGCGTCCTCGCCGAGGGCCTGACGCAAGGCCTCCTCGTCCACGTCGTCGATCGAGGCGCCCGGGTAGTCGCCCCGGAGGGAGCGGTCGAGCTCCTCGAGGTCGTGCAGCCGCTCCATGGCGTCGATCGTCGCCGAGAGTGGCAGCGGTTCGTCGCCGCCGCCGAGCGTCGGCTCTCCCCACCCCAGGTCCGGGAACGCCGAGGCCAGGTTCGAGCCGAGCCGGTCGACCTCGAACGCGAGATCCATGTCCTGCAGCACCTGCTCGGCGAGCGCTCGGAGCTCCGCGCGTTCCTCGGGCGACAGCGACGCGAGCAGCCGGGACATCGCGGCCATCCGGGCGGCCATCTGCTCGAGCAGCTCGTCCAGCGTCTTCGGGTTGCCGGGGAAGAGTTCCCCGTGGCGCTGCATGAAGCCCTCGAAGTCGTAGGGCTCGCCCCGCTCACGCTGCTCGATCATCCGGTTCAGCTCGGCGAGCATGTCGCGGAAGCGCGCGAGGTCCTCGGGGGACATCGAGCGCATCCCCTCGGCCATGCTGCGGAAGTACCCGCCCATCACCTGCTCGCGGATGTGCTCCAGCAACTCGTCGAAGGCCTCCTGCGCCTCGGGATCGACGAACCGATAGTCGCTCAGCTCCCCTATCTGGCCGGGGACATCGGGCGGGAGCGCATCGAGGAACCCCTCGCGCAACCGCGCGTCGTCCTCGGCTCGGAACGAGAGCGTCGAGCGCTCGCGATCGACGAGGTCGTCGAGCCGCTCGCGGAGCTCCTCGAGCGGGCCGGCCAGGTCGAGGCTCGCCTGCTCCCGGGCGCGGCGTTCGCGCAGCCGGTCGCGCAGGGCGTCGAGCCCGTCGAAGCTCCCTCGCATCCCTCGGCGCAGCAGCCGCGAGAGCGCGCCCTCGATCCCCAGACCCGACAGCGTGTCGTCGGACAGCTCCTCGAGCAGCTCTCCCGCGGAGAGCTCGGGGCCCAACGGATCCTGCGTGTCGTCCCAGCGTGAGTAGCGGGCCTGCACCCGACCAGCCTACGCCGAGGCCGCGGGAACGTTGCCGCCCATCAGCCGATGCCCAGGCCCGTCGCGAGCGCCCGCAAGGACAGTCCGAACGAGATGAACGACGCCATGGCGAACGGGATCCATGGCCTTGTCCGAAATGGGTCTTCCCTCCCCAGGACATGGGCGATCGCGAAGACCACGAGCGGCCCGAACCCATAGACGTAATGCAGCGCCGTGGGGGGACGGCGGCCGGCGAGCAGCAGGATCACGCCGATCAGCGCCTGCACGATGGCCACGGTCTGCGCCGCGACGAGCCATCGCCAGAACCAGTCCCCCGCCTCCCGTCGCGCGATCCACAGGCCCAGCCCGAAGAGCCACCCGATCGTGAAGATCCCGACGACGACGTACCCGACATAGCGGTGGATCTCGGTCACGGCGCCGAATCCTACGGGGTGCGAGCCGCGGGGCGTCTCTAGGCGTCGGGATCGGCCGACCGGTACCGGCTGCGGCCCGCCCGCGCCTCGAGGTCCTTGTTGAGCCTGCGCGACAGGTGCAGGCCCTCGAGCGCGAACTCCAGCGCGGAGGCAGCGACGCCGGGCGACTCCTCCTCGACGCCGAGACGCTGCAGCAGCTTGGACAGACCCGGGAGCTCGCCGAACTGCGCCAGTAGCTCGCTCGCCGCCAGCAGGTCCGAGGTCTCGGCCTCGAACCCCTGCGCGAACCGCGACAGGATCGGCTGGAAGTCGAAGCCCGACAACCGCCGGCGAAACACCTGGAGCTCGGCCGTCTTGAGGGCCCGGGACAGGATCTCCTCCTCGCGGCCCTCCTCGATCGTGTCGAACTCGACCCGCCCGAGACCCGCCTCGACGACGGCCGGGAGGTCACACACCCGCGGGACGGCCTCGGGCTCGCCGGTCCGCGCCGCCCGCCGGATCGCGGCCGCCGAGAGCGTCTCGAGGTTGCCGATCGAGTACCGGACGCTCACGCCGCTGCGGTGGTTGACGTGGGGCGAACGCCGGAGCTCGGCCGTGAACGCCGCGAGGATCTCCTGGAGGTACACCGGGACCCGGAGGGGGACGTCGCTCTCCCAGGCGCGCGATTCCTGTTCCATGATCGCCATCTCGTCCTCGAGCGACTCGGGGTAGTGCGTTCGAACCTGCGTGCCGAACCGGTCCTTGAGCGGCGAGACGATCCGGCCGCGGTGCGTGTAGTCGTCGGGGTTCGCCGTGGCCACGAGCAGGAGGTCGAGCGGGAGCCGGATCCGGTAGCCGCGGATCTGGACGTCGCGCTCCTCCAGGATGTTGAACAAGGCGACCTGGATGCGTTCGGGCAGGTCGGGGAGCTCGTTGATCGCGACGATCCCTCGGTTGGTCCGCGGGATCATCCCGTAGTGGATCGTGAGCTCGTCCGCGAGGTACCGCCCCTCGGCGACCCTGATCGGGTCGACGTCGCCGATCAGGTCGGCCACGCTCGTGTCCGGCGTCGCAAGCTTCTCCGCGTAGCGGTCCTCGCGGCCGATCCAGCGGATCGGCGCCGCGTCCCCGTCCTCGGCGAGCAGAGCCCGGCAGGCCGCGCAGATCGGGTGGTACGGGTGGTCGTTCACCTCGCACCCCGCGATCGCGGGCGTCTGCTCGTCCAGGAGCTCCACGATCTGGCGGATCAGGCGGGTCTTGGCCTGCCCCCGCTCGCCGAGCATCACGAGGTCGTGGCCGGCGAGGAGTCCGCGTTCGAGCACCGGGAGCACGGAGTCCTCGAACCCCACGACCCGCGGGAACAGGGGGACGCCCGAGCCGAGGCGCTCGAGCAGGTTGGCGCGGAGCTCCTCCTTGACGCTCCGATCCGGGAACCCGGTCGCTCGGAGCTCGGCGATCGTCGCGGGCAACGCCACGACCCCAGCCTAACGGCTGCGTCGCATAGGGCGGTCAGACCAGACGCGCGGCGTACTCGCGACCGTACCGGCGTTCGGCGACTCGGCGGCCGATCTCCGCCGAGAGCACGAGCAGCATCGAGGCGATGAACACCACCGATGAGACCGCGATCAGTTGGGGGAGCAGGCTCGGGACCCGGAGCTGAGCGAACAGGTAGACGGGCCAGGTCTGCTGCGTGCCGGCGAGGAACGACGCGATCGCGAACTCGTCGAACGACAGGGTGAACGCCACGAGGAACGCCGAGATGAGCGCGGGCATCAGCAGCGGCAGCGTGACGCGTCGGAAGGTCTCGCGCGGGCTCGCCCCCAGGTCCTTCGCCGCCTCGTCGAGCGACACGCTGAGGCGTTCCAGGAGCGGCATGATCGTGAGGATCGTGTACGGCAGCGCGACCACCACGTGACCGATCACGACCGCGTGGAGCCCGAGGCCGAAGTAGATGCCGAACGTCTGGGTCAGGACCTTGTCGGCGAGCGTGAACAGCAGGAGCAGCGAGATCCCGAAGACCAGGTACGGGATCACGAGCGGCGAGAAGACCAGCGCCGAGACCACGGGCTTGCCGAAGAACCGTCGTCGCAGGAGCGCGAACGAGGTCAGGACGCCGAGCGTCACCGCGATCAGGCTCGAGATCGTCGCGACGACCGCGCTCCGGCCGAGGGCGGTCACCAGGACGCGGTTGCTCAGGACGTCGCCATACCAGTGGGTGGTGAACCCTGCCAATGGGAACGACGGGTCGCCGTCGTTGAACGAGAACAGCGCGAGGACCGCGATCGGCAGGTACAGGAAGATCACGAGCAACCAGAAGAAGACGGTGAGCGAGACCCTCCCGGCCCTCGAGGTCGCGATCTCCATCAGTCGGTCGCCACGGATCGGACCTGCACGTAGCGTCCGAACAGCGCCATCAGGGCGGCCACCACGATCAGCAGGAACATCGCCAGGACCGACCCGCTCTGCCAGTCGAGGCCGCGCGTGAACAGATCCTGGATCGCGTTGCCGTACATGTAGCCGCTCGTACCCCCGACGAGCAGCGGGGTCACGAACTCGCCGATCGTCGGGACGAACACGAACACGAACGCCGCGATCAGCCCGGGGAGGCTGAGCGGCAGCGTGACCCGCAAGAACGTCCGCACCCGGCTGGCCCCCAGATCGCTCGCCGCCTCGAGCAGGCTGCGGTCGAGGTTGTCCAGGCTCACGAAGATCGGCAACGCGACGAACGGGATCCACACGTAGGCGAGGACCAACATCACGGTGAACTGGCTGTAGAGCAGCCACTCGATCGGATCGTTCGCGGGGCGAAGGTGGAGCGAGACCAGCAGGGAGTTGAACACGCCGCGATCCCCCAGCATCACCTTCCAGGCGAGCACGCGCAGGAGGAAGCTCGTGAGGAACGGGACGATGATGACCAGGAGCAGGACGTACTTCAGCTTCCGCACGCACAGGGCCAGGAAGTAGCCGATCGGGTACGCGAGCAGCACCACGACCACCGACACCGTGAGCGACATACGAACCGACTTCCAGAACAACCCGAGGTAGATGGAGTCCCCGCCGAGGAAGCGGCTCCAGTCGTCGAGCGAGATCACGCCGGCGTCGGTCGGGAACAGCTTGATCGCGCCGAGGCTGTAGGACGCGACGTACGCGACCGGCGCGACGAAGAACAGCAGCAGCCACAGCATCGGGGCCGAGAGCAGCGCCGCGGTCACGCCGCGTTCGCGCCACCGCCAGTGCTTGGCCGATGCAGCGGCCTCCTGGGTCGCCACGGCCGTCTACCGGCGCCCGGTGTTCGCTGGCGTCAGGACGCCAGCACCTCGCTCCAGTACTGCTGGTAGAGGTCGCGTCGCGGGATGTACGACTCGGGGATCGTCTGATCGAACACGTTCGGATCGTCGAGCCCGAGCGCGCTGACGACGCCCGGCGGGACGACCGACAGATCCGCCGTCGTGTTGGTGTGACCGTAGTAGTACCAGGCCATGAGGAACTCCGCCGCCTTCTTGCTCGCCCAGGAGTCCACGTAGTCGTGGGCATGGAAGTAGTTCTGCGTGTCCTTGGCCAGACCCATCCCGCACACCCAGGACACGCGCCCCTCCTTGGGCGTCATGTAGAGATAGTTCATGCCGGCCGCGTCGGCGTAACCGACCGTGTCCGGCCACGAATAGCCGATCCAGACCTCCTCCTTCTTGAAGGAGAGCCAGAAGTCGTAGGACTGGTTCCACATGAACTTGACGAGGTGCTTCTTCGACGCGAGGAAATCGCGTACCTGCCCGAGTTCCTCGTCCGTCATGTTGAACGGGTCGGCGACCCCGAGGAACAGCCCACCGATGTACATCATGTTCGAGGTGTCGACCCACGAGATCTTGCCCTCGTACCGGTCGTCGAACAAGATCCCGAACGTCTCCTCCTGCACGTCCACATGATCCGTGTTGACAAGCGGAGCGATGAAACCCCAGTCGAGCGGGATGAAGTACTGCTGGCCGTCCACGACGCCCGATTCCATGAGCTTGGGGTTCAACTGGCTGTAGTTCGAGATCAGCGACGTGTCCCACGGCTGCATGGCGCCGAGGTCGACCCAGTCCTTGTACTTGTACCCACAGGGGTGGACGACGTCGAAGTCCACGGTGCCCGCGACGGCCTTCGTGTAGGCGGCGTCGTCGTTCTCGAACAGGACGAAGTGCGGGGTGTCACCGGTCTGGTCGGTGTACGCCTGCCAGAGTGAGGCCCGTTCCTTGTTGGGGTAGTAGTCGCCGTTCCCGTAGCCGGACCAGTCGAACACCGCGAGGTCCCCCGGCTCCTGCTCGATCGGCGGGTGAGATCCGGCCGCGCCGCTCGTCCCGGTGGAACCCCCGTTGTCCTCCGCCTTCTTGCACGCCGCGAGCACGGCCGCACCGAGCGTGGTCGCCCCGGCCATGCGCATGAAGCCACGCCGGTCGTAGCGCTCGGCGAGGATCCGGTCGATATCCGTCATGCCTCCCCCTCCGTCCATGCCTGGATGACGCCGTATCATGCGCCGAACGCCGGAACCGTGCCACTTTCACGGGAGGGCAACCGTTGCGCGGGCGGACCGTCGAGGTCGGGATCGTGGCTATGCTGCTGGCGGCGGGGCTCCTCGGCTCGGCTTGTTCGACCGAGCAACCGATGTCCGGTCCATCCCCCACCTCGACACCTCCCGTCGTGCTCGAACCGATCCCGGCAACGGCGCTGCCCGGGCATCCCACCGACCCGATCGACCTGGACGCCGGCTCGGTGGCGATGGACGCAGTCGACGTCGCGGGTCTGGAAGCCCTGCTCGACGAGGCCGGTTTCGTCGGCGGGACCCAGCGGCAGTTCAGCCGCGTGAGGGGCGGTCGTCGCCGGATCCTCGCCCGGGTGCTCTCGTTCGAGACCGCCGAGGGCGCCGGCCGGTATCTCGCCTGGCTGCGGGACCACGCCGACGAGGTCATCGGCGATGCGGCTCCCAACGCCGACCTCGATGCCCCTGGTGACGGGATCGTCTTCGTGCATCACCCCGACCCGTGCTGCCACAACGAGACGCGGTACTTCCTCGCGATGTGGAACGTGGGCTCCACGATCGTGACGATCCAGATCGCGGGCGAAGGCGCGCGTGCATCGGACGTGCCGGAGCTCCTGTCGCAGCTCGACGCGGCGGTCTGAGCGTGGTGGCGCTCGACGATTTCGAGACCCTCGCGACCGGCCTCGATCATCCTGAGGGCGTCGCGGTCGGCCCCGACGGGCTCCTGTACGCCGGTGGCGAGGCCGGTCAGATCTACCGGGTCGCCGGGGACGGCGCGCTCGACGAGATCGCGTCCACCGGCGGGTTCATCTACGGCGTGGCGGTCGGCGGCTCGAGCGACGTCTTCGCGTGCGACTTCGGGAACGCCGCGGTGGCGCGGTTGTCGGCGACGACGGGCGAGATCGCGACCTACTCGGACGGCACGCCCGGGCGACCGATGCGCGTGCCGAACTTCGCGGCGTTCGATGAGCGCGGGAACCTGTTCGTGACGGATTCGGGCGAGTGGGGGAAGGACGACGGGCTCGTCTATCGGATCGCGCCCGGCGGCGCCACCGAGGTCTGGACCGAGGCGACGCCTCGCTTCCCGAACGGCTGCTGCCTCACCGCCGGCGGCGAGGCGTTGCTCGTGGTCGAGTCCCACGGTCGCGCGGTCGTCCGGGTTCCGATCGAGGACGATGACGGCGCCGGTCCACCGGAGCCGGTCGTCGACCTCTCCGGCTCGCAGCCTGACGGCATCGCGCTCGCGGAGGACGGGACGATGTTCGTCGGGTGCTACCGGCCGGACCGCATCTACCGGATCTCCCCGGGCGGACCGGTCGAGGTGTTCGCCGACGACCCCGACGGCGTCGTCCTGAACCAGCCCGCGAATGTCGCGTTCTCGGGACCGAACCTGGATCGGCTCGTCGTCTCGAGCCTCGGGGGTTGGAGCCTCGTCGCCGCTTCGGCCGACGCACGCGGTCTCCCGCTTCGTTACCCGTCCGTCTGAACGACGGGCACCTCCGCCATGAGCGCGAGGTTGTTGCCGTCGGGATCGTTGAAGAACGCCATGTATAGCTCGGCGTCATCGGTGCGATGGACCACGTGCGGACCGTCGCGGAACACGACGCCGCGTTCGGCGAGCACGCGGTGCGCCTCCCCGATGTCCTCGACCGTGAAGTAGAGCACCCCGCGCGACCGGAAGTCCTCCGACTCGGGCACGCCCAGGTAGAGCCGGACGCCGTCGCAGTCGAAGAACGCCATCGGCTGCCCCGGCACGCGGAATAGGAACGGGATCCTCAAGACGTCGCGGTAGAACGCGACCGAGCGATCGACGTCGGTCACGCTCACGTGGATCTGGCCGATGGTGCCGAGCCCGTCGAATCCCACGGCACACCTCCCACGATCGACACCGAACGATACCGCGGGGCTAGACCCTGGCGACGAGCAGCCCGATCGCGATCAGCGGGACGGCGGCGGAGAGCCAGCGGAGCGCGCCCTCCGGGGCGCGGCGGAGCGAGGAGGCGTCCAGCGGCTCGCGGTCGCCGTCGGTCGTGACGAGCTCGCCGCTCACGCTGGTCACCGTCCGACGCAGCCGCCGGACGGGCGTGGAGAGCACGCGTTGGGCGGCCGAGATCGCCGCGCATCCGGCAGCGACGAGGATCGCCTCGACCCGGATCGTCCCCGTCTGCGCGAAGTACGCGGTGAGCGCAGGGAACGCACCCCACCCGAGTGCGAACCAGACGCCCGAGTGGAACGCGCCGCCGAACAGCTCGAGGTTGTACGCGACGACCAGGAACCCTCCGACGCCGATGAACGCCCACAGCCAGGGCGAGATCACGAGCGTCCCGTGGATCCCCAGCCCGATCGCGCCCCCGAGGCCGACGACCGCGATCGTCCACAGCACGCGGTCGGGGATGCGCGTTCGGAGCGGGCGACCGTTGAGCTCGTCGAGCGCGTGGGCGGCCAGGCCCATCGCGAGGAAGAACGCCACCAGCGTCTCGACCAACCAGCCCACGTCGACCACCGACGCGACGCACGCCCCGATGACCACATAGGACAGGTGCCACGCCGTATAGGGGGGATGGAGCAGCGACCAGTAGTCGCGCCACCCGCCGGGGCTCAGCGCGTAGAACGCCGGGCGGTCGGCGGTCTCACCCATCGGTGTGGGCGAGACCCTCGGACTCCTCGGCCATGGCAGGTGTCGACTTCACCGCCCACGTCACGACCGCGGCTCCATTGCTCAGCAGTTTCGTCCGCACGCGACGCATCCCCGCCTCCTGCCACCAGCGGACCTGGACGGGGAGGGGGTACCGCTCGACGAACTCCGTGATGCTGCGTGCGAGGAACCGACCGGTCCGGTACCACTCGTTGGAGACGGTCCACCCGACCAGCGGCATCGCCGATCTCGTGTATGCGAACCATCCCGCCCGAGCCCAGGGTTCGGGCGGCACGTGGAACTCGAGCGAGGCCATGACGCCGCCGGGCCGCAGGACGCGGGCGAGCTCCGCAACGGTCACGGGAGGATCGTCCACGTAGCGCAGCAGGTAGGTGAACGTGACCGCATCGAACGCGCCGTCTTCGAAGGGCAACGCCTGCGCCTGCCCAAGCGCGAACCGGACCCGCCCGTCGAGCCCCCGCCGGCGCACGGCCTCGACCCCCCGGGCCACCATCGCCGCGCTCTGGTCCAGGCCGACAACGCGCACGTTCTTGCTCGCGAGTTCGCGCGCGACCAGCCCGGTCCCGGTGGCGACGTCGAGCACCCACGAGCCGGGGATCGCGTTGACCTTCGACACGAGCAAGCGGCGCCACCTCGGGTCCTGCCCGAACGAGAGCACCGAGCCCATCCGGTCGTACTCGGGCGCGATCCCCGCGAACAGCCGGCGAGCCTGACGCGTGCGTTGGGGGTCCACGACCCGAGCCTACCGGGACACCCGGTTCAGAGGAGGATTGCCCGGGTCAGGCCTAGGGCGCGCCCAGCAGGTCCGGGAGGTCGGCGATCGTCTCGAGCACATGGTCAGGCGGGCTTGACACCTTCGCGAGGTCGTCCGGCAGGAACTTCCCGGTCCGAACGAGCACCGCTCGCAGACCCAGGACCTGCGCCCCACGGACGTCGTTCACGATGTCGTCGCCGACCATGATCGTGCCTTCCCTGGGAACGCCGAGCATCGTGAGTGCGGCATCGAAGTACGGCTTCGACGGCTTCCCGCAGATCACCGCCTCGCGTCCGGTCGCCTCCTCGAGCCCGGCGATGTAGGCGCCCGCGTCGAGCTCGAGGCCCTGGCCCGTCCGCCAGTAGAGGTTCCGATGCATCCCGACGAGGGTCGCCCCGTCCATCAGCCTGCCGAAGATGCGGTTCATCGTCGTGTAGGTGAAGTCCTCGGACGCCCCACCCAGCACGATGACGTCGGCGACGTCCAGGTTGGCCAGCTCGACACCCTCGAGGTCCGCGCTGGCGTCGCCGTCGGACAGGAGGAAGCAGCGCGCGTTCGGATGGTTAGCCCGGAGGTACTGTGCCGTGGCGGCCACGGCGGTGATGAGCTCCTCGTCGCGGACGTCGAACCCCGCATCACGCAGGGTCGTCGCGAGGTCCGAGCGCGTCTTGGTCGTCGTGTTCGTGATCAGCCGGAACGGGACCCCGCGCGAACGTAACCATCCGATGGTGTCGATCGCGCCGGGCAGCGGCTCCCAGGACACGGCGAGGACACCGTCGATGTCGAGGAGGACGCCCTCGATCTCGTCCACGCGCCGAGTCTATCGGCGGGCGCTCGGCGCCTCGCCACCGAGGCTACGCGCCGCGTCCACGCGGACACCGACCGAACGCCGGACGTCCCGCACCCGTCCCGACCTCCCCGTTCGCCACTCCTGGTACGGCGCGACGTAACGGAACCGTGGCGGAAGCAACGGCCGGAGGACACGGGTCGCCGCGAACGCCGCTCGCATCGCCGCCCGCCGGCCGGGACCCACCTGGATCCCGTACAGCCGGCGGAGCTCCGGCGGCAGCGTGCCAAACGCAAGCTTCGACACGCCGATCAGCACCGGTCGCCATTCTGCCTCGCGCGGCGGATCGTGGAACAGCGCCGCCACGCGTCGCGCGGCCTCGCCGACCCGAGGGATGCTCGAGTCGTACACACCCTGCAGGTAGGCGCGCAGCTCGGGGATGGTGGGCGGGATCGTCTCCCGCGGGATCCCCACCATCTCGGCGGCGAGCATCTGCTCCTCGTGGAAGCGCTGACGACCCGCCGCGTCGAGCCCGCCCACCGTGAGGCGCTCGAACACGAGGGCGCTCTCGATCAGGCAGGCGTGCACGTACAGGAGGAGGTCCGGGTCGAGCCCGTCGTACGGCAGGCCGGTCTCGGCGTCGATGCCCTTCACGCGGGCATGGACGTCGTTGATCCGTTCGGCGGCGGCGTCGGCCTCCGCCTTCGAACCGAACGTGATCGTGTACGTGAGGACCAGGGTCCGTTGGAGCCGCCTCCATGGGTTCCGCTCGTAGAAGCCCGTCTCGCGCGCCCCGGCGATCACGAGCGGGTGCGCCGCCTGCATCAGCACCGCCCGCGCCCCGCCGAACAGCACGGTCACCTCGCGATGCACCCGCCACGAGACGCTGTCGGGCCCGAAGTACCCCAGATCGGCCACACGCCCAGCCTAGCGACGTCTCACGGACCGGTGACGCCGGTGATCGCTCGGAGCTCGCGAGCGACGGGTTCGACCGCGAGGACCACGAGGTGGTTCCGCGCCCTCGACCCACCGACGTAGAGGTAATCCCGGAGGTCCTCGAGGTGTTTGTCCCCGAGCTCGGCGAGGATCACGACGGGACGTTCGAGGCCCTTGAACGCGTGGACGCTGGTCGCGAGCACGGCACCCGGCTCGACGGTCTCGGACAACCGGTAGCCGTCGATCATCCCCCTCCTCCTCAAGCGGCTCTTGCTGGTTCCCGATGGCGTCAGCACGACGATGTCCTCGACGGGGACGTGCTCCTCCTCGACCAGGTTCCGCAGGACCACCGCGAGCAGGTGCTCGAGATCGTCCTCGCTGGCGTACCCCAGGATCTGGACAGGCTGACCTTCGGGCCCTCGGGCGATCGGCTCCTGCTCGCCCTTGTAGAAGACCGAGACGAACTCTCCGATCTGCTTCGTGTTCCGGAGGTTGAGCGAGATCGGTCCGACCCGGTCCTCCTCGCCCACCGGCAGCGCTCCGCCGTACAGATTCTGGTTGTCGTCGGCGAACACGTACAGGAACCCGCCGTCGGGATCGGTGTGCAGCGAGAGCAACGCGGGCCACCACCACTCGCGGAAATCCTGTCCCTCATCGACCACGATCGCGTCGTACCTGGGGCCCAACCGGCTCGCGGCCTCGGCAAGCGCGTCGGGGAGCCGGTACTCGAAGTACGGGGAGGCGGGCCCTGCATCCTCCGGCGGCAGGTCGATGCCGGCCTCCTCCGCCATCTGGACACACAGCTGGTGGAACGTCGCGGTGTCGATCCCGCCGAACCCTCCGACGGATACGCGGAGGTGTTCTCCCAGCCTGCGGTTGAAGCACGTGAGCAGCGTTCGGTGGCCGGCGGTCGCGAGCTGTTTGGCCACCGAGACGGCCAGCACGGTCTTGCCGCTCCCCGCCGGACCGGTCACGGCCGCTCGTCGCCGGTGGAGCACGAACGCGAGCACCCACGCCTGGTCCGAGGTGAGCTCGACGATCTTCTTGTCCTCTTCGTCGAACCGCAGCCTGAGCGGCGTGCGGATCTCGACGCTGAACCCGAGGGCCTTCGAGACGGCCTCCATACCCTCCGCGCCGAAGCGCCGCCCCCCACGCAACCACGTCCGCATCACCTCGGGGACTCGCTCGGCAAGCCGCGCGAGGTCGTGGCGATCGATCACGATCTCGGCGGGCGCGCCCGGGTGCGCGGAGGTTTCGTACCTCCCGTCGGGGAACGCCACCCCGAAGCCGTAGCTGGGCCTCCACCGGTCCCATCCGGGCTGGCCCTCGAGGATCCGCACGAGCGAGTGCATCGCGCCCCTCGATTGGTGGAAGGGGTCCTCGTCAAGGCGGTGGGTCCCCGTGTGGCCGGTCTGGGTCCAGCGCTTCGTGGCCGGGTCGTAGGCGACCCGACCCCCCTTGACCTCGAGCGCGAGCAGCCCGAGCTCGGGGTGCGTGATCACGAAGTCGGCCTCGCCCTCGTCGCGACCGGCTCGCCCACCGACGACCCAATCCACTGAGTGGTAGATCACGAACTCGTCGTCGAGCTGTTCGAGGAACCCCTCGTAGAGACGGCGTTCGGCGGCGCTGTCGGTGGGGAGCATCGGGAACGGCACCATCCTGGCCACGCCGGGATGCTAGTCCCGTCCTGGACACGGGCCGCGGCGCATGGCACCCTCCGTTCCCTACCGATGAAGCTTCTGCTCGCCGTCGTCGTGCTGTCCGTCTGCCTCGGCTACCTCTTCGGCGGGCGTCTGCACCGCCTCGAAGCGCTCCGACCGCGGTGGTGGGGGCTCGTCATCCTCGGTCTCGGGATCCAGTTCATCCACCTGCCCCAGGGCTTGGCCGG
>JBKPRY010000059.1:0-5827 GCA_046734755.1 Actinomycetota bacterium | reverse complement strand
GACGACGGACGCGATCGCGGGGACCCTGGAGGCCGCCACGGTCGACGAGGAGACCGGGGAGCTCGTCCGCGTCGGTCGACTCACCAAGCCCGTCAAGCCGCCCGCGACCTTCGCCGGCGCGGGACTCCGGGTGCTCGAGGGCGGTCCGTCCCGTCCGGCGGCACCGGTCGTGGCACCCAAGCCGAAGCCCGACGCCGCCAAGCTGCGCCGCGAGCTCGCGGCGGCCGAGACCCGGGAGCGTCGGGCGGCCGCTGCCGTCGAACGCGACCGCGGCGCGATCCAGGACCTGGACCGCCGGCGTTCGGAGGCCAAGGACCGGCTGCGGGCCGCCGAGGCCGAGCTCCGGGGCGTCTCGCTCGAGCGCAAGCGCCTGGCCAACGCCCTGGACAAGCTGGCGGATCGCTGATCCGGTCGTCGCTCGCCTGACCGATCCGTCGGGGTCGGTTCGGTAGCATCAGCAGACCATGCGCCGCTACGACGCCTCCGAGATCGAGCCGAAGTGGGTCGAACGTTGGGAGGCCGAGGGCCTGTACCGAGCATCCGAGGACCCTGCGGACCCCCGACCCCGGTTCTACGCGCTCGACATGTTCTCGTACCCCTCGGGCGACCTCCACATGGGCCACGCCGAGGCGTTCAGCGGCGGGGACGCCGTGGCGCGGTTCGCCACGATGCGCGGCTACAACGTGCTCCATCCGATCGGCTGGGACGCCTTCGGGCTCCCGGCCGAAAACGCGGCGATCAAGCGCGGGATCAACCCCAAGGAGTGGACGTACGCGAACATCGAGCAGCAGGCGCGCTCGTTCCGCCGGATGGGGATGTCGTTCGACTGGACCCGCCGGATCAGCACCAGCGACCCCGAGTACTACCGGTGGACCCAGTGGTTGTTCCTCCGGCTGTTCGAACGCGGTCTGGCCTATCGAAAGAACGCGCCGGTGAACTGGTGCCCCAAGGACGCAACGGTCCTGGCGAACGAGCAGGTGATCAACGGCGCCTGCGAGCGGTGCGGCACGCTGGTCGTTCGCAGGGACCTCACCCAGTGGTTCTTCAAGATCACCGACTACGCGCAGCGGCTGCTCGATGACGCCGAGCCCCTCGACTGGCCAGAGCGCGTGATCACGATGCAGCGCAACTGGATCGGGCGTTCGGAGGGCGCGGCCGTCACGTTCGAGATCGCGGAGACCGGCGACACCGTCGAGGTGTTCACCACGCGTCCCGACACGCTGTGGGGCGTCACGTTCTTCGTGTTCGCGCTCGAGCATCCGCTCGTGCCCGCGCTCGCCGAGGCCGGTGGCACCAGGACCGAGGTCGAGGCGATGCTCGAGGCGGTGCGGGCGACCCCCCTGGCCAACCGCGAACAGGCGGCGAGCCGCGAGGGGACCCGCGTGGGCGTCCACGCGGTGAACCCGGTGAACGGCGAGAAGGTCCCCGTCTTCGTCGCGCCCTACGTGCTCATGGAGTACGGCACCGGCGCCGTCATGGGGGTTCCGGCGCACGACCAGCGGGACTTCGAGTTCGCGCGCGCCCACGACGTGCCGATCCGTGTGGTGGTGCAGCCCGAAGGAGAGCGGCGTGACGCCGCGACGATGACCGAGGCCTACGACCACGAGGGTGTGATGGTGAACTCGGGGCCGTTCGACGGCGTGCGGTCGCCGGCCTCGATCGGGGAGGTCACGGCCTGGCTCGAGGAGCAGGGGAAGGGACGCTCCGCCGTCACGTACCGGCTCCGCGACTGGCTCATCAGCCGCCAGCGCTACTGGGGTGCTCCGATCCCCATCGTCCACTGTCCCGAGCACGGGGAGGTGGCCGTCCCCGACGACCAGCTCCCGGTGTTGCTCCCCGACGACGTCGACTTCCGGCCGGGTGGCGAGTCGCCGCTCGCTCGCCACGAGGGGTTCGTGAACACCGTCTGTCCGATCGGTGGCGAAGCGGCCACGCGCGACACCGACACGATGGACACGTTCGTCGATTCCGCCTGGTACTACTACCGCTACTGCTCGCCGCACGCGGAGACGCAGCCGTTCGACCCTGCAGCGGTCGAGCGATGGATGCCCGTCGACCAGTACATCGGAGGCGTCGAGCACGCGATCCTCCACCTGTTGTACTGCCGCTTCCTCACGAAGGTGCTGTTCGACAGGGGGATGGTCGGCTTCACCGAGCCGATGATGCGGCTGATGAACCAGGGCCAGGTGATCTTCGGCGGTGCGTCGATGAGCAAGTCGAAGGGCAACATCGTCGAACCGATGCCGCTGGTCGAACGCTGGGGGGCCGACACGATGCGTCTGAACATCCTGTTCGCCGGGCCCTTCGAGGACGACATCGATTGGAAGCTGATCGCACCCGATCCCGACCGGCGTCCGGGCGTGACGACCTGGCTCGGCCGCGTCTTCGCGGCCGTCGGTGACGCGTGCGAGCGCGACGCTCCGGACCCCGAGCCGTTGCGGCGCCTGACCCACCGGACGATCCGAGCGGTCACCGACGATATGCAGCGCTTCCGGTTCAACGTGGCGATCAGCAAGCTGCAGGTGCTGTCGAACGCGATGCGTTCGGCACTGGATGCCGGCGGGGGCGCGAGGGAGGCCGCGGGCGCGCTCACGCTCATGCTGGCGCCGCTGGCTCCCTTCGCCTCGGAGGAGCTCTGGCGCGAGGTGCTCGGCAACCCCTCGAGCGTGCACACCGCGGACTGGCCGGCCTTCGACGAGACGCTGGCGCGCGAGGAGCTGGTCACGCTGGTGGTCCAGGTCGACGGGAAGGTCCGCGACCGGATCGGGGTCGCGGCCGACGCCGACGAGGAGACCTGCCGGGAGCTGGCCCTCGCCTCGGAGAAGGCACGGCGCGCGATCGACGGGCGCGAGCTCGTCCAGGTGATCGTCCGGGAGCCCCGCCTGGTGAACCTGGTCACCTCCCGTTAGGCGCGCCTCGCCACGCCGCTCAACATCCGCCGGAGCCGTCCCGATAGGAAGGTCGAGGCCGGAGTGGGCCTGTTTCCGCCTGACCAAGGACACCGATGAGCGCGAGGGCCGCCCCAACGCCAGTGCCGGATGGAGACGAGGCATCCAGCTGGCTTCCCTCCGTCCTGCGAACCAAGCGGACGATCGCACTGCTTCGGATCTGCGTGCTCGCGGTCGTCACCGTCCTGTCCCTGAGCTCGTCCGGCATTCAGACCGTTGCGGGGCCCGCCGCGCCCATCCTGGTGTTCGACGCCTTCGTCTACGCGCTGACGTGTCTGGTTCTGTCCACCCGAGGCGGGGAGGCGTCGCCCTGGGGGCGCGCCGCGACGTTCGCGATCGACGTCGCCCTGATCACGGCGTGGATCGTGGTGACCGGCGGTGGGCGAAGCGAATTTTGGACTCTCTACCTGATCGTGATCGCGGCGGTCGCGCTGCGGTTCGGGATCGTCGAGACCATCGGCGCGGCCGTTGGGCTCGCGGTCCTGCTGCTGGCCCAGCTCGTCGAGCAGGGCGCGCTGTGGACGTCGAGGCTGTACCGGCCGACCATGCTGTTGGTCGCGGGGTTCGCGATCGGGATGCTCTCGCTGCAGCGGGCGGACCAGCGACAGAAGCGGTTCGAGATGGAGGCGATCGCCGAGTCGAGGGCGCGTCAACTCGGCAAGGAGCGCGCGGAGGTGGAGCGTCTCCGCAAGGTCGATCTGGCGCGGACCGAGTTCGTCGGGGTCGCGGCGCACGAGCTCCGGACCCCGCTGGCCGCGATCCTCGGGGTGCTGACCACGCTCAAAGAACACGGCGCAGTGCTCGAGGACCGGGTCCGCGTCGACCTGATCGACGGGGCCGAGGCGCAGGCCGAACGCCTCACCAGACTGGTGGAGGACCTGCTCACGGTCTCCCGGATCCAGGACGGGGTGCTCCGCCTGTCGATGGAGCATGTCGACCTGCGTGAACTGATCGCCGACGCGGGGCGGGCGTGCGGCGCGGCCGAGCGTCTGCGGCTCGAGCCCGACGCGCCCGCCTGGGTGGTGTGCGACGCCGACGCGATCGTCCGCGTCCTCACGAACCTGTTCGACAACGCGAGGAAGTACTCGCCCGCGGGGACGCCGATCCACGTCCGGGTCGCCGGCGACGATCGGCGCGTCACGGTGGACCTAAGGAATGCCGGGAGTGGGATCGCGCCCGAGGATCGGGAGGCGATCTTCGAGCGGTTCCGCCGAGCGGATGGTTCGGGGGCGCCGGGTGCGGGACTCGGCCTGTACATCTCGCGCGGGCTGGTGCGGGCGCACGGTGGCGAGCTCGAGGTGGGCGACGCGCCCGAGGGCGGGGCCGTGCTCACCTTCTGGCTCCCCGTCCTCGATCCGGGCGAGCGGGAGGTCAGTGTCGGGCCGTCGGACGGTGACGCGATCGCACCCGCCGTGAGCCAGATCACGGTTCCATCGCTCGGCCGGCGTTAGGGTTGCGGTCTCCCCCGGAGGGGGGAGCTCATGTCCGAAGGCTCGATCCGCGAGCGCCTGGCGGCGCTCTCCCGCGGGGAGCTGGTGGGCCTGGTTGCCCTCCTTGCCATCACGCTCGGAGGCGCGGGCTTGTGGTACGTGCGGTCGCTGCCTCGTTCTGTCGAGGTGGCCGAGCTACCCGGCCCCGGCGATGCGCCGCTCCCGGCCGCGTCGGCCGGCCCTTCGCCCGAGGTGGTGATCCTCGTGGACGTGGCCGGTTGGGTGCGCCGTCCCGGGGTGTACGAGTTCGATGAAGGCGCGCGCGTGATCGACGCCATCGATGCGGCGGGGGGCGCCCGCTCGGGCGCGCTGCTGGAGTCGTTGAACCTCGCGGCGCCGCTCGCCGATGGGATCCAGGTCCTCGTTCCGCGCGAAGGGGAGACCGTCGCGCCGCCCGCGTCGGGGGGAGCGGTCGCGGGCGTGGCCGGGCTGATCAACGTCAACACCGCCACGCCGACCGAGCTCGAGGAGTTGCCCGGCGTCGGCGAGGTGATCGCCCAGGCCATCGTGGACTACCGGACGGAGAACGGGCCGTTCACCTCGGTCGACCAGTTGCTCGATGTGAGCGGGATAGGAGACGTGACCCTGGAGAACATCCGGGAGCTCGTCACCGTGTGAGCGCCTGGATCGCGCCGGCGCTCGCGGCCGTGGTTTGGGGCGGCCTGCTGGCGCAACCGTGGATCGCTGACTTCATCGATCCATGGGTCTGGCTGGTGACGGGCGGAGGGCTGCTCGGTGCGGCGTTGGTCCTCGCACCCGAGCCGGAGGAGGACACGGGATCGCTCGAGCGGGCGGGGCTCGTGGAACGCGATCCTCGGGCGGCCGTGGCGCCGGCGGAGCCCCGTCATGACCGGCCGGTATGGCTCGCGCTAGCGCTCGCGCTGATCGGAGCCGCGCTGCTCGCCGTCGGGTGGGGGAGCGTGCACGAGCACCGGGTCCGTGGCGCGGTCGTCGCTCGCCTCGCGCCGGCCAACGTCACCGTCGAGGGGCCGCTCCGCGTCGATCCCTCGGCCGAACGGGATCGTTGGTCGGCCGTCCTGGACGTGCGCTCGATCACCTGGGGCGGCGGGGCGGCCGCCGTTCGAGAGACCGTGTGGCTCTCCGGACGCGACCAACCTCCCGACGCGGTCCGCGGCGACGTTGTCCTCGTCAGCGGATCGCTCCGTCCCATCGAGGACGGAGGCTTCGCGGAGTTCCTGCTCCGGCGTGGGATCTCGGCCGACCTGGAGGTCGACGAGGTGACGCGCTTGGGGCCTGCGCCGTTCGCACCCGTCCGGTGGGCGCAGGCGTTCCGAGCGCTCGCCGGCCGCTCGATCGAGTCCTCGTTCCCCCCGCGGGAGGCGGGGTTGCTGATGGGGCTCGCGCTGGGCGACGACTCGAAGCTGGATC
>JBKPRY010000058.1:0-1525 GCA_046734755.1 Actinomycetota bacterium | reverse complement strand
CGATCGTTCGGATGCGGTCGTCCCGGTAGCGAGCGCCGAAGTCGCCTGCCGCGACGCCGATGTGATCGTCGCCGCGACGATGGCGCCCGAACCCTACGTGCCGCCCGAGTGGCTCGGGGTGGGGAGCCTGTTCTGCTCGGTTTCCTCACTCGACGCCGAGATCGCCTGCGTCGAGCGCGCCGATCTGGTCGTCTGCGACCTGTGGGAGCACGAGACGGGGCACCATTCGCGACCGCTGGCGCGTGCGTTCGATGCGGGCGCGATCTCGCGCGGGGACGTGGTCGAGCTCCCGGAGCTGGTGACCGGACGCCATCCCGGCCGAACGTCGGATGACCAACGGATCTTCTCGTCGCCGGTCGGCGTCGCGATCGAAGACGTCGCGGCGGCCGCGCGCGTCAATCGCAATGCAGAGGAGCTCGGGATCGGCACCGAGCTCTCGCTGTGGCGGGACCCGATCTGGGCCTGATCCTCCTAGAACTCGAGGTTGCAGTTCTCGCACAGGAAGACGCGGGCGCGCACGTTGAGGCTGTGGCCGCCGCAACGTGGACACCGGCGGCAGATGCCCGCGACCGCGCACTCGATCGGGTCGGTGGTCTCGCCGGGTTGATCCCACGTGGTCGTGCCCTCGGACGGGCGAGGGAGCTGGACCGAGAGCAGCTGGAGCGGCTCGTCGCCGCTCAGGAACCCGTGCGGGTGCGCCGCCGCGCGTCCGATGATCAGGCCGGACCCTAGGGGCACCGGGCTCTCGGCGACGAGCGCCTGTCCGCCGCCTCGCAGGACCACCACCCACTCCTCGGAGTCGGGATGCGTGTGCGCGTAGGCGATCTGGTTCGGCGTGAAGCCCTGGATCGACAGGTAGTAGTCCGAGCCCTGGCTGATCGGCACACGACGGAACCCCGAGACGCAGAGCGCGACGAGGTCCTCGGCCAGCATCCCGAACACCCCGAGGTTGTCCAACACCTCGGCGAGGTCGCCCACCTGATGCTTCGTCGCCTCGCCCGGACCCGCGTCGGTCGTCACGTCCGAAGCTTGCCACTGTCCGCGGCGGCGTGCATCGCGGAGCCGGTTCGGCGGGGGCTATCATCGCGCCAACGCCCTGGACGGATTCGGGAGGAACGATGACCACCGAGCTGCTGTTCGTGGGCGGGGAACGCGTCCCCGCCGTCGAAGGGGGAATCTTCACCGTCACCGAGCCCGGGAACGGCTCCGCGCTCGCCGAGGTGGCCGAGGCGGGCCCGGAGGACGCCCGCAAGGCCGTCGACGTCGCGGTCCGGGCGTTCGAGGACGGTCCGTGGCCGAGGACGTCCGCGACCGGACGCGGCCGCGTGCTGCTCCGGGCCTCGGTGCTGGTCAGGGATCGGCTGGAGGAGCTCGCGCAGATCGAGGCCCGGAACGTGGGCAAGCCGATCCGCGACGCGCGGGACGAGATCGGGATCGTCGCCGACACCCTCGAGTACTGGGGGGGCGCGGCCAACAAGATCTTCGGCGAGACGGTGCCGGTCCAGGATCCCGGTCTCGACGTCAC
>JBKPRY010000057.1:0-9339 GCA_046734755.1 Actinomycetota bacterium | reverse complement strand
GTTCGGGGGCTCGTACTGCGACGGCGGTGCTGGTGGGACGGCCGTGTTCCGAGTCGATGACGGGTGCTGGGATGGATTCAACCCGCTGGTGCAGTTCAGCCGCTTCGTCGAAGGTGGCGGCGGCGGTGGTGGCGGCGGCGGTGGTGGCGGCGGCGGGGGCGGTACCAACCCACCGTCCGAGTGCACCATCAACGGGACGAGCCACCGCGACATGCTTGTCGGCACGCCCGGCGACGACGTGATCTGCGCCCTGGCGGGCGACGACACCGTTCGAGGCAAGGGCGGCGAGGACACCGTGAAGGCCGGTAAGGGTGACGACCTCGCAAAGGGCGGTCCAGGAGATGACCTGCTGAAGGGTGGTTCCGGAAACGACAAGCTGAAGGGAGGCAAGGGGTTCGATACCTGCAAGGGCGGCCCGGGCAAGGACACCATCAAGAACTGCGAAGCATGAGGTCTGATCTCAACGCCCTGGCCCCGGCGATCGTCACCCTCCGGCCGTCTGGGCGAAGATCAAGTGGCAGGCCGGGCGGGGCTCGAGGCTGAACCACCTGGTCAGAGCGCGGATCAGTGAGGTTCCTTCGGCTAATGCTGTGTTGGAATTTAGGTGCCGGAGGCCGCCTCCGGGTGATGTACGCCACCATAGCGTGACCGGCGTCACCGTCGTCGGCGTCCGCGGCCATCTCGTTGCAGTCGAGGCGCACGTCGCTGACGTGTCCTGGGTAGCATTTGGGTAGCAGAACACACGAAACATAGGGGAGTAGTGCGGAGTGGTGCAGTACGTCTGACCTGCGGGTTTCCTGTTTCCGCAGGTAGCGATAGTGCCCAGCGATAGTTTGGGAGCAGGAGGCCGGCGGTTCGAGTCCGCCCGCCCCGACCGATCCGAACGAGCACGGCTAGCCTGTGTCCGTGTTCCTTACCTCGAAGGTCGCCGACCTCTCTGACGCCCGGATCGGCCAGATGCTGGCCGGCCTCCCCGAGACCGACGGCTTCCAGGTCCTGGTGAAACCGCTCCGGTACCGGGAGAAGCCGCATCTCGCCGCGCAGACGGAGTTCGACGCGCAGCGGATCACCTTGCAGCTCCCCGAACCCTTCCTGCCGTTTGGCGAGGTAGTGGCGTTCGGCGCCAAGCGGCGGCCGGGACGCTCGATGCGGTTCATCTGGCTCACCGAGGGCGTGACGTTCCGAACGCCGCGCGAGGTGCTCCGATTCCTGTACCTGCACGAGTGGATGCACTGGTATCTGCACCGGCACCACGGTCGAGGGATGTCGGCCGAAACCACGTGTGATCGGTTCGCGCTCCGTAACTACCGCAAGCAGAAGGTCACGGTCGCCGACGCCCGCTCGGCGATGCGGCGCCCGCCGATAGCGTGAGCGCGGCGGTCATGAGTCCACTCTCGGCCTCAACCTCGCGACGATCTCCTCATGCAGCGAGCCGTTGGTCGTCAGGACGCTCCCGCCGTGCACGAGCGGCGCACCGTCGAACTGGGAGATCCGGCCGCCGGCCTCCTCGACGATCACTTGCAGGGCCGCGAAGTCCCACGTCGCGAGCTCGAGCTCGAGCATGACGTCGGCCGAGCCCCTCGCCACCAGGCAGTGACCCCACGCGTCGCCGAACCCGCGGTCCCGCCGCGCGTCCGAGACCATGTGCTGGACGCCGGCCGCATACGGGCCGGAGAGCCAGTCGCCCATGCCCGCGAACACGACGAAGGAGTGCGGCACGCGGTTGGCACGGGAGACGTGGATCGGTGCGCCGTTCATGCGGGCCCCCCCGCCACGGGAGGCGTCGTACCGCTCGCCGAGCGCCGGTAGGTTCACGACGCCGAGCACCGGTTCGTCGTCCACGGCGAGCGCGATCAGGTTGGACCAGATCTGGACGCCGTCGGCGAAGTTCTTCGTCCCGTCGATCGGATCGACGATCCATCGCCGCCGGCCCTCGCCCCGCAGTCCGCCCTCCTCGCCGAGGATGCTGTCCCCCGGGTAGCGCCGCTCGACGGCGTCCCGGATCGCGGATTCGATCGATAGGTCGGCCTCGGTGACCGGCGTTCGGTCCGGCTTGATCGTGACCTCGAACGAACCGCGGAAGTACGCCAGGCCGATTTCCCCGGCGAGATCGGCCAGCTCGTGTGCGAACGCGAGCTCCTCGTCGAACGCCTTCTCGTCCATCGGCTCGGTCACCGGCTCGACCACCGGCCCTCCAGGTGCAGGGGCTCCGGGGGAGCCCGCGGCGCACGATACCGGATGCCCCTTTCCGTTACGCTCGGGAGCCCATGCAGACGACCCTCGAAGAGACCGACAAGCACACGGTCAAGCTGACCGTCGAGATCCCGCCGGACGAGGTGGACAAGGATCTCGACCGCGCGTACCGGAAGATCGCGCGGCAGGTCAAGATTCCCGGATTCCGCAAGGGAAGGGTCCCCAAGCAGGTGATCGACGCACAGTTCGGTCACGACGCGGTTCTGGGGGAGTTCATCGAAGAGTCCGTGCCGACCTACTACCGGGATGCACTGCGCGAACACGATCTCGCGCCGATCACCGAACCCGATATCGAGCTCGGCGACGTCGAGGAGGGCAAGCCGCTGGTGTTCACGGCCGTCGTCGAGGTACGGCCGCGGCTCAAGCTCGAGGAGTCGGACTACAAGGGTGTGAAGGTCGAACGACCGAAAGTGGAGATCACCGAGGACGACGTCGAGCGATACCTGGACTCGCTTCGTGAGCGGTTCGCGGAGCTCGAGACGGTGTCGCGCCCCGCCCGCGAGGGCGACTACGTCGTCCTCGACCTGCACGCGGCCGTGCACGGCGAGGAGATCCCCGAGGCCACCCGCCCCGACCACCTCTACGCGCTGGGCTCCGGCGAGTTCGGCGACAAGCTCGACGCCGAGCTCGTGGGCAAGCGTGCCGGCGAGATCCTCTCGTTCAACGACACGCTCGGGCCCGGTGCGGGCGACCGCGCGGGTCAGGAGGTGACCTTCCGGGTGCTGGTGAAGGAGGTCAAGGGCAAGAAGCTGCCCCAGGCAGACGACGAGTTCGCGAAGGTGGCGTCGGAATTCGACACGCTGGAGGAGCTGAGGAGCGAGCTCCGCGAGCAGCTCCAGAAGAATCGAGAGCGATCGACCGACGCGGAGGTTCGCGACCGGGTGCTCCAGGTCATGATCGACTCGGTGGACGTCGACCTGCCCGATCCGCTCGTCGACGAGGAGGTACAGCACCGGATCGTGCATGCGCAGGAGCGGGCCGAGCAGGCGGGGATGACCCTGACCCAGGTGCTCGAGACCCAGGGCTTCGACGAGCTGCGGTTCCGGGCCGACGCCCGGGACCACGCGATCCGCGCGATCAAGGCCGACCTGGTGCTCGAGGCCGTCGCGCGCCAGGAGGGGATCGAGGTGACCGCCGAGGAGATCGGTCGGGAGATCGGCAGCCTCGCCGCGGCGATCGGACGCGAACCCAAGGACCTCGCCAAGAGTCTCGACCGGAGCGGTCAAGTCGTAGCACTTGCCGGTGATATCATCCGCTCCAAGGCGCTCGACCTCCTCGTCGAGCACGCGGACATCAGCCCGGACCCCGGCGCCGAGGAGCCCACGCAGCGGTCGGAAGGGTCTTCCGAAGAGGCCGCGGCCACGGGCGGAACAGCAGAGGAGACGTCATGAAGGACTACCTCGTTCCCGTCGTCGTCGAGCAGACCAGCCGCGGCGAGCGCTCGTTCGACATCTACTCGCGCCTGCTCAAGGAGCGGATCGTGTTCCTCGGCACACCGATCGACGACGCCGTCGGCAACCTGATCATGGCGCAGCTCCTGCACCTGGAGTCCGAGGATCCCGACAAGGACATCAACCTGTACGTGAACTCGCCGGGCGGTGACATCACCTCGCTGTTCGCGATCTACGACACGATGCAGTACATCAAGCCGGACGTCTCGACGATCTGCATGGGCCAGGCGGCGTCGGCCGCGGCGGTGCTCGTGCTCGCGGGGACCAAGGGCAAGCGCTATGCGCTGCCGCACTCGCGGATCCTGCTGCACCAGCCTCACGGCGGTGCGCAGGGCCAGGCCGTCGACATCGAGATCCAGGCCAAGGAGATCACCCGGTACCGCAAGCTGCTCGAGGAGCTGATCGCCGAGCACACGGGACAGCCGCTGGACAAGGTCTCGAAGGACACCGATCGCGACTACATCCTCACGGCCGAGGAGGCCGTCGAGTACGGCGTCGTCGACGAGGTCATCACGAGCCGGAAGATCAGGCCCGAACTCGCTGCGGCGGCCGCCGGCTCGTCGTAGGATTTCGACCTCGGACGGCCGGGACTCGCCCGGCCGCCCGGCTCTCAGGGGGCTCTGGGCATGGCGAGGATCGGCGACTCGGATCTTCTGAAGTGCTCGTTCTGCGGCAAGTCGCAGAAGCAGGTGAAAAAGCTCATCGCCGGACCCGGCGTGTACATCTGCGACGAGTGCATCGACCTGTGCAACGAGATCATCGAGGAGGAGCTGTCCGAGACCTCCGAGCTGAAGCTCGAGGAACTCCCCAAGCCGCAGGAGATCTACGCGTTCCTCGACGAGTACGTGATCGGACAGGAGACCGCGAAGAAGGTCCTGTCCGTCGCGGTCTACAACCATTACAAGCGGATCCAGGTCGGCGCGAAAGATCAGGACGTCGAGCTCCAGAAGTCCAACATCATGATCCTGGGACCGACCGGGTGCGGGAAGACGCTCCTCGCGCAGACGCTCGCGAAGATGCTGAACGTGCCGTTCGCGATCGCCGATGCGACCGCGCTCACCGAGGCCGGCTATGTCGGCGAGGACGTCGAGAACATCCTGCTCAAGTTGATCCAGGCCGCCGACTATGACGTGAAGAAGGCCGAGACCGGGATCATCTACATCGACGAAGTCGACAAGATCGCCCGCAAGTCCGAGAACCCCTCCATCACGCGCGACGTATCGGGTGAGGGCGTCCAGCAGGCGCTGCTGAAGATCCTCGAGGGGACGACCGCTTCGGTCCCGCCGCAGGGCGGACGCAAGCACCCGCACCAGGAGTTCATCCAGATCGACACCACCAACGTGCTGTTCATCTGCGGCGGCGCGTTCGCGGGCCTCGAGAAGATCGTCGAGAGCCGGATCGGCTCGCGTGGGATCGGGTTCGGCGCCGACGTCCGTCGGGTCGAGGAGAAAGATCTGGGTGCGATCCTCGGTCAGGTGCTCCCGGAGGATCTCCTCAAGTACGGCCTGATCCCCGAGTTCGTCGGCCGGCTGCCCGTGATCACCAACGTGCACAACCTGGACAAGGCCGCGCTCGTCGACATCCTGACCAAACCGAAGAACGCGCTCGTCCGGCAGTACCACAAGTTCTTCGAGTTCGACGGCGTCGAGCTCGAGTTCACCGACGATTCGCTCGGCGCGATCGCCGACCAGGCGATCCTGCGCGCGACCGGAGCGCGCGGTCTGCGCGCGATCATGGAGGAGGTCCTGCTCAACACGATGTACGAGCTGCCCTCCCGTCAGGACGTGACCAAGTGCGTGATCGACGAGGACGTCGTTCGGAGCAAGGTGAATCCCACGCTGGTGCCGGTGAAGGAGACCCCCAAGCGCCAGCGCCAGGAACGCACCGCGTGAGGCTGCGCCGGGCCGCGATCCTCCCGATCGTGGTGGTCGGGCTCGCTTTGTCGGCGTGCGGGGGCGACGACGGGGGGTCGGGCACGAACGGTGGTGGCAACCAGGACCCGGCGGCGCTCGAGGGGAAGTCCTGGATCCTCACCCAGATGCTCACGGCGGGGGGCCAGACGCAGATCCTCGACGTCGGCGTGAGCGCCTCCTTCGACGGGACCACGATCAGCGGCAATGCAGGCTGCAACTCGTACCACGCGTCCTACGAGGCGAGCGGCGGCGACATCTCGTTCGGTCCGATCGCCGCGACGAAGAAGCTCTGCCCCGAGGACGAGCAGAGCACCGAGGACCGCTACCTTCAGCTGCTCGCGGAGATCGGTTCCTTCGAAGTGAGCAATCGTTCGATGTCGATGAACGACACCGAGGGGACGCCGGTCCTCCAGTTCATGCAGGGCTGAGTAGCCTCAACCCAGCCGGTCGCGGAGCGAACGCAGCCGATCGAGCTCGATGAGGGCGCCCGCGCGCTCGAGGTCCGGCTTCGCGGCCTCGAGCAGCATGCGGGCGTCCACCCCTCGGCCCACGGACGCGAACGCGTCGGCCAGATCGAGTTCCGTCGTGCCGCGCTCCCAGGCGGCTCCCAGACCTGCGAAGCCGTCGCGGGCGCGTTCCAGCGTCTCGAGCCCGTCCTGCGACCGGCCAGAGGCGATCGCCGACCGTCCCTCGAGGCGATCCAGGTGCACGGGCAGAGCCAGCAGGCCCGCTTCGGCTGCGTAGGCGCGGCTGCCCTCCAAGAAGTCCGGGGCCTCGTCCCAACGCTCGGTGAGGGCGAGGAGCTCAGCGACGACCTGATCGTGGAAGGGGCGGAAGGTCTGCGACTCCACCATGCGATCGTGGACGAGCGACCAGGCCCGATCACTCTCACCCCGACGGGCGACGGCCCAGGCGACCCAATGGGAGGCCATCGTGGCAGCTTCGATCGCCGTACCCGGGGTCCGCTCGAGGAGGTCCAGCAGCTGTCGGGCACTCGGCAAACCCCTGGCCTCGTGCACGAACGCGGTGGCCCCGAACAGGCTCAGCATGAAGTACGGGGGGTCCTCCGCGCGCTCGCCCATCAGGACCCGGGCCTCGTGGAAGATCTCGAGCTCCCGATCCCACTCCCCGAGGTGGAACAGTCCGGTGCCGGCCCAGTTCAGGCAGTGGTCGACGATCCCGGCGGCCTGGGCCTCGGCGCGGTCCCGTCCGAGGAGTCCCAGGCGAACCGATCGCTCGAACTCCCCGAGCATCGCGCCGTTCCACGCGGCCATCGCGTAGGCGTCGCCCGCCTCCCACGGATCCTCGATCTGCTCGGCGATCTCCAGTCGCCTGACGAGCATGTCCCGGAGCCGCCCGTAGTGGCCGAGCGTGATGATGGCGGATCCGGTCCCGTCGAGCGCCGCCGACTCGAGATCCAGCCGCCCCTGCTCACGGGCAAGCTCGGTGGCGCGGACCCCGGAGGCGATGGCATCCTCCCGCTCGGCCGGCTCGATGTGGATCCGGGCTCCGAACCCGAACGGTTCGAACGCACGCAACGTGAGCAGGCCGATCCCCTCCTCGCTCCGCTCGTCCTCGATGTGGTCGGCGCAGATCGCCAGGTAGCGCCTCACCTCGCCGACCTCGGGGAACGTCTTCATCGAGCCCGGCCACCGGAGCGGGTTCTCCAGCCCGTTCACGCACGCCCGCGCGATCGCCCTGCGGTCCTCGGGGCTGTGCCGGAGCCGCAGGTCGATCGCCTCCTTGAACGATCGCCACGACGCGTCGCCCTGGTAGTCGCTGCGGGTGATCACCCCTTCCCATTCGAGGGCGGCGATCTTCTCGAGCGGTCCCGACGCGATCCGGAGTGCCTGCTCGATCGCGGAGGTGGCCTTCGTGAGCGCGAACCGACGATGCGCCTCGGCCGCGACGCCGAGGAGTGCCCGGAACGCCCGGAGGCGCAGGTCCTCCACCTCCGTCGGCGCGAGCCCGTCGTCGCGCGCCCCGAGGTAGGCCTCGAGGCAGTGGTAGGCGAGCAGCTCGACGAACTCCTTGGCGCGCGCACCAGCGGTCTCCTCGATCCACGAGGCAACCGCGGCGTGCGCGCCGGCTCGCTCGCGCCGGGGCAGGCTCTCGTACGCGACCTCGCGCGTGAGGATGTGCTTGAAGATGAACTCCGGCTCGCCCGCGATCGACGAGGAGAGTCGCGACAGGACTAGATCGCGCTCCTCCAGGCGCTCGAGCGTCGAACGAAGGTGCTCCCGGTCCCCGTTCAGCAGACGTCCGACGGGGCCCGGCCAGAACACGCGACCGACGACCGCGGCCCGCTGGAGGGCGCGCTTCTCGATGGGATCCAACAGGTCGATCCTGGCGGCGAGCACCGCCTGCACCGTGTCGGGGATCTGCACCTCCGCGATCGTCGACTCCGCGTGCCACCGGTCGGCGTCCCGGACGATCACGCCCTCGTCGATCAGATGACGGACGATCTCCTCCAGGAAGAAGGGGTTACCCTCGGCGCGCTCGAGGATCCGTTGGTGCACCGATGCCGGCAGGTCCGCCACCGAGAGCAGCAGCCCGACGAGCCGGTTCGATTCCACGGAGGTGAGCGGGTCGAGGCCGACCGAGGAGACGTTTCGCTTGCCGCCACCCCAACCGGGGCGCCGCTCGGTCAGCTCCGGGCGTGCCGGACACAGGAAGAAGGCCGACCCCACCACGCGGTCGGCGAGCTCCTCCAGAAGATCGAGCAGCGCCTGATCGGCCCAGTGGATGTCGTCGATCACCGCGACGACCGGCGCCCGGCTCGCAAGGGCGGAGAAGAGCGAACGCCACGCCCCGTGGATCTTGAGGCTGACCTCGCGCGGCTCCATGGATCCGAACGAGAACGCGGGGTCCTCGACGCCGATGCTGTAGGCGAGGGCGGCCGTCGCCTTGTTGGGGTGCGCCGCGACGTCCGTCGTGATCAACTCGCCACCGAGCCGCTGGACCCGCTCGAGCGCGATCTCCGAGGGGTCGGTGTCGCGGATGTTCGCGAGCCCCTTCAGGATCTCGGCGAGCGGCCAATAGGTCACGCCGTCGCCGTAGGGCAGGCATCGTCCCCGCACGATCGTCGGCGCCGGATCGAGGCCATCCGCCCACTCGACGAACTCGGCGACGAGCCTGCTCTTGCCGACGCCCGGGTCTCCGTAGATCGTCACGAGGTTCGGCTGGCCCTCCTCGGCGGATCGCTGGTACAGGCTGCGGAGGAGCTCGAGCTCACGGTCGCGTCCGACCATCGGGGCGCGAAGCCCGGGCACCCCGCGCTCGGGCGCATCGGGCTTGCGCGCCTCGAGCAGGACGGCGGCGATGGGCCGCTCCTTGCCGCGGAGCTCTCGCTCACCGAGCTCGCGGAAGCGGAAGCCACGAGCCGCACGCGCCGTACGTTCGGACACCACGATCCCGCCCGGGGCGGCGCTCTGCTCGAGCCGGGCGGCCACGTTCACCGCGTCGCCGGTCACCATCGGGTCACCCGGTCGAGGATTGGTCGCGGCGAGGACCTCGCCGGTGTTCACGCCCGTCCGGATCTGCAGCGTGACGCGGAAGCGACGGTCGAGTTCGGCGTTGACCTCGGCGAGGCGCGCGCGCATGCGGAGCGCCGCCCGGAGCGCCCTCGAGGGGTCGTCCTCGTGCGCGGTCGGCACGCCGAACGCGGCCATCACCGCGTCGCCGATGAACTTCTCGACCGTCCCTCCCTCTGCCTCGATCTC
>JBKPRY010000056.1:0-1603 GCA_046734755.1 Actinomycetota bacterium | reverse complement strand
CCCTCCACGTTCCAGAACATGGACGAGGGCGTCGCGAAGCTGCAGGCCGGACAGAAGGCCGACGTCTTCTTCCCGACGATCGACGTGATGGGCAAATTGGTCGCCGCGGACCTCCTCCAACCGCTCAACCACGACCTCATCCCGGCGCTGCAGAAGGACAACTGGAAGACCTTCCAGAACCCGTACTACGACCAGGGGTGGCGATACTCCGTCCCGTATACGATCTACACGACCGGCATCGGCTATCGGCGCGACCACATCCCCGACGACGTCATCCACGGCATGGACAACCCGTGGGAGATCCTGTGGGATCCGCAGTACGCCAGCAAGGTCGGCGCGTACCCCAGCTACCGCGATGTGATGGGGATCGTGCTGATGAAGAACGGCATCACGGACATGAACACCAGCAAAGCCTCGGATCTGGAGACCGTCCGTAAGGACCTGCTCGCCCTGATCGATGACGTGGACGTTCGGATCTCGTACAGCGGTGCCTACGCGAAGCTCCCCAAGGACTTGTTCTGGCTCATGACGGCGTGGTCGGGAGACATGGTGGCCGGCTGGGGGTACGCACCCCCCTACACGGAGCAGGCGTACGAGAACATCGGCTACTGGTTCCCATCCGATCGCAAGGGTCCTGTCGACAACGACCTGATCGCGATCCCGAAGAACGCCGAGCACCCTGCCCTCGGGCACGCGTTCATCAACTTCTGGCTCGAGTACCAACACGCGATGGACAACTTCTCCTGGAACGGGTACCAGCCGCCGCAGAACAAGGCGGATGTGAGTAGGCTCACCTCCACGGAGGGGCTCTATTCGGAGATCTCCAACTGGGCGGCGCCGGCGATGTACGTGTCGCCCTGGATGCCCGACGCGGTAGTCCGTCAAGAGGACTTCGACGTCGGATACCGCCAGGGTCCACTCACACCCGACGTCGACGACCAGTGGCACGCCGTCTGGGAGGAATTCGTCGCCGGTGCAAAAAGCTAGCGAGCCCACCCGGCGTTCGCGTCGCCGGGCGGGCCGCGTCGCCCGGGAGGGCATTCAGTATCCACGATGGTACTGGCCGTCGTTCGCCCTCCCCGGGATCCTTTGGCTCCTGATCTTCTTCTTACTCCCCCTCTACACCGTCGTCTCGATCGCGTTCGGCACCGTGGACCCGATCTTCCGAGGGCCCGTGCCCGTGTACCAGCCCTGGTGGTGGAGCACCGAGCACTTCCGGGAAACGCTGGGCAAGGTCTTCGGGATCTTCCAGCCGGTGTACGTGCACACCTTCGTCTACGTGGTCGTGGCGAGCGCCGCCTGTCTCGTTCTCGGCTATGCGGTCGCGTACTACGTGGCCCGCTTCGGCGGCAGGCACAAGGGCCTGTTGCTCGTCCTGCTGATCTCCCCGTTCTGGATCAGCTACCTGATGCGGATGCTCGCGTGGATCAATCTCCTGGACAACGACGGGTACATCAACAGGTTCCTGATGTTCGTCAACGTCGTGGACCACCCGGTCGGCTGGCTCGAGGGCCGACCGCTGACCGTGATCTTGGGTCTCGTGTACGGGTATATCCCCTACATGATCTTGCCCCTGTACGGCTTCCTCGATCGCATCGACTCC
>JBKPRY010000055.1:0-1033 GCA_046734755.1 Actinomycetota bacterium | reverse complement strand
TCACCTTGGCGTCCTCGCCCTCGCGCGCGAGGAGCTCGAGCGCTTCGCCCACCGAAGCGGCGCGGTGATACGCGAAGCTCGCCGGTTTCAACCTGTCTCCTCGAGCCGGACCGCGGGGAGGGGCCATAGTACAGTCGCCTCTCCGCCCGGGAGAGGACCGCCGATGCTCGTGGATCTGTCGATGCCGTTGTCCCCCAAGACCGTGCCGGTCCCCGGACACCCCGATCCGACGTTCGCGCCGCTGCACCTGCTCGAACGCGACGGGATCCGCAACACCGTGATATCGCTGAGCCTGCACACGGCCACGCACATCGACGCGCCGTCCCACTTCATCGGCGACGGCGCGGCGATCGACGAGATCGCGATCGACCGGTTCCACCGCCCGGGCGTGCGTCTCGACCTCACCGGCTCCGAACCCGGCGCTGAGATCGGCCTGGCCGAGCTGGACGCGGCGGGGTTCGAGCCGGCCGGCTGTCGCGGGGCGATCCTGATGCTCGCGACGGGGTGGACCGACCGCGCGTTCGAGACGCCGCAGCTGTACGGGGGGAACCCCTACCTCGCGCTCGACGCGGCCGAGGCGATCGCCGCGGCCGCTCCGTCGGCGATCGGGCTCGACTTCGCCGTCGACCACGCCAAGCCCTTCCCGAACCACGTCGTGCTCCTCGGTGCCGACGTCCTGCTGATCGAGAACCTGATGCGCCTGCCCGACCTCCCGGCGAACGGGTTCACGGTCATCGCCTTCCCGATCCGGATCGCGGGGGAGAACGGCGCGCCCGCACGCGTGGTCGCGGAGCTCGCCGGATGCACATCGGCCGGGTCCACCACATGGGGATGATCGTCCCGGACCTCGACCGGGCGATCGGCGGCTTCCGCGACGTGCTGGGACTCGAGTTCGATCACACCGAGCCCTACGGCGACGAGCTCGAGATCGCGTTCCTCCCGTGCGGCGAGACCCTCGTGGAGCTGATCCGGCCGCTCACCGAGGAGGGCTTCAGCGCCGACTGGCTCGCGAGCGCCGGGCCGGGCATCCAGC
>JBKPRY010000054.1:0-2543 GCA_046734755.1 Actinomycetota bacterium | reverse complement strand
ACGCCGACGCCCAGGCCGGCCTCGGGGACGCGAACGCCTGACGCAAACGAGGATCACGCGGCAAGATGGTCCGCGTGAGAACGATCCGAACGCTGACCGCACTGCTGTCGCTCGGCCTGCTGGCCACGGCGTGCTCGTCGGACGACCAGCGGCCGCCGACGGGCCCGAGTGGGAACCCCTCGGGGATGGTCGCGGTGGTCGCCAGCGTCGATCTCTACACGGGAGACCCGCAGCGGGTGGATCTCGGGCTCGTGATGCCGGACAACAGCTTCGTGAGCTTCGGGACGGTGGACGTCGCATTCTCGCTCCTCGGTGACGCCGCGCAGGCGAGCGAGCAGCCCGGCCCGACCGCCACCGCCGTGTTCGTCCCGACCTACGGGATGCCCGACCGTTCGAGCGGCCCCGTCGTGACCCAACCGGACGAGGGACGCGGCGTGTACGAGGCGACGGATGTGGTGTTCGACACCGCGGGGGTCTGGGTGGCCCAGGTCACCGCGGACGTCGAAGGGCTCGGGCCGCAGACGGCGCAGGCGTCGTTCGCCGTGCAGGAGCATCCGACGCTCCCGGCGCCCGGCGACCGTGCGCAGCCGACGAAGAACCTCACGGTCCACTCGAAGGGCGTGCCGCTCGCGGCCGTCGACTCTCGCGCCACGACCAAGGGCGCGATCCCCGACCCCGAGCTCCACCAATGGACGATCGCCCGTGCGATCGCCGAGGGCCGGCCGGCGCTGGTCGTGTTCGCGACGCCGGTGTTCTGCGTCAGCAGGTTCTGCGGCCCGGTGACCGACATGGTCGAGGACCTCTCCGGCAAGTACGACGACCGTGCCGTGTTCATCCATGTCGAGATCTGGAGGGACTTCAAGAACCAGGTCCTGAACCAGGCCGCGGTCGATTGGCTGTGGCCGCAGATGCCGAAGGGCGATCTCACCGAGCCGTGGCTGTTCCTGATCGGCGCCGACGGCACGATCGTGGATCGCTGGAGCTCGATGTGGAGCGAGCGCGAGGTCGAGACCGAGCTCGAGGCGCTCCCGCCGATGAAGGGGTAGCCGCGGTCGGGAACCCGCACGGTCGTACGGTGGAACCACCCGTAGGATGAGCTGCATGGCCGAGGACCATCTGCCCTCCCCTCCCGCGCCCACGATCGAGGTGTGCTACCGGCATCCCGAGGTGCCGACACGCGTGCACTGCACCCGGTGTGAGCGCCCGATCTGCCCGGACTGCATGATCCCGGCGCCCGTCGGCTTCCAGTGCCCCGAGTGCGTCGCGGAGGCCCGCCGAGAGTTCCGCAAGGGCCCGGGCCGACCGCTGCGCGGCGGGGTGAGCGTCACCAAGGCCCTGCTCGTGGCCATCGCGATCCCGTTCGTGATCGAGATCCTCGTCGGGGGGCCGCAGGCCCTGTTCGACCCGAGCGGCCAGACGCTGTTCCGACTCGGGGCGATGCAGCCGATCGCGGTGGCGAGCGGGCAGTTCTGGCGCCTGTTCACCGCGATGTTCCTCCACGCCGGCATCCTCCACATCGCGCTGAACGCGTACTTCTTCTACCTGTTCGGGCGAACGGTCGAGGGCAGCTTCGGTCGGACCTGGATGCTGGTCATCTACCTGGTGTCCGGGTTCGTGGCGAGCGTGGCCTCGTACGCGTTCGGGCCCGTCACCACGCTTGCCGTCGGCGCGTCGGGGGCGATCGCCGGGGTCTTCGGCGCCTTCATCGCCTACGCCTACCGTCGGCGCCACATGGCCCAGCACGCCGCGAATCTCCGGATGGCCCTCACGGTGATCGTCCTGAACGCGCTCATCGCGTTCGGCTACCGGGCGATCGACTGGCGTGCACACGTCGGCGGACTGATCGCGGGCTTCGTGATCGGGTACCTGGCCGACCAGCCCACGGCCCAACAGCGGCGCTCGCTCGCGGTCGGCGGGGTGACGATCCTGGCAGGGGTCGGCGTCGCGCTCGTGGTGTGGCGAACCGTCGACATCCGATCCATGCCCGGTTTCGATCAGTTGGTCGCCCAGCTCTTCGCGTTCTTCGGCTGAGCGCGCACGTCGGCTCTTTCCGTCCCCGATCCCCCGTAGATGCCGCCGCCGCGCGTTCCCACCCAGATCATGTCCTCGAACACCGAGGTATCGGTCGGTCAGATCGGGCCCTTGGATGCGGGGTACGAACCAAGGACTTTCAGCATCGAGGTGTGCAGCTTGACCTCGTCGAGCGCGGCCGCGACGTTCTCGTCCTCCGCCGAGCCGTCCAGGTCGATGTAGAAGACGTACTCGAACGGCGATCCCCGCCGGGGACGCGACTCCAGCTTCGTCAGGTTGATCCCGCGGTCGGCCAGCGGCTTGAGCGAGCGGAACAGCGAGCCGGGACGGTCGTCACCGGTCATGACCAGCGACGTCTTGTTGGCCGGCCCGAGCCCGGCATCGTTCGTCCCGATCACGCCGAACTTCGTGAAGTTGTCCGGGTACGTCTGGATGTGCTCGGCGAGCACGGCGAGGCCCAGGTTGGCCCCCGCCTCCACGCTGGCGATCGCCGCGTCCTCCAGTCGTCCGGA
>JBKPRY010000053.1:0-9073 GCA_046734755.1 Actinomycetota bacterium | reverse complement strand
TTTGGACACGTTGGTCCGCCGAAGGAAATCGCCCACGTCGTCGAACGGCCGATCGGCACGCGCCTGCAGGATCGACCGGATCTCGGCGTCCGAGATCCCGTGCACGTCCTGCAACGCGAGCCGGATCCCGAAACGCTGGAGCTCGAGGTGGGTGTGGCGCGCTGAGGTCGGGGCACCGGCCCGGGCTGCTCGTCTCCGCCTACGCGAAGGGTCCGTGCTCTTGGACGTTCGTTGGCTTCGGCTCCGCTCGACGACGCCCGGCCCGGACCCCTCCCCGCGCGCCGGCGCGGCCGCAGCCCGAGCCGTGGCCCCGACCTCAGCGCGCCCATCGACGTCCTCAACGACGTACTCGGGCTCGGAACGATTCACGTCGAGCGGCAGGATCCGGATCCCGTGCTCGCGCGCGTCCTCGAGCAGGAGACGGCGAGGGTACATACCGGGATCGTGGGTCAAGATCCCCGCGAGGAAGTGCGCGGGGTAGTGCGTCTTCAGCCAGGAGGACTGGTACGTCGGGACCGCGAACGCCGCCGCGTGCGCCTTGCAGAACCCGAAGCTCGCGAACTCGGCCACCGCGGTCCAGGTCCGTTCGGCGACGTCGGCGGGGACGCCGCGTCCGGTGGCCCGCCGGAGGAAGTCGGCTCGGAACCCCGGGAGCAGGTCCTCGCGATCGAGGTGGCGGCGAACGTGGTCGGCGTAGGTCAGGTCGTAGCCCGCCATCGCGGCGAGGGTGCGGAGCACCTGTTCGTGGTAGACGATCACGCCGAACGTCTCGCGGAGCGCCG
Organism: Actinomycetota bacterium; assembly: GCA_046734755.1. GTDB lineage: Bacteria > Actinomycetota > UBA4738 > UBA4738 > HRBIN12 > DASSJM01. Next base: position 8,291 of record JBKPRY010000053.1, on the reverse strand, counting down.
GCCGGAGCGCAGGGTGCGCGTACGTCGGAGCCTCCATCCCCGCGCGCCGGCGCAGGTAGGGGTTGATCATGTCCGACTTGACCGGCCCGGGCCGAAACAGCGAGATGTCGACGATCAGGTCCTCCCACCGGGTCGGCTGGAGCTTCTGCAGGAGCTCGCGCTGGCCCGGTGACTCGATCTGGAAGCACCCGAGGGTGTCCGAGGCCCGGATCAGCTCGAACGTCGGCTCGTCGTCGAGCGGGATCTCGTCGAGGTCGACCTTCACGTGCTCGGTGCGCGCGATCTCGTCCAGGGCGTGGCGCATCGACGAGAGCATCCGCACGCCGAGCACGTCGAGCTTCAGGTATCCGAGGAGTTCGACGTCGTCCTTGTCGGCTTGGATCACGCGGTAGCCCTGGAACGAGCGTTCGAGCGGGACCCTGGTTACCAGATCGTCGTTCGACAGGACGATGCCCGAGGGGTGGAGCGCGATGTGACGCGGGAAGCCGTCCAGGCGCTCGGCCACCCGGAACAGCCGCTCGAGCTGGCCCGCGTTCAGGTTGCTGCCCACGAGCTCGGGCAGTCGTTCGATCGCGACCCGCAGGTCGTGGGCGCCGATGTGCGGGAACGACTTCGCGACCACGTCCACCTCGGGCTCGGGCAGGCCGAGCGCCTTGCCGACCTCCCGGACGGCGGCGCGGGCGCGGTACGTGTCGACCATCGCGACGCACGCACACCGATCGTCGCCGTATCGCGAGAGCACCATGTCGTAGACGTCCTCGCGTCGTGCCGACTCGACGTCGACGTCGATGTCCGGGAGCTCGTCGCGCATCGGGTTCAGGAACCGTTCGAACGCGAGATCGTGCCGGACCGCGTCGACGTCGGAGATGCCGACGAGGTAACAGACGAGCGAGCCGGCGGCGCTCCCCCGGCATGCGCATCGGATCCCCATGGCCCGCACGTCGGCGACGATGTCGGCGACCGTCAGGAAGTACGCCGAGTACCCGAGGCGATGGATCATCGCGAGCTCGTGGTGCAGCCGGTCCTTCACGCGAGCGGTCGGCTGCATCCCCCGGCGTTCGAGGCCGCGCCAGCTGCGTTCGGCCAGGACCGAGGAGGCGTTGCGCCCCGGCGACGTCGGGAAGTCGGGGAAGCGGACCGTGCGCAGCCCGATGTCGAACGCGCACGACTCGGCGATCTGCAGCGTCGCCGTCACAAGGTCGGGTCGCTCGTGGAACAGCGCCCGCATCTCGGTGGCCGGTTTCAGCCACCCCTCCGCGTTGCGGCGCGACACGTTGGACCGGTTGATCGGGACGATCTCGCGCATGCACTCGAGCGCGTCGGCCAGGAACGCGTCCTCCGGGACGAGGTACCGGACCGGGTTGGTCGCGACCGCTCGGAGTTCGGCGCGGTCGGACAGCCGGAGGAGAGCGCGGATCTCCCGGTCGGTGTCCCGCTCGAGCCGGTGCTGGACGGCGACGAACGCGCGCTCGCCGAACGCCTCCCGGTACGGCTCGGCCGCGCGCCGTCCCGCGTCGATCCGCCCGGCGAGCGCGAGCGCGCCCGGCGGCGAGGACGGCCCGAGGAGCGCGACGAGACCCCTCGCGTGCGCGCAGATCTGCTCGGGGGTGAGCGAGGGGTCGCCGCGCTCCCCCGTCATGTGCGCATCGGTGACCAGCCGGCACAGGTTCGCGTACCCGGTCGTGTTCCGTGCGAGCAGGACCACGCTCGCGTCCGCGGATCTGCGGCCGGATCGTGGCAACGGCAGCGTCCCGGGCTCTCGGACGGTGAGCGACGCGCCGAGGATCGGACGGACGCCTTCGCGCTCGCAGGCGTCGACGAACCGGGCGGCGCCGTAGAGCCCGTCGCGGTCGGCGAGAGCGACCGCCGGCATCTGCAGCTCGGCGGCCCGGCGCGCGACCGCCTCGGGCGAGAACGCGCCCTCCTTCAGCGAGAAGAACGATCGGACGTCGAGGTGAACGAAGGGGGCGATCATCCGGGGGCCGTCACCGGTTCGCTACCCCACGGGCCACCGCGACGATCAGGGAACGATGTCTCAGCGCTCCCAGACGTTCGGATCGTGCGCAAAATGCACCCGGACCGGGTCCAACGCACGCAGGCGGTCGACCGAACTCGGGTAGGCGGGGTCGCGCGCCGTCGAGGCGCCCGAGGCGTTCGGCTCGGCCGCGCCCTCCCACTCGAGCCGCGACTGCACCGCCTGTCCGGCGAGGACGATCGCCCCTTCGGATGCGTCCACCACGAGCGACTGATGACCTGACGTGTGACCCGGGGTTGGGATCACCCGCAGACCCGGCGCCACCTCGGCCGCGCCCACGATCACCTCGTAGGTCAGGCCGGGCGCGTCGATCCACTCGGGAACCGTGTAGTCCGGCTCGTGCACCATCGCCCATTCGGCGCGCTGGACGTAGATCGGGATGCCGGGGAGCCGGACGTTCTGCCCGCTGTGGTCGAAGTGAAGATGGCAGTTGGCGGCACCGGTCACGTCCGCGAGCGAGATCCCGTGCTCGCCGAGGGCGTCCTCGATCGCCGTCACGCGCGGCGCGAACGTCGTCTCGATCTCCTCGTTGCCGAACCCCGCACCGTTGTCGAACAGGAAGACGCCGTCGCGGTGCACCACCGCGTGCGCGTAGGAGGGCCACCACTCCCGGCCGAGCAGCTCCCGCTCGGCGGGCGGCAGTCGAAGCTCGGACACCAGGAACGGGACGACGCGGGCGTCGGTCACGTCCTCGATTCAATCCCACAGCCGCTCCATGTGCCAACGGTCGCGGTGGCGGTCGTGGTACAGGTCCCAGACCGCACCGCCGCGCGCCTCCACCCGCCAGTACTCGCGGTCGCGTCCGTCGGCCCACCACCGGCCCTCGATCCGCCAGCGCCCGATCACGTCGGCGACGTCGTACCGGCGGCCGCGCCAGACGAACGCGGAGGGCATCCCGGCGTCGCGCTCGACCCGAACCTCGACCTCCTCGTCGTAGCGCTTGGACACGACGTCTCCTCGACCACCTCCGGCCCTCAGGGAATCGAACATATGTTCGAGAGGGGGAGGGTGAAATCTACGCCCGGTCGCCGACAGGAGTCAAGCCGAGGATCCGGGGATGATCCTCCGGAGGCGAAGGGTGTTCGCGCCGGTCAGGCGGGTGTCTCGTGGCGGGCGTACCACTCCCGGTGCAGGACGCACCGGCCCGCGGCGTCGAAGTCGCAGACCAAGATCCCGTCCACCTCGACCATCGATCCGGCGTCGTCCCGGAAGGAGACCCGCCAGTGCGCGACGCCCCGGTCCCCCGCCACCGCGATGGGCTCGACGTCGGTCCGGAGATCGGTGGGCACCCCTCCCTCCACCCACGCCCGCACGATCGCGTCGCGCCCGTGCGTCTCCTCGCGGAAGGGACCGTAGGAGTACACGGCGTCCTCGGCGAACAGCGCCGAAACCTCGACGGGGTCGTTCGAGGCCCATGCGTCGAAGTAGCGCTGGAGCCAGGCCTGGAACGCGTCGTGATCCATCGCTCGCATCGTAGGCTTCTGCCTCGATGGCCGAGACCGGAGCCCTCGTCGTCTGCGTCCCGAACTTCAGCGAGGGCCGGCGGCACGACGTGATCGACGCGATCTGCGACGCCCTCGCCGGCGGCGGCGCGCGGCTCGTCTACCGGCAGGCCGACCCCGAGCACAACCGTCTCGACACCACCGTCGTGGGCTCGCCGGACGCGGTGCGCGGGAGCGCGCTCGCGGGCGCGGCCAAGGCCGTCGAGCTGATCGACATGACCAAGCACATCGGCGGCCATCCACGCATGGGCGCGGCGGACGTGATCCCGTTCGTGCCCCTATCCGGAATCTCTATGGGCGAGGTCGTGGAGCTCGCTCGGGCGTTCGCCGCGGAGCTCGCCGGCGCGCTCGGCATACCGGTGTATCTGTACGACCGAGCCGCCACCTCGCCCGATCGCGCGAGCCTGGCCGAGGTGCGCAAGGGCGAGTTCGAGGGGCTGCGCGAGGCGGTGGCGCGGAGCGAGCGGCTGCCGGACTTCGGCCCGCACGAGATCGGCAGGGCCGGTGCGACCGCCGTCGGGGCGCGGAAGCCACTCGTCGCGTTCAACGTCTACCTGACCGGGACCGAGGACGCGGCGAAGGAGATCGCGAGATCGATCCGCGAATCGAGCGGGGGCCTGCCGGCGGTGCGGGCGATCGGGTTCGGCGTCCCCGAACGAGGTGCCGTCACGGTGTCGATGAACCTGGTCGACGTGGACGTGACGTCGCCGCGGGTGGCGTTCGAGACGATCCAGAACCTCGCGGCCGAACGCGGCATGGAGGTGCGCTCGAGCGAGATCGTGGGGCTGGTTCCACGCGCGGCGCTCGGCGAGGACGACATCGGGTATCTGCGACTGGAGGGGTTCGATGCGGACGAACAGATCCTGGAGCGGCTCGTGAGCGCCGACGGAGGGCACCGATGAGCGCGCGGATCGCGGAGCAGCGGGTCGACGCGTACCTGCGGGGTCTCGCCTCCGGCGACCCCACGCCCGGCGGCGGCGCGGTCGCTGCCCTCTCGGGCGCGACCGGTGCCGCGCTGATCTCGATGGTCTGCAACCTGACGATCGGCAAGCAGGGCTACGAGGACGCCCAGGAGCGGATGGGGTGGATGCTCGAGGCGGCCGAGGCCGCCCGGACCGAGCTCCTCGACCTCGCGGATCGGGACGCGACCGCGTTCGACGGCGTGATGGCCGCGTTCAAGATGCCGAAGGAGACCGACGCGGAGAGGGCGGTCCGCTCGAAGGCGATCCAGACGGGCTACGAGTCGGCCGCAACCGTCCCGCTCGAGATCGCCAAGCGCGCGTCCGAACTGATGGAGCTCGCGCGCGAGACCACCGAGATCGGCAACGTGCAGGCCGCGTCGGACGGCGCGTGCGCCGGACAGGCACTGGCGTCGGCCGTCTGGTGCGCGACCTACAACGTCGAGATCAACGCGGCGGCGCTGAAGGATCCGGTGAAGGCGCAGGCGCTCCGCGACGAGGTCTCGGCGCTTCGAGCGAGCACGGCCGCCCTGCTGGACGCGACCAACGCGACGTTCGGCTCACGCATCGGCTGACGGTGCGCACCTTCGAGCCCGGGGAGTCCGCGGCGCTCCGCGAGATCTGGGAAGGCCGGATCTGGAGCGCCCGGCCCGTGACCGTGGTCGAGGACGCCGAGGAGCAGATCACGCTGTTCATCCGCGCGGGTGCGCGCTGGATGGCCCCGTTCAGCAACGGCCAACGGCTGAAGATCCAGCAGGCCGACTACGAGCTCGTCGAGCAGCCGTACAAGGCGCACGTGCTCTCGTTCGCGTGGCCCGGAAACCCGGCGGCCGTCCTGCTCTACTACGGGTCGGACTGGTCGCCCTCGCACTGGTACGTGAACCTCGAGGACCCGCTGCGCCGCTCCCCCGTCGGGTTCGACACGCTGGACCACAAGCTCGACGTGATCGTGGAGCTCGACGGGTCGTGGCGCTGGAAGGACGAGGACCAGTTCGCCGAGGTCATCGAGCGGGGTCTCCTCGATCCCGGGGACGGGAGGCGCCTGCGCGCGGAGGCTCAGGACGCCGTCCGCCGGATCGCCGAACGCGAGCCGCCGTTCGACCGTGACTGGTTCGGCTGGCGACCGCACCCCGCGTGGCCTCCGCCAACGCTGCCCGAAGGGTGGGACCGCGTGTGAGTGATCCGGGTTTGCCTGGCGACGGGCGCTCGGCGAGGCTAGGCCTCGTGGATCTCTCGGGTGCCGCCGTTCGCTTCCCCGGGCTCCGAAGGGAGCAGGACGGACGGACGGTCGTGTTCGCCGACGCCCCGGGGGGATCTCAGGTCCCCGACGCCGTGGTGGAGGCGATGGCCGACTACCTGCGGCGAAGCAACGCGAACGCCCACGGCGCGTTCCCGACGAGCCAGGACACCGACCACGTGATCGAGGAGGCGCACCGGGCGGCCGCCGACCTGCTGAACGCGGACGCCGACGAGGTGGTGTTCGGCCCGAACGCGACCACGCTACTCTTCGCGATCTCCCGCTCGATCGCTAGGTCGCTCGAGCCGGGCGACGAGGTCGTCGTGACGCGGCTCGATCACGACGCCAACGTGCGCCCGTGGGTCATGGCGGCCGAGGACGCCGGCGCGACGGTCCGATGGGTCGACGTCCGGGAAGAGGACGTGACGATCGATCCGGAGTCCCTCGCGGCCGCGCTGTCCGAGCGCACCAAGGTGGTCGCGTTCACGCTCGCGTCGAACGCGGTCGGGACGGTCACGCCCGCCGCCGAGCTCGTCCGGCTCGTCCGCGATCTGACGAGCGGTGCGATCGTGGCCTGCGACGGCGTGCACGCCGCGCAGCACCGTGGCATCGACGTGCGTGAGATCGGCGCCGACCTCGTCGTGTGCTCGCCCTACAAGATCTTCGGCCCGCACCTCGGGATCCTGTTCGGGCGTCGAGACGTGCTCTCCTCGCTCCGTCCCTACAAGGTCCGGCCGGCCGAGGACGCGCTCCCCTTCGCTTTCGAGACCGGGACGCAGAACCACGAGGGCTTCGCGGGCTGGGTCGCCGCGGTCGAGTATCTCGCCGAGCTCGGCGAGGACGGGGGCCGGCGGGCGGCCGTCCGCGCCGCGTTCGAACGCGCGATCGTGCCATGGGAGGCCGAGCTGTCCCGCCGGTTCCTGGAGGGGATCCGCGGGATCCCGTCCCTGCGCCTGTACGGGATCGCCGAACCGGGGCGCGCGGGCGAGCGAACGCCGACGTTCGCCATCCGCGTGGGCGAGCAGCCTCCGGCCGAGACCGCGAAGACGCTCGCCGAGCGCGGGATCTACGTGTGGGATGGCAACTACTACGCGCTCGAGATCATGGAGCGGCTCGGGCTGGAGGACTCGGGCGGTGCGGTCCGGATCGGGTTCTGCCACTACAACACGCCGGATGAGGTGGACCGGGTGCTCGGGGAGCTCGCGACCCTGGCGTAGCCCAAGACATCCCTTCAGGCGCTCGAGCCGCGTTGCTAGGATGACGCGCTCGGCCCACTTCCCAACGAACACGGAGCGAGGCACCGGCATGCGGATCTTGATCCTGGGCGGCGACGGCTACCTTGGGTGGCCGACCTCGATGCGGTTCGCCCGCAAGGGTCACGAGGTGCACGCCGTCGACGACTACCTCCGCCGCCGCGCGCACGTGGAGGCGGGGACGGACTCGCTCACGCCGATCGGTGCCTCGCTGCCGGCCCGTGCCGAGGCCTTCCGCGAGGTCACGGGTCTCGAGATGAGCGTCACCGAAGGCGACCTAACCGAATGGAGCGTGGTCGAGCGCGTGTTCCGCGATTTCCGGCCCGAAGCGATCGTCCACTACGGCGAGATGCCGAGCGCGCCCTACTCGATGATCGACCGCGAGCATGCGCTCTTCACCCAGACGAACAACGTCGTGAACACCCTGAACGTCCTGTACGCGATGGCGGAGATCACTCCCGACGCGCATCTGGTCAAGCTCGGGACGATGGGCGAGTACGGCACGCCAAACATCGACATCGAGGAGGGCTACCTCGACGTCGAGCACAACGGGCGTTCGGACACGCTCCCGTTCCCCAAGCTCCCGGGGTCGATGTATCACCTGTCCAAGGTGCACGACTCGCACAACATCCACTTCGCGTGCCGGATCTGGGGCCTCCGGGCCACCGACCTGAACCAAGGCGTCGTCTATGGGATCGAGACGGACGAGACCAGGCTGGACGAGCGCCTGCTGACGCGGTTCGACTACGACGAGGTGTTCGGCACGGCGCTGAACCGCTTCTGCCTCCAGGCCGTGATCGGCCAGCCGCTCACCCCGTACGGCAAGGGTGGACAGACGCGCGGCTACCTGAACATCGTCGACACCCTCCAGTGCGTGGAGCTCGCCGTCCTGCACCCCGCCGATGCAGGCGAGTTCCGCGTGTTCAACCAGTTCACCGAGCAGTTCTCGGTGGTCGAGCTCGCGGAGCTCGTCCGGCATGCGGGGTCGGAGGCGGGCCTCGACGTGCGGATCGAACACGTCGACAACCCCCGCGTCGAGCTCGAGGACCACTACTACAACGCGAAGCACACCAAGCTGCTGGAGCTCGGCCTGCAGCCGCATCTGCTCTCGGAGACGCTGATCGAGTCGATGTTCGACGTGATCTCGCGCTACAAGGATCGCGTGATCGCGGACCACATCCTGCCCGCCACCATGTGGCGCGGCGTACGGGAACGCTCGTCGGGCTGAGCCGCCCGGCCGGTTCCATCGCGTAGAGTCCAGAGCCATGTCGGCCCTGCGCATCGTCGGGGGGATCTTCGCGGCAG
>JBKPRY010000052.1:0-5429 GCA_046734755.1 Actinomycetota bacterium | reverse complement strand
GTCGCGGATCGCCCGGGGGACGCTCGAGGGTCCGGCGACCACGAGCAGGCCCTGGAGCTCCTCCTTCATGAACAGGGGAGCGTTCAGGAAGAAGCCGTTCTCCGGTACGGCGAGCGCGTTCGCGAGCTCCGCTTCCTGGGTGGGGACCTCGTACGAGCGGTGCGACTGGAGCCGTTCGCGCTTCCACTGAGGAAGGATCGACAGGGAGACCCTCGTGCCCTCGACCCCTTCGGCTCCCCCGGTCGCCGCCACGACCTGGAACACATCCGCGTCCTCGTCGGTCGCGACCAGCAGCCGCATGCCGCCGTCTTCGCCCACCAGCGCGCTCGCCGCCCGTAGCGTGGCCGCGTAGATGCTCTCGCGGTTCGTCGCCGTGACGAGCGCGGCTCCCGCGTTGCGCAGGGCCTTCTCGCGGAGCGTGGATTGCTCCTGACGCCGGACCAGTCCCGCCATCCGGAGGACGACCAGGACGAACAACATGACCGACGCCCCGATCAGGACGGGCATGTCCACGGTGTCCGCCCGGCCGAGCTGGATCAACATGACACCAGGTGCGATCAGCGATGCGCCGCCGAGCAACAGCAGTCGATGCCTGGACATCCCCCGTTCGACGTCGGGGGCCTTGTCCGAAAGGGTTCGCATCGAGGGGTGCAGGGCGGCCGCCCCCCACAGCAGATAGAACAGGCCCCATCCGGCCTCGAGATACCCGGACTGATCGTAGACGGCGCCGGTGACGGAGATGTACGTGTAGACGGTGTCCGTGAGGAACAGGGCGAGGCCGGCCGCCCCCATCAGGTACATCGAGGGAGCGCGCTTGCCCGCGCCCATCGCGAGGCGGACGACTGCGGTCAGCAGGATGAGGTCCATGAACGGGTACGCCATCCCGACGAGCTTCTGGATCAGGGTCGAGGTGTTCTCATGGGCGACGGGCGACATCAGGAACACCCACTGCATCGTGCCGACGCCGATCGCCACGATGAGCGAATCGATGACGCTGTCCCGGTCTCGGCCCGGGCTGCGCTGGCGGATCAGCAAGAGCAGGCCCCCCACCAGGCAGGGGTAGACCAGGAGGTAGGCCACATCGCCGATCGAGGGGTACGGGAGATCGGTGCCGAAGAAGTCGCTGTAGTTGTAGGTGATGACGTCCCCGATGACGAAGAACGTCTGACCGAGGGCGAACAGGTACCACGGGGCTCGGACGTTCGGCTTCCACAAGCGGACGGCGACCACGATCGCGACCGGCGACGAGAGCGAGATCAGGTTGAAGACCCACCCCTGTCGCAGTTGCGGGAGGAACAGGAAACCGAGCAGCGCGGCGATGCCGCCGCTCAGGTATAGGAGCCAAGCCCGGGCCTTCATCTCTGCCTCAGATATCGGTGGAGCGGAGGGTCGACCTTAGAGGCGCCCCGGAAGTTCCCGGAGTCGAAAAGGGCTCCTGACCAGCGGAGATGGGCGCAAGGGGCCCTTCGAGGCCCCCGAAACCCTTGTCCTCCGTCGCATCGATCGTCGTGCCCAGTTCGACGCCCCTCCGCTCGATGTCGCGCAACCCCGGCAGGAACAGGAAGGACAGGGTGACCGCCCCGCCCAACAGGGCGGCTCCGACGAGCGTCTCCTGGGAGCCGAACCGCTCGGCGACCGGACCGGTGAACGCGTAGGAGATGGGTACGAGCGCGATCGAAATGAACCAATCGAAGCTCGAGACACGCCCGAGTAGCCGGCCGGGCACCAGACGCCCCTTGGTCGTCGCCCACACGATCGTGCCCGCGCCCTCGAGCGCGTTGAACGCGAAGCAGGCCGCCATCGCCTGCCACGGGAACCGCGCGAGGCCGTAGCCGGCGATCGCGAGCGTCGAGGCCGTCCACACGACGTAGATGAACGTCATGTTCCTGCGCGGTGTCTGCCGGTTGCCCATCACGATCGCCGAGGTCATCGCCCCGATCCCTCCCACGGCGAAGATCAGACCGAGGTCCGCGGCCGATCCGTGTATGTCGTTGCGGACGACGAACGGGAGCAGCACCTCCGACGGTCCCCAGAAGATCAGGTAACCGAGCGTCGCCGCGAGGAACGTCCCCCAGAGCCACGTCTGCGAGCGGACGAACGCGAACCCTTCGCGGATGTCGCCGATCGCCGACCCTTGCTCGTGGGGGGTGGTTCGGCGGGCATGCATGAGCGCCACGCATGAGATCGAGAAGGCGAACGTGCAGGCGTCCGCGGCGAACGCGGCTCCGGCGCCACCCGTCGCCACGATCCAGCCGCCGAGGGCCGGTCCGAGCATCCGGAGGGCCGCGGGTCGAACGAGCTGGTCGAGCGAGTTCGCCTGGTTCAGTTCGGCATCCGGGACGAGCCCGGGGACGATCGCGTCGAACGAGGGGCCGAAGAACGCCGTCCCGGCGCCGAACAGACCCGAGAGCACGAACATGTGCCAGAGCTCGAGTCGGCCCGAGAGCGCGAGGGCGCCCATCGCGCCGACCGCCACCGCGCGCATCAGGTCGGCGGCGATCATCACCTTGCGCCGGTCGAACCGGTCGGAGACGACGCCCCCCGCCAGCAGGAACACGACGTGCGGCACGGTCATCGCGACGCCGATCATGGACAGGGCGCTCGGGGTGTTCGAAAGCTCGTATGCCTGCCAGGCGAGCGCCACGTAGAAGATCCCGTCGCCCAGCAGGGAGGCCGTCATCCCCGTCCAGAGCATCCGGAAGTCGCGATGGCGCAGCGGCGCGAGGATCCGCATCCGCCGATCGATGAACGTGCGACCGTCCCGTTGATCGCTCATCCGCTCAGCCGGCCTTGGGGGTGGTCCGCAAGGGTGGACCGAAGGAGTTCACGTGCGGCGATCGCCTCTCGGGTCGTGGCGAGCGCCGGCCGCTCCGAGAGCGACTCCTCCAGGTCGTCGAGCGCCACGCGCAGGCAGCCGCGTAGCCGTTCGACACCGCCGTTCACCGCCTGGTGGACCCCGCGCGAGTATTCGAGGAAGGCGCGCGACCGTCTGCCCGCGCAGAGCAGGGCGAGGGCGAGATCGAACCGGACCGCGATCCAGCGACCGTCGCGGCGGAGGGCCTCACGGAGCGTCGCCACCGCGTCCTCGTACCGGCCGAGCCGGAGCTCGCACCATCCGACGAGCTCCCACAGATCCTCCTCTGCCTCGTAGCGCAGGCGCCCTTCCTCCACGACCTCCTCGCAGAGCCGGTCGGCCTCGCGTTCGTGGCCCATGCGTCGGAGCACGTTCGAGAGCCCCTCCTTCGCCCACATCGCCGAGGGGTCGAGCGTGAGCGCGGCCTCGTAGGCCAACCGCGCCTCGCCGAGCCGCTCGGGCCCGAGGTTCTCGAGCGCCCAGCCGCGGGCCGTGAACACCGCGGCGTTGTGCGGCTCGGCCTCGAACGCGGCCTTCAGCTCCTCGAGCGCGGCCGCGTACTCGCCGGCGTCGGACAGCGACTCGGCGCGGCCGAGGCCGTGTGCGACCGGGCCCTTGGCCACCGCCTATCGCCTCGCCTCTCTGGCGCGGAGCATCAGCCGCCGGTGCTGTTCATGCTGGAGCTCGAACCGCTCGCTGATCTCACCGAGCACCTCGCACAGGAGGTCGATCTGGTCGTCCGGGTTCGCCGCGGTGATCTGGATGCGAAAGCCCGTCTCCTCCTTCGGGACCAGCGGGAAGGCCGCCATCGTCACGTAGACGCCGCGGTCGAACAGGTAGCGGCCGACGACATCGATGTCGTCGCGATGCGCCAGGGGAATCTCGATGAGGGGAAACCCGGACTCGTTGGGCGTGTAGATGTCGAGCTCGTGCAGACGCTCCACGACCTTCCGGGTCTTGCGGTAGATCTCGGAGCGATACAGGTCGCCCCGGGCGTCGTTCACCGCGAGGCCCGCGATCGCCGTCGCGAGGGAAGCGATCGGGGAGGGCCCCGAGTACAGGTACGGCGGGGCCGCGACCTTGAGCACGTCCTTCAGTCGCGTCGGCAACGCGAGGAAGGACAGCAGCGAGCTGTACGCCTTGCTGAACCCCGCGACCAGGACGATGTTGTCGTAGGTCTCCCCTTGATGGCGGACGACGCCGTTGCCGCGCAGCCCCCACTCGCAGAGCTCGTCGGGGGAGCGCTCGCCGATCACGCCGAACCCGTGGGCGTCGTCGACGTACAGGAGCGCGTCGTGCTCTCGGGCGATGCGCGCGAACTCCTTGATGTCCGGGGCGTTCCCGGTCATCGAGTTCACCCCGTCGACGGCGATCACGCGGGGGGTCGTCCTCGACGCCTTGACGATCTGCTCGAGGTGCTCGGCGTCGTTGTGACGAAAGCGCTGGATCGTCGCCCCGTGCCCTCGGGCGACGCTCGCGCCGTCGTAGATCGTCTTGTGCGCCCTCTCGTCGAGGAAGATCACACCGCTGCCGACCAGGACGGGGATCACGGACATGTGGATGTGGGTGATCGTGGGCAAGAGCAGCGAGTCCTCGGACCCGAGCAGCGCCGTGGTGGTCGCCTCGAGCTGTTCGTACAGGACGGGGCTGCCGAGGAGCCGGGACCAGGACGGGTGGGTCCCCCACCTCGCGAGGTATCCGGGGACCGCGTTGATGACCTCCTGGTCGAGGTCGAGGCCCAGGTAGTTGCAGGAGGCGAAGTCAGCGAGCCAATGGTCGCCGATCCGGATCCGGCGTCCCTCCTGCTCGTCGATGACCGCGTCGAGCATCGGGTGGGACGCCTTCAGGCGTGCGAGATCCTCCACGGTGGCCATCCAGCGCTCGAGCCACCCGTCGCTCTCGCGTCGCAGCGGCTTGTCCGCCAGGGGCCGCGGGAGCAGGACGTCGCTTGCCCGTCGCCGGGGAGGGTCGTTTCGAGGACGGCCGTCATCGGCCGAGTCGATCTGCTCGGGGTTGGACATAGCCCTGATGGCATCGACGCTTCCGAAGGAACGCTTGAGACCGTTGGGCGGGGGCCGTTCGCGTCGGGGGTTTAGGCCCGGGTGACCGACGGGAGCCGGGCGGGCCTAGCCCGCTCGTAGGCATCGATCGCATCGGCGTTGCGCAGCGTGAGGTCGATGTCGTCGAGACCCTCGAGCAGGCGCCAGCGGGTGTACGGGTCGATCTCGAAGGCCTCGTGCACGGCCGGCGCGCTCACGCGCAAGGCCTGCAGGTCGACCGTGATCTCGGTCGTGGGGTCGTCGAGGACCGCGTCCATCAGCGCCCGGACGGACTCCTGCGCGAGCTCGACGGGGAGGACGCCGATCTTGCAGCAGTTGTTCCGGAAGATGTCCGCGAAGGAGGGCGCGATCACGCTTCGGAACCCGGCGTCCTCCAGCGCCCACACGGCGTGCTCGCGACTGGAGCCGCTGCCGAAGTTCGGGCCGGCGAGCAGGATCGTCGCGCCGGCGAACTCGGGGCGGTTCAGGACGAAGCCGGGGTCCTTGCGCCACTCGGCGAACAGGAGCGGCCCGAA
>JBKPRY010000051.1:0-4491 GCA_046734755.1 Actinomycetota bacterium | reverse complement strand
GAGGTCCCGGGACTCGGGTTCCTCCGCGTGGTGCCGGACGCCGTTCGCGCCTGGGACCACGCGCGCGGCCGCTGACCGTGCGCTCGCTTGCCGCCGCCGAAGACCGGGGCATAGGGTTTGTGCGGAGCTTCACAAGTCGGTAGCATCATTTGTGAAAGTTTTCACAAGCCGGTGGGGGACCTCGTGCCGAGCTCGACGAGCCAGCAGCTTGACGTCGACGCCCTGATCGTCGGCGCGGGACCCGGAGGCTCCACCGCGGCCTATCACCTCGCCCGCCACGGCCTGGACGTGCTCATGGTCGAGAAGGCCGCGTTCCCCCGGGAGAAGGTCTGCGGCGATGGCCTCACGCCCCGCGCGGTCGTGCAGCTGCGGCGCCTGGGCATCGACACCGACGACCCGAGGTTCGAGCGGCACGATGGGCTGCGGATCTTCTCCCGGCGAGTGACGCTCGAGCTCCCGTGGCCGGACCTCGAGGCGTTCCCGAACTTCGGCCTGATGATGACGCGGGCCGAGTTCGACGAGCTCCTGGCGCGCCACGCCGAGAAGGCCGGCGCCCGCTTGATGGAGCGGACCGAGGCCGTCGCGCCGACTCAACACGACGGGTGGGTAACCGGGGCTCGGATCAGGGGCGAGGACGACCGCGAGACGACGGTCCGTGCGCGGTTCGTGGTCGCGGCGGACGGCGCCTCCTCGCGGTTCGCGTCCCAGGCCGGCGTACGCCGCGATCCCACGAAGCCGCTCGGGATCGCCGCGCGCCGGTACTACCGCATCGAGCGTCGCCCCGGCCCGTGGCTCGAGGTCTGGATGGACCTTCGCGAGGGCGATGACACGATCCTGCCTGGGTACGGCTGGCTGTTCCCGCTCGCCGACGGCTCGGTCAACGTGGGGGCCGGCCTGCTGAACACATTCCGCGACTTCAGGGACCTGTCAGCGCAACGAGTGTTCGACGCGTTCTGGCGCATGCTTCCCGCCGAGTGGAACGTCAACGAGAGCTCGGCCGAGGGGCGGGTGCTCTCGGGGCCGCTGCCGATGGGCTTCTCCCGGGCGCCGCAGGCGACACCGGGCATGTTGGTCGTGGGCGACGCCGCGGGGTTGATCAATCCGTTCAACGGCGAGGGGATCGCCTATGCGATGGAGGCGGGCGAGCTCGCGGCGGAGCTGATCCACGAGGCGCTGGTGAGGGACCGGCCCGGCGTGGCGCACCTGTACCCGACCGAGCTTCGAGAGCGATACGGGCGCTACTACCGGATCGGCAACGTGTTCGTTCGGGCGATCGGGCATCCCCCGGTGATGCGAGCGCTCACCGAATACGCGCTGCCGCGCGAATGGTTGATGCGCTTCATGCTTCGGCTGATGGGCAACCTCACCGACGGGCGTACGGGCGATACCCGCGACAAGATCATGTACGCCCTCGAGCGGATCGCGCAGGCGTCGTAGAGGGGTGGTTCTGGCGAGCGAGCTATCCGAGTACCTCCCGGTCGTGATCCTGGCCGTGCTCGCGCTCCTGTTCGCGGTGCTCTCGCTGGGCGTGTCGGCGTTGCTCCGGCCCAACCGCCCGACGCCCGCGAAGCTCGCGCCTTACGAATGCGGGATCGAACCCGAGCGGCTGCCCAGGGGTGAGCGGTTCAGCGTGAGCTTCTACACCGTCGCGATGCTGTTCATCATCTTCGACGTCGAGACGATCTTCCTGTTCCCCTGGGCGGTGGGGTTCCGGCGGCTCGGCCTGTTCGGTCTGATCGAGATGGCGATCTTCATCGGCCTGGTGTTCGTCGCCTACGTCTACGTGTGGCGGCGAGGCGGCCTGGACTGGGGGAACGCCGAACGGCCGCTCATGGAGGAGGCCGAGCCCGAACGGGAGCCAGAGCGTGAGCCAGAAGGTGAGGAGGAGCTCGCCCGTGCCGGTTGAGCGTCTCGAGGGCTTCCAGACCGGCCGCGCAGCCGGGGAGGGCGAGGAGGAGTTCAAGCGGGGTCTGCTGCTGACCACGCTGGACAGGGCGGTGGGGTGGGCGCGCAAGCAGTCGATGTGGCCGGTCACGTTCGGGCTCGCATGCTGCGCGATCGAGATGATGGCCGCGGGCGCCGGCGACTACGACCTCTCGCGATGGGGGATGGAGCTGTTCCGCGCGTCGCCCCGGCAGGCCGACCTCATGATCGTCGCCGGCCGGGTGAGCCAGAAGATGGCGCCGGTGCTGCGGACCGTCTACGACCAGATGCCCGAGCCGAAGTGGGTGGTCTCGATGGGCGTGTGCGCCTCGGCCGGTGGCATGTTCACGAACTACGCCGTCGTACAGGGGGTCGACACGATCGTCCCCGTCGACATCTACGTCCCGGGCTGTCCGCCGAAGCCGGAGATGCTGATGTACGGGATCCTCCGGCTGCACGAGAAGGTCCGCAAGGAGCCGGCCACGTGATCGCCCGGGGAGCGCGCCGACCGTGAACGCAGCGGGGATCGCCGATCGCGTTCGGACGTCCTACCCGGAGGTAGTCGTCTCGCGCGACGAGGCGAGCGTCTCGTTGGGCCGATCCGATCTCCTGGCCGCGCTCGGATCCTTCCGCGACGACCCCGGGCTGCGGCTGGACTTCCTCTCGAGCGTGACGGCGACCGACCGGCCGGGTGGCGATCCCAGGTTCTGGGTGGTGTACGAGCTTTCGTCCACCGAGCTCCATCACCGGCTGCGGGTGAAGGTAGGGCTGCCGGAGGAGGAACCGCGCGTGCCATCGGTGACCGCGTTGTTCCCCACCGCCGACTGGCACGAGCGAGAGACCTACGACTTCTTCGGAGTGGTGTTCGACGGCCACCCCCATCTCCGACGGATCCTGCTGCCCGACGATTGGGAGGGCTGGCCGCTCCGCAAGACCGAGGAGCTCGGCGGCGTGAACACGAGGTACCACGGGGCATTCATCCCGCCCGTCGACCGGAGGACGTCGTGACGGCGGACCGGGCACCGAGCTCCGTGGGCGAGCCGTCGCCGGCCTCTACCCGGGAGATGCGCCGGGAGACGATGGTCATCAACATGGGGCCGCAGCACCCCTCGACCCACGGCGTGCTGCGCCTCCTGCTCGAGCTCGACGGCGAGACGGTGCTGTCGTGCACCCCGATCGTCGGGTACCTGCACACCGGGATCGAGAAGAACACCGAGTACCGGACGTGGCAGCAGGGCGTGACGTTCGTGACGCGCGCCGACTACCTCTCGCCGTTCTTCAACGAGGTGGGGTACTGCCTCGCGGTCGAGAAGCTGCTCGGGATCGAGGCGCCGCCGCGAGCCCAGGTGTTGCGCGTGCTGTTCTGCGAGATGAACCGCATCGCGTCACACCTCGTCTGGCTCGCCACGTCTGGGCTGGAGCTCGGCGCCGTCAGCGTGATGCTCTACGGGTTCCGCGAGCGGGAGCGGATCCTCGACATCTTCGAGGCCGCCACCGGTCTGCGGATGAACCACGCGTACGTGCGGATCGGGGGCGTCGTGATGGACCTGCCGGACGACGGCCTCGGCCGGATCGGAGACTTCCTCCAGACGATGCCGGGCCGGATCGGCGAATACGAGTCGCTGCTCACCCGGAACCCGATCTGGATCCAGCGCAACCTCGGCGTGGGTCGGCTCTCGGCCGAGGATGCGCTCGCGCTCGGCGTCACCGGCCCGACCCTGCGCGCCGCGGGTCCGGCTCGGGACGTGCGGCGCGACGAGCCGTACTCGGGCTACGAGACCTACGACTTCGACGTCGTCACGAACGACGGGGCCGACTGCTATGCCCGCTACCTCGTGCGGATCGAGGAGATGCGTCAGTCCCTGCGGATCGTCGAGCAGTGCGTGGAGCGTCTGCGCGAACCCGGCCCGGTGATGGTCGAGGACCCGAAGGTGCGCTGGCCGGCGCAGCTCGAGGTCGGACCCGACGGTATCGGGAACTCACCCCGCTACATCACGCACATCATGGAGGAGTCGATGGAGGCCCTGATCCATCACTTCAAGATGGTGACCGAAGGCGTCTCCGTTCCCTCGGGCGAGGTCTACGTCCCGGTGGAGTCCCCCCGGGGCGAGCTCGGCTTCTACGTCGTGTCCGACGGCGGCAACCGTCCGTACCGCGTGAAGATGCGTGACCCCTCGTTCGTCAACCTCCAGGCGACGCCGCAGATGGTCGAGGGCGGGTTGGTCGCCGACGTGATCGCGGTGATCGCGAGCATCGACCCGGTGCTGGGCGGGGTCGACCGCTGATGGCGGTGCTCTCGGACGGCGGGCGCCGGACGGCGGAGGCGATCCTCGGGAGGTATCCCGCCGGTCGCGAGCGTTCGGCGGTGCTTCCGCTCCTGTACCTGATGCAGTCGGTGGAGGGTCGGCTCACGCGCGACGGGCTCCGAGAGGTGGGCGAGCTCCTGGGGATCACGACCGCAGAGGTCGAGGCCGTGGCGTCCTTCTACACGATGCTCCGACTACGCCCGACCGGGAAGCACGTGATGTCGGTGTGCACGAACCTGTCCTGCGCGCTGCGGGGTGCGAA
>JBKPRY010000050.1:0-2330 GCA_046734755.1 Actinomycetota bacterium | reverse complement strand
TCTCGGACTCGATCTCCTCCTCGATCGTGGGGAGGTCCTTGTGCCGCCGCTCCTCGTCGATGCGCGTCACGACGTAGGCCGCGAAGTAGATGATGCGCTCCAGGTCCTTGGGGGCGATGTCCAGGAGGTACCCCAAGCGCGAGGGAACGCCCTTGAAGTACCAGATGTGGGTCACCGGGGCGGCCAGCTCGATGTGGCCCATCCGGTCACGACGGACCTTCGACCGCGTGATCTCCACGCCGCAGCGCTCACAGATGATGCCCTTGAACCGGACGCGCTTGTACTTGCCGCAGTGGCACTCCCAGTCCCGCGTCGGACCGAAGATCCGCTCGCAGAACAGGCCGTCCTTCTCCGGCTTCAGCGTCCGATAGTTGATCGTCTCCGGCTTCTTGACCTCGCCGTTGGACCATGCGCGGATCTGATCCGCGGTGGCAAGTCCGATCCGGATCTCATCGAAGAAGTTCACATCCAGCACGTAGGCGGCCTCCTCACGACCTCACCCTGCACCATGTACAACACTTCCCTGTTCCCCTCTGTCCCCAGCCCTCCCGGCTGAGCCCCGCCGACCCGGCCTGCTAGTCGTAGTCGGCGCCGGCCGGTTCCCTGCGGGACAGGTCGATCCCGAGCTCCTCGGCCGCGCGGAACACGTCCTCGTCGGTCTCCTTGAGCTCGATCTCCTCGCCCTCGGCCGAACGCACCTCCACGTTCAGGCAGAGCGACTGCATCTCCTTGATCAGGACCTTGAAGGACTCGGGGATCCCCGGCTCGGGGATGTTCTCCCCCTTGACGATGGCCTCGTAGACCTTGACCCGGCCGAGGACGTCGTCGGACTTGATCGTCAGCAACTCCTGCAGCGCGTAGGCCGCGCCGTAGGCCTCGAGCGCCCACACCTCCATCTCGCCGAACCGCTGCCCCCCGAACTGCGCCTTTCCCCCCAGGGGCTGCTGCGTGATCATCGAATAGGGGCCGGTGGAGCGTGCGTGGATCTTGTCGTCCACGAGGTGGAGCAGCTTCAGGATGTAGGCGACCCCGACGGTCACCGGCTCCTCGTACGGCTCGCCGCTGCGACCGTCGTACAGGACCGCCTTGCCGACGTCGTCGACCAGGCGGACCCCGTCCTTGTTGGGGTGCGCGCTGCGGATGGCCTCGAGGATCTCGTGCTCGCGCGCACCGTCGAACACCGGGGTCGACACGTACACGGGGCCCTCGTGGTCCTGCCCGTCCTTGCGGAACCCGACCAGGCCCGCCCACCCCAGGTGCGCCTCGAGCACCTGCCCGAGGTTCATCCGGGATGGGACGCCCAGCGGGTTCAGGATGATGTCGACGGGGGTCCCGTCGGTGAGGAACGGCATGTCCTCCTCCGGCAGGATCGTCGAGATCACGCCCTTGTTCCCGTGGCGGCCGGCGAGCTTGTCGCCGTCGGAGATCTTGCGCTTCTGCGCCACGTAGACACGGACCAGCTGGTTCACGCCGGGCGGAAGCTCGTCACCATCCTCGCGCGTGAACACGCGGACGCCGATCACCTTGCCGCTCTCACCGTGCGGGACCTTGAGAGAGGTGTCGCGCACCTCGCGTGCCTTCTCGCCGAAGATCGCGCGCAGCAGCCGCTCCTCGGGGGTGAGCTCGGTCTCACCCTTGGGCGTGACCTTGCCGACCAGGTAGTCGCCCGGGTTCACCTCGGCGCCGATCCGGACGATCCCGCGCTCGTCGAGGTCCTTCAGGATCTCCTCGGACACGTTGGGGATGTCGCGGGTGATCTCCTCGGCCCCGAGCTTGGTGTCACGGGCGTCGACCTCGTGCTCCTCGATGTGGATCGAGGTGAGCACGTCGTCCTTGACCAGCCGCTCCGAGATGATGATCGCGTCCTCGTAGTTGTGGCCCTCCCAAGGCATGTACGCCACGATCAGGTTGCGTCCGAGCGCGAGCTCGCCCGCCTCCGTGGACGGTCCGTCGGCGATCACCTGGTTGCGGATGACCTTGTCACCCTCGTTGACCAGCGGCTTCTGGTTGAGCGACGTGCCCTGGTTGGACCGCCGGAACTTCTGGAGCTTGTAGGTCTTCATCGAGCCGGTCCGGTCGCGGACCACGATGTCGTCGGCGGAGACGTCCTCCACGACCCCGGCCTCCTCGGCCAGGACCACGTCCCCCGCGTCGACGGCGGCGCGGAACTCCACGCCGGTCCCGACGATCGGGGCCTCCGAACGGAGCAGGGGGACGGCCTGACGCTGCATGTTGGCGCCCATGAGGGCACGGTTGGCGTCGTCGTGCTCCAGGAACGGGATCAGGGCGGCCGCGACCGAGATGATCTGCTTGGGCGAAACGTCCATGTA
>JBKPRY010000049.1:0-12243 GCA_046734755.1 Actinomycetota bacterium | reverse complement strand
GCGGCGGGAGCCGTGGATGCCGTTCTTCCTCGCATGGGACGTCATCGACGAGCTGTACCCCGGTCGCGCTCGGGCCGGCCACGGCGTATGCGCGACCGGTATCGCGTGGGTCGAGGTGGGCGGGGACGCCGAGCGACTCCGGACGTGGCTCGGTGCCGACGAGCTGCCGATCCGGTTGACCGACGGCGAGCCGGGCATCCACCGGGTTGCGGTCGCGACCGTCGACGGCGAGTTCGAGATCGAGTGACCGAGGCGGAGGGCCGCTCGTGCGGCCCTCCGCTGCTCGGCGTCAGTCCAGGGGCTGGAAGTAATTCTCCATCGCGAAGTTGGCGACGTTCTCGCCGAGTTCCGCCCCCTGCACATCGGCGGTGCGGAAGTGCAGGCCCGCCCAAATGCGGGCCTCGGTGATCTCCCTGAGGGGTTCCGAGAACCGTTCGAAGTCCCGCGTCTCGCCGCCGAACTGGCTGCTCGTGACGCTGAACGAGATCTTGTCGCTGCCGAAGAACGATCGGAGCACGGTGAGGAGCGCCCCGTCCTGGCACATGTGCCCGGATGGATGCTCCGGGTACGGGGCCGTCAGGAGCGACGTCCATGAGGTGTCAGGATCGGTCTTACGGTTGCCGTCGGTGTCCGCCTCGCGGATCGCCTGCCACGGCCGCCAGAAGTCGAAGTGGTACTTATCGTTCCAGCAATTGATCGATGCATCGGCAACGGACAGGTTCAGCATCCCGAACAGCAGCGCGCTGTCGTCGAGGTCGACGCGGTAGCTCGGGTCCTCGACCAGGTCCCGGGCGACACGGTTAAAGATGACGACCGGCCCCCCGGCGCTCTGCCAGAAGACCGCGTTATGCGTCTGTTCGGGTGTGCGGGCCGAAGGTGTCCCGCCCGGGGTACCGTTGCCGCCGAGTTCCTTGACCTCGTTGAAGTCCTTCGCGTACTGGTTGCTGGTGAGCGCGTTTGGCCCTTCGCTCCTGAAATACGAGGAGGTTGGCATGAGGAACGGCTCCACGAGCCCGACCCACGGCGTGGGATCGAGGATCGGCATCTGGTTGGCGTCCACGAGCGGCTGCCAATAACCGGGTCCGGTCCTCCGGTCCCACTGTGAAGGCCCGAAGCGTCCGTCGCCCTGCCGTACGGCGATCATCCTCTCTGCCGCCGCAAGCCCCGCCGCGATCCCGTCGGTCTTGGACTGGCTCTCCGGTATCACTGCCAAGGACTTGTCGCGCTCGTCGGTGATGAACGTCAACAGGGCTCCCTCGTTGGGGAACGCGATGGAATCGGGGACCCTGGCGATGATGCTGGAGAGGATGGTGAAGGCCGCGGTCGCCACGGCCGCCTCCTTCGAGGAGGTCGAGGGGAAGGCCCTCTTGAGGAGGTACGGTTCGTGCATCGGCTCGATCGCGTTGACCGCGTCGTACACCGCGCCTTGCACCATCGCCATGTTGATCGACAGAGCAGGCGGCGCACCGCCTGCCGGACCAGGGAACTGGACCAGCGTCGTCGTCGCGATCCGGTTCCAATTCGTCACCTCGTTGACCTGTGCGGCCGCGGGTGCGCTTGGCAGGATGACCGCGGCAACCGCGCCGAGCGCGAAGACGACGGCCAGCGAGATCGAACGTTTCCGTCTCATGGTTCACCCTCCTCTCGACCTCGCTCGAGGTCGAACCACTCGTTAGGTGCGCGAGGACAGCCTCGTCGCCTCCGGGAGGGGAATCCATTCGACATTCGTCATATCTTTTCGGGAGGTGGCCCGGCTCAGCTTGCCTTGGCCCTGGACATGAGGAGCTTCGACAACGCCGCCGTTCGGCTGCGAACACCCAGCTTGGCGAAGATGTTCTCGAGGTGCTTGCGCACGGTCGTCGGCTGGATCCACAGCTCGCGCGCGATCTCGGTGTTGGACAGTCCGTCCTCGACGCATCGCATCACGTCCATCTCGCGGGCGGTCAACATACCCTCGCGGGAGGGCCGTTCGCTGAGAAGCATGGCCGAGCCATCACGCGTCGTCTCTACGACGAGCGTGGAGCCGTCGCTCGCGATCACGATCGTCCCGCACGCGCTCGCGTGCCTCTCGGCGATCCGTTCGGGGAGTCGGCCAACGGGCATCTCGAGGTGGTCCTTCGGAATCCGCTGGGCCGCCTCGGATGCGACCGCGATCCTCCCCGTGTCGTGGAGGAGGAGGGTCCCCTGCTCCTGAGCCCCGTCCATCGCGGACAGGGCCGCTCGCAGACATCGGCGAACGGCCGCGTGCCCCACCGACCCGTCGAGGATCGACACGACCACGAGTGCCTCTGTAACGATCTGCGCCGGATTCATCGCTATCTCCTGGTCCCGAGTGCTTCCTCCAGCCTCATGTCAAGCCGTACAACACGATCCATCCTTCCCCGGCCGCAGGTTCGAGCCCAGTTCCGGTATCACACGGCCGTGGTGACGACCGGCACCTGGATGGGGAGGTGGGCTGGGAAGGTCGGTCCACTCAGCCGAGCGCTTGCTCGAGATCGCCCACCAGGTCGTCCGGGTGCTCGATCCCGACCGAGAGCCGGATCAAGGTGTCGGGCACCTCGACCGGCGAGCCCGAGACGCTCGCGTGCGTCATCGGGCCGGGGAGCTCGATCAGCGATTCGACGCCGCCGAGCGACTCCGCGAGGAAGAACAGCTCGGTGGACTCCGCCACGTGGATCGCCTCGTCGCGCGTTTCGACCTCGAAGCTCACCATGCCGCCGAAGTCCTTCATCTGCCGGACCGCAACTTCGAACCCCGGGTGGCCGGGGAGGCCCGGGTAATGCACCCGTGTCACTCCCGGATGGGTCTGCAGGAACGCAGCAACCTGTTTGGCCCCCCGACAATGGGCCTCCATCCGCAGTGCGAGCGTCTTCACGCCACGCAGGGCGAGGTAGCAGTCCATCGGGCCCGGGACGGCGCCGGCCGCGTTCACGAGGAACGAGAGGCGCTCGGCCAGCTCGTCGTCGCTCATCACCAGCGCGCCGCCGATCAGGTCCGAGTGCCCACCGAGGTACTTGGTCATCGAGTGCAGCACGATGTCGGCGCCGAGCTCGAGGGGCCGCTGCAGGTACGGGGTCGCGAACGTGTTGTCCACGACGCAGCGCGCGCCCGCGCGATGCGCGAGGTCCGCCACGGCGGCGATGTCGACCACCTTGAGGAAGGGGTTCGTGGGGGACTCGACCCACACGAGCGCCGTGTTCTGACGTACGACGGAGCGGCACGCGACGAGATCCGTCATGTCCACGGTGTCGAACACGAGGCCCCACCGATCCATGACCCGGGCGAGCAACCGGTAGGTTCCGCCGTACACGTCGTCCGAGATCAGCACGTGGTCGCCCGGCTTCAGCGTCAGCAGCAGGGTGGTGGTGGCCCCGAGGCCGCTCGAGAAGCACAGGGCCCTCGATCCTCCCTCCAGCGAGGCGAGCACCTGCTGCAAGGCCTCGCGGGTCGGGTTGCCGGCCCGCGCGTAGTCCCAGGCCTTCGGCTTGCCGACGGCCGGTTGCGCGTACGTCGAGGTCTGGTAGATCGGCACGTTGACCGATCCGAACTCTGCCTCGGGGTCCTGGCCGACGTGGATCGCCCGGGTCTCGAACCGCATGGGGTCCTCGCTCATGGTGTCCGTCCACTCATCGCATCTCGGGGGGGATCTCCCACGTTCGCCGCTTGAGCTCGTCGACGGCGTCCTGCCCCTGCCGGGCGCGGGCCCACAGCGCCGACTTGCGCTTGGCGTCGTGCCCGGGCGCGAACTCGCGACCGGTGAGCGCGGTGCAGGCCGGGTCGCCGCAAGTGCAGGGCGCGAGCCCCGGCAGCGGCGGCTGCTCGCGCGAGCGGACGGGAGCGGTGGCACGGCGGTACGGCCGGGCGGGGAGCGTGGCGGAGGGCAGAACGATCTTGCCCTCCTTCGGATCGCCGGGGGCGCTGAACCGGCGTTCGAGCGCGAACAGGCCGGTGAGTGCCGCGAGCGCCGCATCGACCTGGTCGGTCGATCGGAGGGCCGCCCCGTCGACCGACTGCGCGCGCAACACCGTCCGCCGCCACGCGTGGGGACTCATGCCCTTCGGTGGGAGGAACCCCGACAGGACCACCGCCGTCGCATGCGGGAACACCTCGATCGCCGAGCCCTGCACCGCGCCACTGCGATACCGGGGGAACGCGTCCTCGATCACGCGGAACGCCTGGAAGCCGATCGTCATCCACTCGAAGAACGGATGCTCGGCCATCTTCGGATCCGAGGGCGTGTTGAAGCACTGGATACCGAACCACCGGAGCTCGCGTTCGGTCAGGCGGGAGCGGCCGGAGGATGCCCAGGCGGGCGGCGCGTCGATCGCCACCACGTCGGGGCCGAAGTCCGGGACGAGCTTGTGCAGGTCGTCCACGCTGACGTGTCGCGCGGTGTCCAGCACCGCCCGGTCATGGTCGAGCAGCACGAGGTCCAGACCCTTGCGAACCCCGACGTCGATCCCCAGCGCGCGCACGTCAGACGCGGGATCGGTGCGCCAGGAACTCGAGGAGGTCGCTGCGGGTCAGGACGCCGAGGACCTGCCCCGCCTTCTCGATCAGGACGGCGGGACCGTGCTGGAGCGTCTCGAACGCGAGCTCGATCGGCGCGTCGAACTCGACCAGGCCGATCGGCGGCCCCATGATCTCGGCGACATCGGCCTGCAAGGCGTCGGGGTCGCGGAAGATCCGGTCAAGGAGCGCGTTCTCATGCACGCCGCCGACGAAGTGCGCGACGTCGACGCCGTCTTCACGGACCACGGGGGCCTGCGAGATGTTGAACTCGTGCAGGACGTCGATCGCTTGGCGGACCTTGTCGCGAGCGTTGACCGTGATGAGCGGCGGGACGTGCCCGTGCTTGGAGGACAGGACCTCCTCGACACGCACGATCTCTGGGCGTTCCATCAGGCCGTACTGCAGGAGCCACGTGTCCGAGTACGCCTTGGAGAGGTAGTTGCGGCCCGTGTCGGGCAGGATCACGACCATGGTGGTCTCGGCCGGGAGCTCGGCGGCGACCGTGAGCCCCGCGACGACCGCCGTCCCGGAGGACGAGCCCACCAGGATCCCCTCCTCCCGCGTGATCCGTCTCGCCATCCGGAACGCGTCCCGGTCGGAGACGCGCACGTAGCGGTCCACGAGTGACGGGTCGAACGTCGTCGGCCAGAAATCCTCGCCGATGCCTTCGGTCAGGTAGGGGTGGACGTCGCCCGAGTAGATCGACCCCTCGGGATCTGCCCCGACCACGAGCAGGTCCGGCTTCTGCTCCTTCAGGTACCGGGCCGCCCCCGAGATCGTTCCGCCGGTTCCAACGCCCGCCACCAGCACGTCGATCGTCCCGTCGGTCTGGCGCCAGACCTCGGGGCCGGTGGTCTCGTAGTGCGCGGCCGGGTTCTCGGGGTTGAAGTACTGGTTCGGCTGGAATGCCCCGGGGATCTCCTCCGCGAGGCGGTCGGCGACGCGGTAGTAGGACTCGGGGGATTCGGGCGGGACGGCGGTAGGGCAGATCACCACCTCGGCGCCGTACGCCCGCAGCAGCGAGATCTTCTCCTGGCTCATCTTGTCGGGCATCACGAAGATGCACCGGTAGCCGCGGATCGCGGCAGCGATCGCGAGCCCGTGGCCCGTGTTGCCGGAGGTCGGCTCGACGATCGTGCCCCCCGGCCTCAGGTGGCCTTCGCGTTCGGCCGCCTCGATCATCCGCAGGCCGATGCGGTCCTTGACGCTCCCTCCGGGGTTGAGCATCTCGAGCTTGGCCAGCACCGTCGGCCGCACGCTCCGGGCCACCTTGTCCAGGCGGACGAGCGGCGTGTCGCCGACCGCGTCGAGCACCGTGTCGAGTACGTCCATCTGTTCTCCGGCTGCTTCTCCGACCGCCCTCCGGGGGGCCGCGTCGGCTCATCCTCCCACGAACGGCGCCACCCGTTCTCCAGAGCCGTTCGTCTCGAGAGGACCCAGGAGCTTCATCCCGACGCCCGACGTGCCGATTGATGAGTGATGGGCACCGACGCGCTCAAGGCACCGTTCCACGGGCCCGCGGGGACCTCCCTGCTCGTCGTCGACGACGATGCGTTCATCGCCCGCCTGCTCGAGATCGAATGCACGGCCGCCGGCTACGACGTCCGCACGGCTGGGAGCGGTGATCGCGCGCTCGAGCTCGCCCAGGAGCGATGCCCGGACCTGATCCTGGCCGACGTGATGATGCCGAACATGGACGGCTTCGAGCTGACACGCCGGCTGCGGATGGACGAACGCACCGCCGCCGCCCGGGTGATCCTGCTCACGGCCAGGGGTCTGTCGGCAGACCGGCTGGAGGGGTTCGCGGTCGGCGCCGACGACTACGTGATCAAGCCGTTCGACACGCCGGAGCTCCTCGCGCGCATCGGCGAGGTCCTGGCGCGGCCGAGGACCACCACCCAACCGGCCTGAGCCGCCGCAGGCGTCCCGTCCTATCATCGCGAGCGTGAGCGCTCGCGAGATCCGAGCACCCCGCGGCACCGAGCTCTCGTGCCGCTCGTGGCCCCAGGAAGCCGCGATGCGGATGCTCATGAACAACCTCGACCCCGACGTCGCCGAACGTCCCCAGGATCTCGTCGTCTACGGCGGGACGGGGAAGGCCGCCCGGTCGTGGGAGGCGTTCGACGCGATCGTGCGGACGCTCCGAACGCTCGGGGACGACGAGACGATGCTCGTGCAGTCCGGCAAGCCGGTCGGCGTCTTTCGGACCCACGAGATGGCGCCGCGGGTGCTGATCTCGAACTCGATGCTCGTGCCCAGGTGGGCGACGTGGGACACGTTCCGGGAGCTCGAGCACGCCGGGCTCACGATGTACGGCCAGATGACGGCCGGTTCCTGGATCTACATCGGGACCCAGGGCATCCTGCAAGGGACGTACGAGACGTTCGCCGAGGCCGCGACGCAACGGTTCGGCGGGTCGCTCGCGGGGACCGTGACGCTCACCGGCGGGCTCGGCGGGATGGGCGGCGCCCAGCCGCTCGCCGTGACGATGAACGGGGGCGTCGCCCTGTGCGTCGAGATCGATCCGGCACGGATCGAGCGTCGCATCAAGACGCGCTATCTCGACCGTGAGAGCGACGACCTCGACGAGGCACTGCGGTGGGTGGACGAGGCGCGTTCGGCCCGCGAGGCGATCTCGATCGGGGTCGTCGGCAATTGCGCCGAGGTCCTGCCCGAGCTGCTCGCCCGCGGGTTCGAGCCGGACCTGGTGACCGACCAGACGAGCGCCCACGATCCGCTCGGCGGGTACGTGCCGGCACGGTTGACGCCGGACGAGGCCGCTCGGCTGCGGGAGCACGATCCCGCCGGGTACGAGCGGCGTTCGTTCGAGTCCATGGCGCGACACGTCGAGGCGATGGACGGCTTCCTGGACGGTGGCGCGGTGGTGTTCGACTACGGGAACAACCTGCGAGCGGGTGCCGAGGCCGGCGGGCTCGCGCACGAGCGCGCGTACGCATACCCCGGCTTCGTGCCGGCGTTCGTCCGGCCGATGTTCTGCGAGGGCAAGGGCCCGTTCCGTTGGGCGGCGCTCTCTGGCGACCCCGAGGACATCTCGAAGACCGACCGCGCGGTCGCCGAGCTCTTCCCGGAGAACGCTCGGCTCCACCGCTGGATCGAGATGGCGGAAGAGCGGGTCGCGTTCCAGGGACTGCCGGCGCGGATCTGCTGGCTCGGCTACGGCGAGCGGGCGAAGGCAGGCCTGCGGTTCAACGAGATGGTCGCGAGCGGCGAGCTCTCGGCGCCGATCGTGATCGGGCGCGACCACCTCGACAGTGGGAGCGTCGCCTCGCCCTACCGCGAGACGGAGGCGATGAGGGACGGGTCGGACGCGATCGCGGACTGGCCGATCCTCAACGCGCTCGTGAACACCGCGGCCGGCGCGCACTGGGTGAGCGTGCATCACGGCGGCGGCGTGGGGATCGGCTACTCGATCCACGCCGGCATGGTGGTGGTTGCCGACGGGAGCGAGAACGCGGCCGCCCGGCTCGAACGCGTGCTCACGACCGACCCGGGGACCGGCGTGATGCGGCACGCGGACGCGGGGTACGAGGAGGCGCTCGCCGTGGCCGCCGAACGCGGCGTCCGGTTGCCCTGGCGCGAGTAGCTCAGGAGCGGCCGCCGTTGCCGCTCGAGCGGTCGGCGGCCTCGCGCGAGCCGTAGTCCGGACTCGTCCGGTAGATCAGGAAATCGACGCTCGCCCAGATCGTCTTGGAGAACGGCCAGAACACCAGCGGAACGAGCGCCGCGATCGCGATCGACGTGATCGTGAGCGCCGGCACGTGGAGGTCGGGGAGATCCAGGACGAGCCACGCGACGAGGACGATGAGCCAGACCAACGCCGTAAACAGGTAGTTGAGCGTCATCGCGCCGAGGAACCCGCCCTCCTCGCGCTCGAGCCTGAGGCCGCACCTGGGGCACCGGTCGCGGATCTTGAACCAGCTCGAGAAGAGCCGTCCCGAGCCGCAGCGCGGACAGCGTCTAGTGGCTCCTCGCAGCAAGACGGTGAACCCGCCCCGTGTGCGATGGTCGGGCGACGTTCCCGAGCGCTGCGGCGTACCGCCCTGCTCGAGATCGTCCCACGGCCCCGACATCTCCGATCAGCCTACGACCAGGTCGCGGCTTGCCGCCGATGGGCGCCCTCCGTAGCCTTGCGCCGTGCCGATCCGGGTCGGGGAGCCGCTCTCGCTCGAGGACGTCGTCGAGGCGGCGCTCGGCGCGGAGGTCGAGCTCGGTTCGGCGGCGTCGGGCAGGATCGGTGCCGCGCGCGACGTGATCGAACGCGCCGTCTCGTCCAACGAAACGGTGTACGGCGTGACCACCGGGTTCGGGTCGCTCGCCAACGAGCGCATCGAACCGGACCAGGCGAACGAGCTCCAGCTCGGGATCGTGCGTTCGCACGCGACCGCCGTCGGACCGCCGCTCTCGCGCGAGGAGGCGCGCGCGATGCTGCTGCTCCGCGCGCACGTGCTCGCGCTGGGGCACTCGGGCGTGCGAGCCGGGGTCGTCGAGCGCATGGTCGAGATGCTGAACCGCGACCTGATCCCCGTCGTGCCCGAGCAGGGATCGCTCGGCGCCTCGGGCGACCTCGCCCCGCTCGCAAACCTCGCGCTCCCGCTCGTCGGCCGCGGCGAGCTGCTCGTCGAGGGAACACCTCGGCCCGCCGGCGATGTCCTTCGGTCCGCCGGGCTCGAACCGCTCCAGCTCAAGGCCAAGGAGGGACTCGCGCTCGTCAACGGGACGCAGGGGATGCTCGCGATCGGGATCCTCGCGGTCGCGCGCGCCGAACGGCTCGTCCGGACGGCCGACGTGACGGCCGCGATGAGCGTGGAGGCGGCGCTCGGCTCGGACCGAGTCTTCGACGAGCGGCTCACGGCGCTCCGGCCCCACCCGGGCGTGGTCGCCTCCGCATCGAACCTCCGCCGGTTGCTCGAGGGGAGCCCGATCGTCGCGTCGCACCGCGACAGCCCGCACCTCGTCCAGGATGCGTACTCCCTCCGATGCTCGCCGCACGTGAACGGGGCTACGCGCGAGGTGCTCCGGTTCGTCCACGGCGTCCTCGAGGTCGAGGCGAACGCGGTCTCGGACAACCCGATCGTGCTGCCGGACGACGACGAGGTGCTCTCGGGGGGAAACTTCCACGGCCAACCGGTCGCGGTCGCGCTCGACGCGCTCGCCGCGGCGCTCGTCCCGCTCGCGAGCATCGCCGAGCGGAGGCTCTACCGGCTGCTCGATCCGGCGCGGAACAACGGGCTCCCACCGTTCCTGGTCGCCGAGAGCGGCCTGAACTCGGGCTTCATGCTGGTGCAGTACACGGCCGCGTCGCTCGTGTCCGAGTGCAAGACGCTCGCCCATCCCGCCTCGGTCGACTCGATCGGTTCGAGCGCGGGGCAGGAGGACCACGTGAGCATGGGGATGACGGCCGCCCGCCACGCGCGCGACGTGGTCTCCAACGCCGAGGTCGTGATCGCACTGGAGGCGTTGGTGGCGGCACAGGCGCTCGACCTGCGCGCGCCGCTCGAGCCGGCCGAGGCGACGGGGGCCGCTCGGGGTGTCATCCGAGAGCGCGTCGCGTTCCTCGACGCCGACCGCGAGCTCGGTTCGGACATCGCGGCCGTGATGGATCTCCTGCGCACGGGCGGATTGCTCGAGTCGGTGGAGGAAAGGCTGGGTCGACTCGACTGATCGCGTCCGGATGCGATCAGTGGTAGATCACGACGGGGGTGCCGTAGTCGGCGAGGCCGTACACCCACTTCGCGTTCCAATACGGGATCCGAACACAGCCATGGCTGGCGGCGTAGGTGGGCACCTCGGGCCAGCCGTGAAGGGCCCGGTATCCATCGAAGTAGCTCGGGTAGTAGAGGCGGTTCGGGCTGAAGCCCGCGATCTTCGCCCGTATGCTGAACGCGCCGTCGCGGGTCAGGCCGCCCGCTCCGGTCGAGACGTGAAGCACGTTCGTGATGTCGCCGTCCTCCACCGTATAGAGCACCTGCTTCGTCTGGTCGACCTCGAAATGGAAGCCCTGCCACTCGCGGCGCGCGTGGGGTTGGATCGGAACCGCGAGCCGGTGCCAGGTGGCCACGCTCACCGCGTCCGAACGGTCCATGCGC
Source organism: Actinomycetota bacterium (assembly GCA_046734755.1). GTDB lineage: Bacteria > Actinomycetota > UBA4738 > UBA4738 > HRBIN12 > DASSJM01. The sequence goes on along the minus strand of JBKPRY010000049.1, from coordinate 1,624 downwards.
TGAACCTTGTGGAACGCGATGACGGCGTCGGCGGTTCGGGAGTCGTACCGGCCGTCCTTCGTCCCGACGAGCCGGTAGTGAAGGTCGACGAGCCGCCCTTCGAGCAGCCTGACGAAGCGACCCGACGAACCCGATGACAGACGCGGAAGTGGGGTGGCATCGGCAGGGGTCCACGCGGCGTCCCTCAGGAGGTCGGGTGCCGAGAACGACGCCCTCGCGCGGTACGTACCTGGCTTCGGGACGGTGAACCTCGCCCTGAACCCGCCGGCCGCGCCCATCGTGACGGTGCGGGTCTCGACGGTTCGGCCGTCCTTGGTCAGTTCGACCACGGCGGCCGAGCCGGGCCGCGCGGGATCGACCGTGCCGCGGACCACGACGTGGTCGAACAACCGGACCTGTCCCATCCGAGCTGAGACCACCGCGCGGACCCCGACGGTCACGGGTCGGCTCACGCCATCCCCGAGCACGGCTACGTAGCTGTCGGACCCCGATGGCTTGAACTGGGCCGAGAAATCGCCTGCCGCGTCGGTGGTCACCGAGGCGACCGGCATGTCGGCGGCGTTGCGGATCTGGACCGTGGAACCGGTGGGTGCCCCCGTCGACGAGCCCGAGAGCCTCACGTGCTCGCCGAACGTGATCGTGCCCGAGGACGCCGACAGGGTGATCGTGACGCCGGTCTGGGCGGAGACCGCGTTCGGGACGAGCAGCACGACCGTGACGACCAGCAGGAACCCGGCAACCCGCTTCAACGTCCTCCAACCCTCTCGCCGTCGATGAACGTCCGGACCACCGGGTTGTGGCCCGGCCGGTACGGCACCAGCCGGAAGGCGTCGCCGTCGAGGACCACGAGGTCGGCGGGCCTGCCGGGCGAAAGCGTACCCCGCTGCGGCGCCAGACCAAGCGCAGTAGATGCATTTGCGGTGGCGGCCGCGAGCGCCTCGAGCGGCCGGAGTCCGTAGAGCGAACACGCGGTCGCGATCGCCTCGGGCATCGAGAGCACCGGCGAGGTTCCGGGGTTGAAGTCGGTCGCGATCGCGACCGCTGCGCCGGCGTCCAGCAGGGCTCGGACATCGGGCGGCGACGAGCCCAGGAACAAGGTCGAGGTCGGAAGGAGGACGGCGACGGTTGCGGGGGCGCCGCCGAGCGCGGCGATCCCCGTCGCGGAGACGTGATTGAGATGGTCTGCGCTCCTTGCGGCGAGCGCGACGGCCGCCTCGGCAGCGCCCGAGGGCCCGAGCTGGTCGGCGTGGCAGCGGAGCGGGAGCCCGACGTCCGACGTGCAGCGCGCGACCTCCGCGAGGTCGTCGACGGAGAACGCGATGTCCTCCACGTAGACGTCGACCGCGTCCACGAGACGCTCGCGCGCGGCCGCGGGGATCAGCTCGTCGCAGACGATGCGGACCCAGTCGGCGCGCTCCATGCCCTCGGGCACGGCGTGGCACGCGAGCAGCGTGACCGAACACGTCTGCGGCGCCTCCTCGGAGAGCCGCCGGGCGAGGCGGGCCTGCCGGAGCTCGGCCTCGACCGAGAGCCCGTACCCGGTCTTGAGCTCGAGCGACGTCGTCCCGTGCTCGGCCATCTCCTGCACGAGCGACCGGCAGAAGGCGAGCACCTCGTCGTCGCT
>JBKPRY010000048.1:0-1653 GCA_046734755.1 Actinomycetota bacterium | reverse complement strand
ACGAGCTGGCGCGACTGGCCGAGACGCTGAACGCGATGCTCGGCCGGCTGGAGGAGGCGATCGAACGAGAGCGGCGCTTCGTGGACGACGCGAGCCACGAGCTCCGGACGCCTCTGTCCAACCTGAAGGCCGAGCTCGACCTCGCTCTCCGTCGTTCGCGCACGTCGGACGAGCTGGAGCTCGCGCTCCGCAGCGCGTCCGAGGAGGCCGATCGGTTGGCGCGGCTCGCCGACGACCTGCTGGTGCTCGCGCGCTCGGACCGCGGCCGTCTACCGATCCGGCGCGAGCCGGTCGACGTCGCGGAGATGGTGGGCGGCACCGTCGACTCGTTCGCCGCGCGCGCCTCCGAACGCGGCGTCGGCATCGACGTCCGGGTCTCCGCCGAGCTCCGGGCCGACCTGGACGAGCTGCGCATGCGCCAGGCCCTCGGGAACCTGCTCGACAACGGCCTGCGATACGTCCCTCCCGGCGGCCGGGTGAGCGTCGCCGCCGAGCGCGACGACGGGTCCCTGCGGCTCGAGGTGCGAGACGACGGTCCCGGCTTCCCGGCCGAGTTCCTCCCCGTCGCGTTCGAGGCCTTCGCGCGCCCGGACGCGTCGAGGTCCCGACCGGGGGGCGGCACGGGTCTCGGTCTCGCGATCGTGGCCGCGGTGGCGGAGGCGCACGGCGGGACGGCCGAGGCCGCGAATCTCCCGGACGGCGGTGCCGTGGTGGTCCTGTCGATCCCCAGCTGAGGGCGACCGCTCCACGTCTCACGGTGCTCTCATCGCTCGTGCGGCACCCTTGCGAGCGATGCCGCACGTAAAGGAGTGATCCGATGAACGCACGACGCGCACGAACGACGATCGTCCTCGCGGGCTTCGCGCTCGTGGCGGGCGCGTGTGGGGGATCGCAGCCGTCCTCGAACCCGACCTCGCCGGAGCCCGTCGCCTCGAGCCCATCCTCGGTCCCGAGCCCCTCTCCGGTCCCGAGCCCGTCTCCGGTCCCGAGCCCGTCGGCGGAGGTCGTCGCGAATCCCGCGCCGGTCGTGCAGGGCCAGCCGTATCGGCCCGACCTGCCGCCCCCCGAGGACTTCGTCCCGGTGATCGACAACCCGTACATGCCGTTCATGCCCGGGACCAGGACGGTGTTCGAGGGCGTGTCGGACGGGCAGCGCGAACGCAACGTGGTCCTCGTCACCGATCGCACGAAGGTCATCCTCGGCGTGAGGACCACCGTGGTGCACGACCAGGTCTTCTCGGCGAACGGCGACCTGGCCGAGGACACGTTCGACTGGTATGCGCAGGATCGGTTCGGCAACGTCTGGTACTTCGGCGAGGACACGGCCGAGTACGCCAACGGGAAGGTCTCCTCGACGACGGGGTCGTGGGAGGCCGGCGTGGACGGCGCGCAGCCCGGTGTCGTCATGCTCGCGCAGCCGGCCGTCGGTGAGAGCTACCACCAGGAGTTCCTCAAGGGGGAGGCGGAAGACGTCGGTACCGTCGTGGCGCTCGACGAGAGCGTCACCGTGCCGTACGGATCGCTGGACCAGATCCTGGTGACGGAGGACACCACGCCGCTCGAGCCACAGATCCTCGAGCACAAGTTCTACGCGCCGGGGATCGGCGTGGTGATGGAGCGCGTGCTGCGCGGCGGTCAGGAGGTCTCGAGGCT
>JBKPRY010000047.1:0-2254 GCA_046734755.1 Actinomycetota bacterium | reverse complement strand
GTGACCGGCTTCGAGAGCGACGGGGGCGCGGTCTCGAGGGTCGTCACCGACCGGGGCAACATCGCGTGTGAGCAGGTCGTGGTCGCCGCGGGCCCATGGGTGCGCGACCTCTGGCACATGCTCGACTTGCCGGGAACCGTCACGGTCAGGGGACGGGACGGGCGGGACCACGAGCGGCCGATGTGGACCTACTGGTGCCTGGTCGAGGGGACGCTCGGCGTCGATCCCTCGTACCTCCTCGACAACGACGGCAACCTGCCGCCGGTCGTGCACCTCGATACCGACGCCCCTTTACTGGACGACATCGACGGCTCGCTCGTGACCGACGAGCTCTGGGGCATCTACTACAAGCCCGACTTCAACTTCGGCGGCGTCCAGGGTGGCGCGATGCCCTGGGTCGTCGAGCTGCCGGCCGACGACGTGGCGGTCGACCCTTACGGGCCCGAGAGCAGTGAGTTCGTCGTCGGCGAGGAGTTCGAGCGGATGTGGACGTCGGCGCTCGCGCACTGCCACAAGCGGTTCGAGGGCAAGCGCGGACTCTACCGCCGGGCGCCGACCGGCGGGATCGGCGCGTTCACTCCCGACAGCTTCCCCGTGTTCGATACGTTCCGGGAGAACGTGCACGTGATCGCGGACTCGAACCACGGCTACAAGATGATCGGCGTCGGCGCACTGGCCGCGAAGGAGGTGCTCGGGGAGCGGCAGGCGTTGTTCGAGCCGTTCCGGTTCTCCAGGTACGCCGAGGGGAAGCTCCACCCCGTGAGCCACTCACCCTTCCCCTGGAGCTAGCGGCATGAGCCGGCGGGACGACGGGCCCGTCGAGTTCGACCTCCCGATCGGTGCGTTCCCGTCTTGGGCAGCCGACGCGCTCGCCGCAGGCGCGTGGGAGGAGACCCCACCACCCGACGAGATGCAGATCGAGGGCGAGGAGGGTGAGGACCCGGTCCTCGCGTTCCGACGGACGCTCGGGATGTTCGCGACGGGGGTCACGGTCATCACGACGACCTCCGCGGACCAAGTGCACGGCATGACGGCCAACGCGTTCATGTCGGTCTCGCTCCGGCCGCCCCTCGTGCTGATCTCGGTCGACGGTCGCGCGAAGATGCACGCGTTGTTGAACGAGGGCAAGCGGATCGGGATCAGCGTGCTCTCCGAGAATCAGGAGGCACTGTCCGATCGCTTCGCCGGGCGGCCGGGTGGCACCGGGCCCGAGCCGAGCTTCGACATCGTCCGCGAGACGCCGCTCGTCGAGGGCGCCCTCGCGCATCTGGTCGCGAGGGTCACGCGCTCGTACTGGGGCGGCGACCACTCGCTGTTCCTCGCGCACGTGGAGTACGCCCATTACGGGCAGGGGAGCCCGCTTCTGTTCCACGGCGGCCACTACGAGGCGCTCTCGGCGCCCGAGGGCTCGGTCCTGGGCGCGCTCCCGCCGGCCTTGCGCGAGATGCTGCTGTCCGCCGGCGAGGAACACGTGTTCGAGCCCGGGGAGACGGTGATCCGACAGGGGGAGCGCGGCGGGGACGCGTTCGTGATCCTCAGCGGGTTTGCCCGGGTCGTTCGGGACGGGCGAGAGGTCGCCAGGTTGGGGGCCGGCCAGTTCTTCGGCGAGGTGGCGATGCTCGACGGGAGGCCCCGGACCGCCGACGTCATCGCCGAGACCCGTCTCCGCTGCGTCGCGTTGTCACAGGACACCTTCAAAAGCGCACTGCGGGCCGAGCCCGACCTCGCGTGGCGCGTCCTCGAGGTCCTCGCCGGCCGGATCCGCGGCTAACGGGCTCGACCAACCGGAGCCTCACGCGCCCGAGGCGTCAACCGAGGTGAGCGGACTCCCGAGCCCGGCGGATCTGATCGGCGTGATCATGGGCGTGGGCCGCGTAGATCTCGAGCCACGCCTCTACGCCGTAGGGGCCGCTCTCCGTGTGTGTCCCAGTTCGCGCCCACTGCTCATCGGTGAGCCGGTCGAGGATGTCGCCCGTCGTCCGCCGGGCGGCGGCAACCGCCTCCGATGACCCCTCGATCGGGCGCTCCCCGTAAAAGAGGCGCTGGGCGTACTCCTCCTGGTCATAGCCTTGGATCGTCGGCGCGTCCTCGGCGATCAGCCGACGCAGCCGGATCGCCGACGTCATCTCGCTGTCGGCCATGTGATGGACGACCTCCCGAGCTGTCCACTCCTCCGGCTCGGAACGTGCGTCGAGTTCCATGTCGGTGATCCCCTCGAGCGCCTCCGCAAAGACGCGAGTTCCCTCCTTGTACC
>JBKPRY010000046.1:0-2645 GCA_046734755.1 Actinomycetota bacterium | reverse complement strand
TTCCGGGCGCTGAAGCTCTGGCTCTCGTGGAAGCACGTGGGGACCTCGGGGTTCGCCCGGCTGATCGAGCACAACGTCGACCTCGCCGCGTACCTCGTCGGGCGATGCCGGGAGGCGCCGGACTTCGAGGTCGTCCCGGACGAGCCCGAGCTCTCGGTCGTGTGCTTCCGTCACCTGCCCGAGGGCCTCGAGGGCGACGCGCTCGACGCCTACCAGGACCGGCTGCAGCTCGCGCTCGAGGCCAGCGGCGAGGCGTGGGTCTCCACGACGAAGATCCGGGGCGCCACCTACCTGCGGGCGGGGATCGTCAACTACCTGTCGAGCGAGGCCGACGTCGACCGGATGCTCGACGCGCTTCGGGGCCTGTCCGCGCGAGCGGCGCTCGCGCCCCGAACGTAACTCCGCGGAGGACGAGGTCGGGGCGTGGGCGCCGGCTGACCCGCGAGGCGCCACGAGTACGGGCGTGCCCCCGCGGGTAACCTCAGGTCTGTGCCGCAGAAAGACGGTGTGATCGGGCACGTCCTCGCCGACCGGTACGAGCTCGGCCCGGTGCTCGGCCAAGGTGGGATGGCCCGGGTCCATCAGGGGCTCGACCGGCAGCTCGATCGCCAGGTGGCGATCAAGGTCTTGGCGCCCCCGTTCGATCGCGACAGCGACTTCGTCGAGCGCTTCCGGCGCGAGGCCCGCGCCGCCGCCGGGCTGAGCCACCCGAACATCGTCGCCGTGTTCGACAGCGGGTCGGACGACGGCACCCACTTCATCGTGACCGAGCTCGTCGAGGGCGAGACGCTCGCCGACCGGCTCCGCCGCGAGGGCCCGATGCCGTCGGCCGACGCCGTGGCCGTCGCCGTCGACATCGCACGCGCGCTCGCCGCCGCGCACGCGCGCGGTCTGATCCACCGTGACATCAAGCCGGGGAACGTGATGCTGCTCCCGAACGGCGGCGTCAAGGTCGTGGACTTCGGCATCGCGAGGGCGGCGGGTTCGGACACGCTGACGAACACTGGCGTGGTGCTCGGAAGCACCGCGTACCTCTCGCCCGAACAGGCGGGCGGCCAGCCCGTCGACGAGCGCGCGGACCTCTACGCGCTGGGGTGCGTCCTGTACGAGATGCTGACCGGCCACGTCCCGTTCAGCGCCGACACGCCGATCGCGACGATGTACCGACACGTCAACGAGGACGCGCCGCCGCCCTCTACGATCGCGCCCGTCCAGCCCGAGCTCGAGGACGTCGTCCTGCGATGCCTCGAGAAGGAACCGAAGCGCCGGTTCGCATCCGCGGCCGAGCTCGAGGCCGCCCTGCTCGCCGTCCCGCTCGCGCAGGGGGGCGACACGATGCGGCTCGAGACCGTCGGCGCCGCCGAGACACAGCCGGTCGCCCCCGTCGAAACACAGCCGGTCGCCCCTGTCGGCGCCGCCGAAACACAGCCGGTCGCCCCCGTCGGCGCGATCGCCGCCGTCGGTGGCGACGAGGCGACGACCGAGTCGGAGGCCGCGGCGCCCGGTAGCGCTGGCGGCGGGCTCGGTTCGCGGCGTCCCGCGCCCTCGCACGCGCGCCCTCGTTGGAAGCCTCGGAGTCGCCGGCCGTGGCTGATCGCCGCGGTCGTCGTCGCGCTGCTGCTCGGCGTGACCGGAGTGCTGATCGCGGCGACGAACGATCCCTGGCGTCCGAAGGCCGAGCTGCGCGACGCCGCGCAGCAGGACGCCCAGGACTCGCTCCCGCCCGACACCCCCGTGACATTCGCGAACGCATGGTCGGGCCTGGTCTCGGCGATCGCGTCCGCGCAAGCAAGCGACGACATCTCCGATCATGCCGTCGATGAGCTCACCAAGAAGGCCAACGAGCTGCTCGACGCGTACCGCGAGGGCGACTCCGACAAGCTAGGCGAGTCGCTCCAGCACCTCGAGGAGGAGCTCGCCAAGACGGTCGAGGAGGGGGAGATCACGCCCCCTGCCGCCGATGCGGTCGACGCGTCGATCGCCGACGTGGTGGCGGCCTTGCAGGACGAGGGTGTCCTCGGCGAGGTTGCCCCGACCGGCCCGACCGGCGAGACCGGCGAGGACAAACACGGGCCACCGCCGCACGGGGAAGCCAACGGCCACGGGGAAGACTAGCTAGCGCTCGTCCTCGTTCGCGGGTTCGATCTCCCGTCGCGCGATGCTCTGTCCGCATGTGCGGATACGCTCACGACATGAGCCCGATTCCCGAGCAGCTCCTCGTGACCTGCTCGTCGCTCCGCATGACCGGATGCTGTCGCTGGCACCGCGGGCGGAGGAGCGAGCGGGGTGACGCCGGCCCTGACCGCCGTTCGGGAGTCTAGGCGTCCCGCTAGGCTCTCGCACCATGACTGTCGGGGGATCTCACAGCCCGATCGACGAGCGCCTGCTCGACGTTCGGACCCCCGCAGAGCTCGCGTTCTCGCCGGATGGATCGACGGTCGCGTTCGCGCTGCACGCCACCGTCGCGGACGTCGGCTCGCACCCGCCGAGCGACCTCTACCTCGTCGACCGGGACTCCGATACACCCGTCCCGGTCTCGGACGGCGCGTGGAGCGACCGGAGCCCGGCGTGGTCGTCCGACGGCGCTCGGCTCGCGTTCCTCTCGGATCGGATCACCCCGGGCCACCTCCTCCCGTACACGATGG
>JBKPRY010000045.1:0-3639 GCA_046734755.1 Actinomycetota bacterium | reverse complement strand
GGGGACGACATCGTCGCGCGCGTGACCTCGGGCGGTATCGGCTACACGGTGGGCGCGAGCATCGCGTACGCGTACCTGCCCTCGGAGCTCGCGGTCACCGGCACCTCGTTGGAGGTCGAGGTCTTCGGCGAGTGGATCGACTCCTCGGTCGCGGACGAGCCCCTCTACGACCCCAAGGGCGAGCGCATCAGGGCCTAGACCACGAACACGCAGCCGTTCCAGTACGCCTCGACGCGTTTGGTGCGCCACCCACGGACGTCGAGGTGGAGCTCGTCCGGCGGCTGCAGGCAGGCGGGATCAAACCAGAGCTCGAACCCATGCGGACCCTCTACGGGTCTGAACGTCTTGCCGGGGGGCGGGTCACTTGCCGTGAGGAGGTATGTGGCTCCCTGACAGCACCGCTGCCGGTCCGGCCACACGAACAGGCGGCCGCCTCGTTCGCGAACGAGCGCCGCTGCCTTAGCTGTCGAGCGCACTTCCATGCGCGGACCTCCGTGTCCGGTGTGTTCCCTCCGATCATCCGCCCGGCGGCGGGATATCGTCGCCGACGAATACCGAACCGTTCCAGTAGGCCTCGAGGCGTTGGGTGCCTCGCCGCCATCCCTTGCGATCGAATTGGAGCTCCTCGGGCTCGTTCATGTTCCCGAAGTCGTAGTGGATCACGATCCCGTCCTGCTCCACCCGCCTGAACCCATGGGGACGACGGGAAGCGCGGGTGAACCTCGTGCGTCGGCTGGATCTGGGCGGTTGGCAATGCGCCTCGAGCCATACGTACGAGCCGACGAGCCCGCGGTGCGGGTCCAACCACACCCACACGGAGCCACCGTGTTCCCCGATGTAGTCGGCGGCCCTTGGACTCGTCACGATCCTCATCGCCGCAGATGATGGCACGGACGCGCGGAGGGGGCGGCCTGCGGCCGCCCCCTGCCCCCTCGATGTGAGGTTAGACCGAGACGATACCGGCGAGGTCTTCGTCGGGAGGAACCACCGCCTCATACGGCTTCTTCCGCTGTGCGATGAAGTAGTAGACGACGCCGATGACGATAACCAACGCGAAGACGGTCCAGATGAGGGGGATCTTGTTCAGGAAGTCGATCTTGTAGTCGACGAGCTGCTGACCTTCCACGTAGTAGTCGGTCTGGATGGGCTTCGGGTTCGAGAAGATGCGCAGGTAGTTGGCGCCCGAGGCGTTCGGGTCGAACGCCGAGCTCGCCGATGACGGCGCCAGGAAGTTGAGGAGCATCGCCAGGCCCCACACGATCGCCACGACGTTGACGAGCTTCCCCCACTTCCCCAGCGAGAACGGCGCCCGGGTTTTCGGCCACCCACGCATCCGGGCTCGCATCACGGCGAAGTTCCCCAGCAGGTAGCTGAAGTAGATCGAGGCCGTTGCTCCCACCGCGATCACGGTCGGGCCCGAGAACTGGATGAAGGGGATCGCCGAGAGCAGCCCGATGATCACGCAGGTCGCGACTGGGGTGTGCAGCCTGGGGCTGACCTTCGCCATCGTCTTTGAGAACGGCAACTGGTCGTCACGGGCCATCCCGAACGCGAGTCGGATCGTCGAAGTCAAGATCGCCATACAGCACACGAAGATGGCCGCCGACACGACGAACAGGTAGACCGATGAGAGCGCCGTCGAAAGCACCTCACTGATGATCACCGGTGGGCTCGCGAAGCTTGCCACAGCCTCCCCCATGTCCGGGACGGCGATCAGGAGTCCCCACAGGAAGATCGCGCCGATGACGAATGCGCCGACCACGGCAGCGAGCACCGCCTTCGGTGCTTCGGTCCGTGGATTGTGCGTCTCCTCGGCGAGGGTGGAGGCGGTGTCGAACCCGTAGATCACGTACAGGCTCATGAACATCGCCACGAGGAAGAACGACATGCTGAACGGTGCGGGGAACTGGAAGATGTTCCCGGTCTTGCTGCCACTGAAGATGACGCCGACACCCTGGTTGTTGTGGGCGACCGCCAGGATGATGGCGAACACCACCATCCCGAGGATCTCGAAGAAGACCCCCGTGTTGTTCACGATGGCGACGACCTTCACGCCGTAGATGTTCAGGACCGTGATGAGTACGAGCGTCACGATCGCCACAGTTGCCTGATCCGCACTGCCGAAGTCCGTGTTGAGGTGCCACCCGAACATCTGATTCAGCATCGGGAGCAGCGCGAGGGGTAGCGTCGCGCACACCGACGCCACCGTAAGGATGCCCGCGATGACGTAGAACCACCCGGTGAACCAGGCATAGCCGCGGCCCGAGAGGTACTTCGTCCACTGGTAGACCGAGCCAGCGACGGGGAAGTGGCTCGACAGTTCCGCGAAGTTCAGCGCAACGAAGAACTGGAACAGTGCCACGACCGGCCACGTCCAGAACAGCCACGAGCCCATGGCCGCCATGCCCAAGTAGAACAGCGTGAAGATGCCCGTCGACGGCGAGATGTAGCTGAACGCGACCGCGAACGAGCTGAACGTATGGAGATCGCGCTTCAGCTCCTGCTTGTAACCGAACTTCTCGAGATCGGCGGAATCTCTGGCCGCCTGATCACTCATCGACATCCGGTTCCCCCCTTCTCCCCCACGATCAGATCACCGGCCGCCGGAGACGCCCGAGGTCCGCTCCGCCGCAACGATGACCTCGATGCCGGCTTCGGTCAAACGCTGCCGGTACGCTTCGGAACAACCCTCGTCGACGACCAGGGCATCGACCTCCTCGAGCGGGGCGATGACGAAGTCGGCCACGGCGCCGATCTTCGAGTGATCGGCCACCACGAAGACCCGTCCCCGGGTCTGCTCGATCATCACGCGCGCGATCTCGGCCTCGGCCGCGACCGGGGTGGTGAGCCCAGAGCCCACGCTGATGCCCTCGACGCCGATGAACGCCTTCGTCGCGTGCGTGCGCCGCAGCGCCTCGGTCGCGAACGGTCCGACGACCGAATTGCTCGGCGCACGGTAATGGCCGCCGAGCAGCAGAAGCTCGATGTCCCGGTCGGGCGCCTCGAGCGCGATCCCGACGTGGTTCGTGGCGACCTTGAGCCCGGTGGCACGCAGGTGCCGGAACACCTGCAGCGTGGTCGTCCCGCCGTTCAGGTAGAGGGCGTCCCCCGGCTCGACCAGGACGGCCGCGGTGGCCCCGATCAGGCGCTTCTCGATCGGGTTCGTGGAAGCGGCGTCGCGGTAAGCCGGCTCGGACCGCACCCATTGAGTGGCGACGGCGCCGCCGTGCGTGCGCTCGAGCATTCCCCGGCGTTCGAGCACTTCGAGGTCGCGCCTGATCGTCACCTCGGAGACGCCGAGCTGCTCGGACAGCGCCGAGACGCGTACGACCCGCTGCTCCCGAAGGAGCTCGTGGATACGGCGGTGCCGTTCCGCCGGAAGCGGCTGCTCCACGCCCGAGCCTCGTCCCTTCGGATGTGATCGGATCCGGGCGAGTTTGTGCCTTCCCCATCGGCCGGCGCAACCCGGCGGGAGCTCTAGGGCCGGTGCCTCACCATGTGACGGCGCCCCGGGAGGCCGAGCCCACGAGCTTCGCGTACTTCGCGAGCGCGCCGCTCGTGTAGCGAGGTTCGGGGGCGCGCCAGGCGGCTCGTCGCCGCTCGAGCTCGGCGTCGTCCACCTGCAGGTCGATCCTGCGG
>JBKPRY010000044.1:0-1248 GCA_046734755.1 Actinomycetota bacterium | reverse complement strand
CAAGGGCATCATCACCGACGACGAGCGCCGCCAGGAGCTCATCACGATCTGGACCCAGGCGACCGACGAGGTCAAGGACGCGATGGAGGCCCAGTTCGGCAAGACCAACCCGATCTACATGATGGCCAACTCGGGCGCCCGGGGGAACATCATGCAGATCCGTCAGATCGCGGGCATGCGGGGTCTGGTGGCCAACCCGAAGGGCGAGATCATCCCGCGCCCGATCAAGTCGAACTTCCGCGAGGGCCTGTCGGTGCTCGAGTACTTCATCTCGACGCATGGCGCCCGCAAGGGCCTGGCCGACACCGCGCTCCGAACGGCCGACTCGGGCTACCTGACGCGTCGTCTGGTCGACGTCTCGCAGGAGCTGATCGTGCGCGAGGAGGATTGCGGCACCGACCGTTCGGTGCCGGTCCCCGTTACGTACGAGACGCCCACCGGCGCCCGCGTCGAGAACCAGCACCTCGACACCTCCCTGTACGGCCGCGTGCTCGCGGAGGACGTCAAGGTGCAGCGCAAGAAGATCGCCTCGCGGGGCGACTTCCTCGACGACGCGGCCGCGCAGCGCCTGGTCGAGGCCGGCGTCGACGCGGTCCGGGTCCGGTCGGCGACGACCTGCGAGGCGGAGTACGGGGTCTGCCGGCTCTGCTACGGATGGTCGCTCGCGACGGGGCGGCTCGTGGACATCGGCGAGTCGGTGGGGATCGTGGCCGCGCAGTCGATCGGCGAGCCTGGGACGCAGCTCACGATGCGGACCTTCCACACGGGTGGCGTCGCGGGTGAGGACATCACCCACGGTCTGCCGCGAGTCGTGGAGCTGTTCGAGGCCCGCCGTCCCAAGGGCGAGGCCTGGATCACCGAGATCCCCGGCACGGTCCAGATCGACGACGACGAGGAGAAGAAGGAGCGGCGGATCACCGTCACGTCGGAGGACGGCAGTGACTCCGTGCAGTACAAGGTCGGGTTCAGGGCCCGGCTGCTGGTCGGCGACGGCGACGCCGTCGAGGTCGGGCAGCAGCTCACGGAGGGCTCGGTGAACCCGCACGAGAAGCTGCGGATCGAGGGCGTGCAGGCCCTCCAGAACCATCTCGTCGAGGAGGTCCAGCAGGTCTACCGTTCACAGGGCGTCACGATCCACGACAAGCACATCGAGCTGATCGTGCGTCAGATGCTGCGAAAGGTGCAGATCATCGAGCCGGGCGACACGGACTTCCTGCCCGGCGACCTGGTCGACCGGCGACGATTCGA
>JBKPRY010000043.1:0-5659 GCA_046734755.1 Actinomycetota bacterium | reverse complement strand
CGTGGTGAGGGCGTTCTTGAGGACCTGTTCGAACGCGAGGAACTTCAGCAGGCCGAGGTAGACGCTCGGGTGGAACCGCAGGCCGCCCTTGTACGGGCCGATCGCGCTGCTCATCTCGACGCGGAACCCGCGGTTCACGTGGATCTGGCCGCGGTCATCAGCCCACGGGACCCGGAACATCAGCACGCGTTCGGGCTCGATCATGCGCTCGAGCAACTTGTGATCCCGATAGAAGGGCTTTCGATGGAGGAGGAGCTCGATCGAGGTGGCGACCTCGCGGACCGCCTGGTGGAACTCGAGCTCTCCGGGGTTCTTGGCCTCGACCTCGGCCATCAGCCCATCGACGTACGCGCTCACGGTCCCGTGCCTCCCGGGGGTTCGGTCTGGGTCCGCAAGCGTAGCCCAGCCGGGCCGGGGGCGGCCCGTCGGCCCTTCGCGGGGCCGTGCGTAGACTCCGTTGCGTGAACGTGTGGATCGTGCTCAGCGCGATCGTGGTCGCCGTGCTGATCGCCTGGCTCGGGCTGACCGCGCTCCGGGCCGCGTCGGGCGTAGGCCTGGACCCCGGGTCCCCCGAGCCCGAGGACGTCGACGACCTGGAGGTCTACCTCGTGTGCCGCGAGTGCGGGACCGAGTTCAGGGTGACCCGGCTCGGCGAGCTCCAGATCCCCCGCCATTGCGGCGAGCGGATGGAGGTCGTGCGCCGCCCCGCCGGCGCGGGTGCTTAAGTCCGACGGGTTCTCCACATCGAGCACACGGTTCCGGGCAGGTTCTCCCGGTGTTCTCCCCAGATCTTCCGCGGTTGTCCACACCCGGGCCTTCCACACCTGTGGACGGAATTGGGGGGAATCACATCGATGTGATCCCCAGCCGATTTGGAGCGATTCAGCGCCAGCGCGTTGCCGCGACGAACCCGGCGCCGATCACGCCGAGGCCGATCCACAGCCAGTATTGCTGCGTCCCGCCGGGCAGGAGGAAGTTGGCGTAGTTCAGGACGATGATCAGCACGCCCAGCAGGATCAGACCAAGGACCAAGTACCCGTACCAGCGGGGACTCGGCTTCGGCTTCGCCTTCGTGGGCGGCGCGACATACGGGCGCGAGGTCCTCTTCGATCTCTGTCGGGACTTGGGCATCGCGCCGACGATGTTACCCGGGGACGAGCAGCAGGGCGTGCTCGGCGGCCGCCTCGACGGCGGGCCGGGAGAAGGGGCACGCCCGGAGCTTCCCCGAGGCCCATAGGTCCGACTGGTCGTTCCAGTGCGGGGACGCGGGGTTGCCGGACTGTCCGGTGGTGAGCACGGCGAGCGACGCGTCGAGGTCGGCGAGGTCCACCACCACACGCCACGAGGGGACCACCACGGCGTCGAACCCCAGCCGCGCGTCGAACCCACCCTGCAGGATGGTCTGCTCGTCCCCGCCGAGGTCGTGCTCGGCCGCGACGAACAAGGCGCCGATCCCCGGCAGCCGCGCGAGCGGGTGCGCGAACCGAACCTGGTGCAACGCGCCCCACCGCCACCCGTGTTCGTCGGTCCCGAACCGTTCAGCGAGGAGCGCGACCGCCTCGTCCAGCGCGACCGCGAGGACCTCCTCCCACGATCCACCGCCCGGGGGCGGGATGTTCCCCTCCAGCATCGCCGGGAGCGCGGTGCAAACGAACGTCTCCCGCCAGGCCAGGTAGGCGTCGACCGGGCTCGCGTCGCCCGCGTCCCCGAACGCGAGGACGGCGATCCGTCCGACCCACACCTCGTAGACCGCCGCCGCGGCCGAGCCCGCGTCCAGGTCGCCGGACCATCCCTCGAGCAGGGCGAGCGCACGTCTTGCCGCGTCGCCGCGCGCCTCGGTGGCGAGCAGGTGCGGCAGCAGCCGTCGCGCGGGGAGCGACACGGTGTCGACCTGGATCGAGGCGGTTGCCTCGGGGGTCTGTGCGTGGTTCGGCTCGAGCAGTTCGGCGATCCGCCGAGCGCGGAACCCCGTATGGAAGTCGAGGCCGATCAGGTGCGGGTAGTCCTCGTCGTGGATGCGATTGTTGGCCGTGACGACGAACCCCCAGCCCGGGTTCTTCGACCACGGGAGCTCCTCGTGCGGGAGGTAGCCCTCCCATTCGTGGTCGGAGGTCCATCCCGCGACCGGGGCGGAGCCGTCCCCGGCGCGCCGCAGCGGGTACCGCCCCGTGCACTGGTAGCCGATCGTGCCGTCGAGGTCGGCGTACACGACGTTCTGGCCCGGACACCACAGGCCGCGCAACGCCTCGCGGAACTCCTCGAACGACGACGCGCGCACGAGCTCGCCGAGCACGACGGGCTCGAGCAGGCCGTCGGCGGCGGCCCATCGCAGCGCGAAGGTGCCGTCGACGCGGGCGTACTCGTTGCCGGCGACACCGACCGGCGCGCTCTCCAGGATCGGGCCGTGCCGCGTCTCGCGCACGTCGAAGGTGACCGCGGTACCACCGCGGACCTCGATCGTCTCGGGGTGCACGGTGAGCGGCTCCCAGGCGCCGTCGAACTCGGCGGCGTTGCGCTCGTCGTTCAGGCGCTCGACGTAGAGGTCCTGGACGTCGCCGCTCACGTTGGTCAGGCCCCACGCGTGGTGCGGCGTCGTCCCCGCCAGGATGCCGGGGACGAAGGGCAGCGCCACCCCGCGGGCCTCGTACCCGGGCGCCCGAAGATGGAGCTCGAACCACGCCGCCGGTTGCTGCACGAACAGATGCGGATCGTTCGCCAGCAGCGGGCGTCCGCTCGCGGTCCTCGAACCCGAGACGACCCAGCTGTTGGAGCCCTGTCCGCGCGAACGGGGGAGCCCGTCCAGCAACCGGCCCGCGAGCGACCCCGCCGCGAGGCCAGTCGGGTCGACCACCGGCGGCGGCAGGAGGGCCGCCGCGGTCTCGGCCCCGAACCGGTCGGACAGGCGGAGCCGGAGCAGCTCGTCGTCCCAGTTGCCCGACAGGCCCCACGCGAGATAGGCGAACGCCGCGGCCCACCCCTCGAGATCCTCGGGAAGCTCCGGGGCCACCCCGAGCATCGCGTACTCGAGCGGCGGGGCCGGCATCGCCCCCACCCACGCCCGAGCCCCGTCGACGAACCGCCGCATCATCGACCGCGATGCCGCGCTCCAGCGCCGCGCCTCGCGTACCCCGATCCGGTGGAACCCGACCGTGCGAGCGAACCGGTCGGACGCGAGGGTCAGGTCCGAGAACCATCCCGAGAGGCGTCCGCCCGCCGCGCGCAGCGCGAGTTCGATCTGGAACAGCCGCTCCGAGGCCTGCACGAACCCCTGCGCGAACCACAGGTCGTCCAGCGACGCGGCGGACAGGTAGGGGATGCCCCACCCGTCCCGGAGGACCTCGACCGGTTCGCTCAGCCCCGCGACCGCAAGCTCGCCCTCCACCGGCGGGAGGGCCGCGCGTGCGGCGTCCAGGAACTCGTGGAGCGGATCGGCCATGGAGGCGGGAGCCTATCGGCTGGCCCCGGACCATCAACGAGAGCGAGCCGAGGAGCGAGCTTGAGCGGGTCCGCGCTCGTCTGGAATGATGCCCGCGATGACCGACCATCGGCCGTGGTTCGCGACCTACCCGTCCAACGTTCCCCACAGCCTGGAGCCGTACCCGAACCTGTCCGTGTTCGGGATGCTCGAGGCGTCGGCACGAAGGCATCCGGAGGCACCGGCGCTCGCGTGGTTCGGCCGGAAGATCTCCTACGCGTCGCTCCAGCGCGAGGTCGAACGCTGCTCCGCGGCGCTCGCCGGCCTGGGGGTTGGCAGGGGCGATCGGGTGGCGCTCATCATGCCGAACTGCCCCCAGTACGTGATCGCCTTCTACGCGACGGCGCGCCTTGGTGCGGTCGTCGTTGGCAACAACCCGCTCTACACGACCCGCGAGATGGAGGTCCAGCTCCGCGACTGCTCGCCCTCGGTCGTCGTCGTGCTCGACCTGCTGTACTCGGACTTCGCGAACGTGTTCGAGACCGAGGGGCTGCGGAACGTCGTCGTGGCGCGGCTGAACGACTACATGTCCTTCCCGAAGAAGCAGCTCGCCCCCGCACTGAAGTTCAAGAAGCTGCAGCGCGAGCAGGGCAAGCCCTGGCCCCCCGTGCCGAAAGACGCCCCGGTCACGTGGTGGAATCGATGGCTCGCCGCAGCGGGCCCGGTGCCGGGCGCGCCGACGATCGAGCCCGAAACCGATCCGGCCGGGTTCATCTACACCGGCGGCACGACCGGGATCTCCAAGGGCGCGATGCTCTCGCATCGCAACATGGTTTCGAACGCGATGCAGGCCGCCGCGTACCTTTCCCTGGTGGAGGGCGAGGAGGCTCTCCTCGGTCCGCTCCCGTTCTTCCACTCGTTCGGGATGCTGACGATGAACGTCGCGGTGCTGATCGCCGCCAAGATGGTCCCGATCCCGAACCCGCGGGACCTGCATCTGGTGCTCGAGGAGATGTCGAAGGAGAAGCCGACCTTCGTGCCGGGCGTGCCGCGCCTGTTCAACGCGCTGAACGAGTCGCCGCTCGCCGCGAAGTTCGATCTGCGTTCGGTGAAGGCGTGCATCTCGGGCGCCGCGCCTCTGCCGTTGGCGGTCGCGGAACGGTTCGCCGAGATCACCGGCGGCGCCAGGCTCGTCGAGGGCTACGGGCTCACCGAATGCTCCCCGGTGACGCACGCCAACCCGTTGGACGCGCCGCGGGCGGGGTCGATCGGCCTGCCGATGCCCGATACGGACTGCAAGATCGTGGATCTGGAGGACCCGGACCGGTCGCTGGAGCCCGGCGAGCGCGGCGAGCTGTGCGTCCGTGGGCCGCAGGTGATGCTCGGGTACTGGAACCGGCCCGAGGAGACGGCGCTCGCGATCCGCAACGGCTGGTTCCACACCGGCGACGTCGCGGTGATGGATCCCGACGGGTACTTCCGCATCGTCGACCGGCTCAAGGAGATGATCCTGGTCTCCGGGTTCAACGTGTACCCGAACGAGATCGAGGACGCCTTGTACCGGCACCCGAAGATCTCCAAGGTCGCGGTGATCGGGGTGCCGGACGACAAGACCGGGGAGGCCGTGAAGGCCTTCGTGGTCCTGCGCGAGGGGGAGTCGGCCACGATCGAGGAGCTCGTGGCGTGGGCGCGCGACCCGGCCAACGGGCTCACCGCGTACCGGACCCCCAAGCGGATCGAGCTCCGGGACAGCCTGCCCGAGACGATGGTGGGCAAGGTCCTCCGTCGGGTGCTCGCCGAGGAGGAGCGTCAGAAGGCCGCGACGCCCGCCTCGTGAGCGCCCTGCCCGCCGATCTCGGCGATCGCGCCGTCCTGCGGCGGCTCACGCTCGCGGACCTGGACGAGATCTGGGCGCTGATCGAGCTCGAGCGGTCCCGTCTCGAACCCTGGATGCCCTGGGTCGACGCGACCCGCACGATCGACGACCAGCGGCGGTGGCTCGAGGGCGTGGTGCGCGACCAGGGAACGCTCGATGGGTGCGGGATCTTCGTCGACGGGCGGTACGCCGGCGGCGTCGGCCTGCGATGGGACCCGTTCCGCGTTCGCGGAGAGATCGGGTACTGGATCGCCTCCGCCGAGGAGGGCCGCGGGCTCGTGACGCGGGCAGTGCGCGCGCTGATCGGGGTGGGGTTCGGCGACCTCGGCCTGCACCGGATCGAGATCCGAGCCGGGGTCGACAACGCG
>JBKPRY010000042.1:0-21000 GCA_046734755.1 Actinomycetota bacterium | reverse complement strand
GCGAGCGAGCCATCGATGGCCAGATCCTCCGCGGCCTCGGCGGCCCTTCGGAGGTTCGCCTGCGCGTACGCGACGGCGCCCGTTCGCGCGACCGGCCGGAACACCAGTACGAGCCCTACCAGCAGGATCCCGCCGACGACGAGCGGGACGACCACCTTCCAGAAGCCTCGGTTCGAACCGGACACGGCCGGACGATACCCAGGGCGTTCGCGCATTGACTTGACCGTTCCCGAGGCCCGGAGGGATAGTCGCATCACCGTCGTGGGCGCTTGGACTTTGCGCGCCACCGGCTCCGAGCGAGGAGGTTCTCCATGCTGCCTTCGAGGTTCGAGTACCACCGACCGGACTCGCTCGAGGAGGCGATGCACCTGCTGGCCGAGCACGGCGACGAGGCGAAGGTGCTCGCCGGCGGGCAGAGCCTGATACCCGTGATGAAGCTGCGGCTGGCGGCGCCCACCCATCTCGTCGACATCGGCCGGCTTGGGCTGGACACGATCGCGGAGGCCGACGGCCACCTCGCGATCGGCGCCCTCGCACGCCACCGCGACCTCGAGCGATCGGACCTGTTGAAGGCCCGCTACCCGGTGATGGCCGCCGCGGCGCCGCTGATCTCCGACCCCATCGTCCGCAACCTCGGCACGATCGGCGGTTCGTTGTGCCACGCCGACCCGGCAGGCGATTGGGGTTCGGTGATGCTCGCGTTGCAGGGCTCCGTGGTGCTGCGGAGCGAGCGCGGCGAACGAGAGTTGCCGATCTCCGAGTTCTTCCAGGACACCTTCACGACGGCGCTCGAACCCGACGAGATCCTGACCGAGGTCCGCGTGGCGCAGCCGGCCGAGCAGTCGGGTGGGACCTACCTCAAGCTCGAACGGAAGGTGGGCGACTTCGCGACCGTGGCCACGGCCATCCACCTCTCGCTCTCGGACGGCACGATCGAGCGCGCCGGCATCGGCCTCACCGCAGTCGGATCCAAGAACCTGCAAGCGACCGACGCCGAGGCCAGCCTCGCCGGCGCGGAGCCGACCGAGGCCGCGCTCGCCGAGGCGGGGCGTCTGGCGGCCGAGGCCTCCTCGCCGGTCACCGACGTGCGCGGTTCGGCCGATTACAAACGCCACGTCGTCGACGTCTACGTGCGACGGGGGCTCGCCCGGGCGCTCGAGATGACACGCGCCGCCTGAGGACGGAACTCGAACTCGAAGGGGGAACGATGCGCATCACCGTCAAGGTCAACGGCGCCGACCGCAGCGCCGACGTCGAGCCTCGCGTGCTCCTGGCGTACCTGATCCGGGAGGAGTTCGGGCTCACCGGCACCCACGTCGGCTGCGACACCACCAGTTGCGGCGCCTGCACGGTGCTGCTCGACGGCCGGCCGATCAAGTCCTGCACGATGTTCGCCGTGCAGGCCGACGGCCGGGAGGTGACGACGGTCGAGGGGCTGCTCCGGGACGGACAGCTCCACCCGATCCAGGCCGCGTTCAAGCAGGAGCACGGCCTGCAGTGCGGCTTCTGCACGCCGGGCATGATGCTGACCGGCTCCGCGCTGCTCGCCGAGAACCCCTCGCCCTCTGAGGACGAGGTCCGCTGGGCGATCTCGGGCAACATCTGCCGGTGCACCGGCTACATGAATATCGTCAAGGCGATCCAGGCGGCCGGCCGCGACATGGCGGCGGGGCCGGCCGAGACCGCCGACGCCACCATGGCGAGCTGAGGGGGTCCCATGGCTGCCGAGACCGAAGAGATCAGAGGGATCGGACACAGCGTCCGGCGCGTCGAGGACGACCGGTTCATCCGGGGCGCCGGCACCTACATCGACGACATGCACCTGCCCGGGATGCTGTATATGGCGATCCTGCGGAGCCCGTACGCCCACGCCAAGCTGAACGGGATCGACCCGACGCGCGCGCAGGCGCTCGAGGGCGTGATCGCGGTCGTCACCGGCGAGCTGATGGCCCAACACAACCTCGCGTGGATGCCCACGATGTCGGGCGACACCCAGGCGGTGCTCGCCACCGACAAGGTTCGATTCCAGGGCCAGGAGGTCGCGGCCGTGATCGCGACCGACCCCTACGTGGCGACGGATGCCCTCGAGCTGATCGACGTCGACTACGAGCCGCTCGGGGTTGTGGTCTCCCCCCAACAGTCGGCCGCGGCGGGCGCCCCCGTCATCCGCGACGAGAAGGAGGGGCAGACCGACAACCACATCTATCACTGGGAAGCGGGAGACCAAGCCGAGACCGACAAGGCGTTCGCCGAGGCCGACAAGGTGGTCTC
Organism: Actinomycetota bacterium; assembly: GCA_046734755.1. Classification (GTDB taxonomy): domain Bacteria; phylum Actinomycetota; class UBA4738; order UBA4738; family HRBIN12; genus DASSJM01. The sequence goes on along the minus strand of JBKPRY010000042.1, from coordinate 18,729 downwards.
GCTCGACACCTTCTACCCGCGTTCGCACCCCTCGCCACTCGAGACCTGCGGGTGCATCGCGGACGTGAACCCCGCCACGGGCCAGGCCACGATCTACATGACCTCACAGGCGCCCCACGCGATCCGAACGGTGTTCGCGCTGGTCGCCGGACTGCCGGAGGAGAAGATCCGGATCGTCTCCCCCGACATCGGCGGCGGTTTCGGCAACAAGGTGCCGGTGTACCCGGGCTACGTCGTGGCCACCGCGGCCTCGCTCCTGCTCGGCCACCCCGTGAAATGGATCGAGGAGCGCAGCGAAAACCTGATCTCGACGGGGTTCGCGCGGGACTACCACATGCACGGCGAGATGGCGCTCAAGGCGGACGGGACGATGACCGGCCTGCGCGTCAAGCTCGACGCCGACGAGGGAGCCTTCTACGCCGACGCGCAACCGTCCAAGTTCAAGGTGGGTCTGTTCCACATCGTGAGCGGCTCCTACGACCTCCCAACCGCCCACGTCGTGGCCGACGGGTACTACACGAACAAAGCTCCGGGTGGCGTCGCCTATCGGTGCTCCTTCCGCGTCACCGAGGCCTCGTACATGATCGAGCGCCTCGTGCAGAACGCGGCGTACGAGATGGGCATGGACCCGGCCGAGTTCCGCAAGAAGAACTTCATCGAGAAGGACCAGTTCCCGTACCGGAGCGCGACCGGGTTCGAGTACGACTCGGGCAACTACCACGGCGCGATGGACCTGGCGCTCGAGAAGGTCGGGTACGAGCAGCTCCGCAAGGAGCAGGCGGAGGCGCGAGAGGAGGGACGCCTGATCGGGATCGGCCTGGCAAGCTTCACCGAGGTCGTCGGCGCCGGCCCGCACAAGGACTACGACATCCTCGGGCTCAAGATGAACGACGGAGCCGAGCTCCGCGTGCACCCGACCGGAAAGGCGATCCTGAAGATCAGCTCGAAGACTCAGGGCCAGGGGCACGAGACGACGTTCGCGCAGATCGTGGCCTCCGAGCTCGGGATCCAGCCCGAGGACATCAAGGTCATGCACGGCGACACGGACAACACGCCGTACGGACTGGGGACCTACGCATCCCGGTCGACCCCGACGGTCGGTGCGGCCACGGCGATGGTGTCTCGCAAGCTCCGTGACAAGGCGAGGAAGCTCGCGGCACATCTGCTCGAGGTGTCGGAGGACGACGTCGAGTTCGAGGCCGGCCGGTTCATCGTGAGGGGTGCACCGGACAAGGCGGTGACGATCCAGGACGCTGCGTTCGCGGCCTACACGAACTTCCCCGACGGGATGGAGGCCGGCCTCGAGGGGGTCACGTACTACGACCCGCCCAACCTCACGTTCCCGTTCGGCACGTACGCGGTGGTCGTCGAGGTCGACGCGGAGACGGGCGTGTGGAAGGTCGACAGGATGGTCGCCGTCGACGACTGCGGCGTGCGCATCAACCCGATGATCGTGGAGGGCCAGATCCACGGCGGCCTGTGCGAGGGGTTCGGCATCGCCGCGATGGAGCAGATCACGTTCGACGAGGAGGGCAACTGCATCGGCGCGAACTTCCTCGACTACCTGCTCCCGACCGCGTGGGAGACGCCGCGGTTCGAGCTCGGCGAGACCGTGACGCCCTCGCCCCACCACCCGATCGGCGCCAAGGGAGTGGGCGAGTCGGCCACCGTGGGTTCCCCGGCCGCGTTCGTGAACGCGGTGATCGACGCGCTGTGGCCGCTCGGCGTGCGCAACATCGACATGCCGCTCACGAGCGCGAAGGTATGGGAGGCGATCCAGGCGGCGAAGGCGGGGGCGGCGACCGGGTGAACGCCGACGTCCTCGCACTCGCGGCCGACCTGTCGCGCCGGGGGCGGCCCTTCGTCCTGGCGACCGTCGTGTGGCGCCGCGCTCCGTCCTCGGGCAAGGAGGGGTCGACCGCGCTCATCACGCCCGATCGGCGCGTCCGCGGCTGGCTCGGCGGCGCCTGCGCCGAACCCACGGTGATCCGCGAGGCGCTGCGAGCACTGGAGGAGGGCACGCCGCGGTTGCTGTTCCTGGGTGGGGAGGAAGAATTGCTGCTCGAGGCCCGGGGTCGCGAGGGCGTCGTCACCGTGCCGATCGCTTGCCAGAGCGAGGGAGCCTTGGAGGTCCATGTGGAACCCGTCCTACCGCAACCGCACCTGGTCGTCATCGGTCGTTCGCCGGCCGTTGGCACGCTCGCCACGATGGCCGGGGCCCTCGGGTGGCGAACGGTCGTGGTGGACGAGGACGGGCTCGCCGAGGACTACCCCGGCGCGGACCGCGTCCTCACCGCTCTCGAGCTCTCGGACGCCGACGTGACCGATCGCTCCGTGATCGTCGTGGCGACGCAGGGACACTACGACGAGGCCGCGCTGGAGGCCGCCGTCGCGACCCCCGCCGCGTACGTGGGGCTGGTCGCCTCGCGAAAGCGGGCCGGCGCCGTGCTCGGGTACCTGCGAGACCGCGGCGCGACCGACGAGCAACTCTCCCGCGTTCACGCGCCGGCCGGTCTGGACCTTGGCAAGATCGCGCACGAGGAGATCGCCGTGGCGATCTTGGCGGAGCTCGTACAGGAACGCGCCGCCGGCGGGCTGGCGGCCGCGTCGCCCGCGGAGGTCCCCACGCACGAGGCGATCGACCCGGTGTGCGGCATGACGGTCGACGTCGCCTCGGCCGTGTACCGGTCGACCTACGAGGACGCGACCTACTACTTCTGTTCCGCCGGGTGCCTCCAGCGGTTCCAGGAGGACCCCTCGAGGTTCGTGGCGGGCGTTCGGGGTATCTGAGGGATACGCGACACCCGTCGGGTGATCGCGGTGACGCACGGGGAGGGGGACGACCGATGGATGAGGCGACGACCGGCGACAGGACGCTGTCCGACGAGGACATCCTGACCGTGTCACCGTCGGCGAGCTCGGCCGAGACCGAGCGGCCGAGGAAGGACGACACCGACTCGCAGGACTCGGACGGCCGCGACGGCGACGCGACGGACATGCAGGACGGCGACGCGAAGGATCAGCAGGACGCGGACGGCACGGATACGCAGGACTCCGACACGACCGACTCGAAGGACGCGGACGGGACCGACGCGGCGTCGTGACGTCGGTCGCCGAGCTCGAGCGGGCCAGCGGCTCGCGACGACCTCCGCTTGCCCGATGCATCGGTGACGCCGATGGCTTCCTGCGAGAGACGTGGGGGCGGCGACCCACGATCCACGGGGGCGAGGATCCGCTCGGGTTCGCCGACCTGCTGACGCTCGACGACGTCGACCGGATCCTGTCGACCACCTCGGTCCGAACGCCCGCCTTCCGCCTTGTCGAGGCGGGCGAGCAGATCCCCGAGACCGCGTACACGCGTTCGGGCACGACGGGTTCGAAGCCGGTCGCGGGCATGGCCGACCCCGCCAGGGTCTTCGAACTGTTCCGGGGCGGGGCGACGATCGTGTTCCAGGGCCTGCACCGCTACCACGAGCCCGTCACCCGCTTCTGCCGCGAGTTGGAGGTCGAGCTCGGCCACCCCTGCCAGGTCAACGCGTACGTGACGCCGGCGGGCGCGCAGGGCCTCGAGCTCCACGACGACCCGCACGACGTGTTCGTGCTCCAGGCGTTCGGACGCAAGTCGTGGGAGGTGCATACCGCGCCGGGCGAGCACGAGCGCGAGCCGCTGCGCACCGAGATCGGCCCCGGCGACTGCATCTACATGCCGACCGGGACCCCGCACGCGGCGTCGACCCAGCGGTCGCTCTCCGGGCACCTGACCGTGGGCGTCCACGTCGTGGCGTGGCGCGAACTCGTGCGCGCCGCGCTCGACCGCGTCGCCGCGGACCCGTCGCTCGACGAACCGCTCCCCGCGGGATGGCCCGCCGATCTCGACGGGCTCGAACGATCGCTCCGCGCACGGCTCCTCGGGGCCGGCGCCGCACTCGACTCACTCGAGGCGCGCGAGATCGTCGACGCGCGGTTCGAACGCTTCCTGTCGACGCGGGCGCCGCTGCTCCGTGGCGCGCTCGTCGACCAGGGGGCACTCGACGAGATCGCGGACGGGTCGCGGCTCGCCCGCCGGGGCGGCTCGATCTGCGTGATCCGGACCCGCGGCGATCGCCTCGTCGTGCTGCTCGGCGATCGCCGGCTCGAGATGCCGGCCTGGCTCGAGCCCGCGATGCGCCGAGTCGCGGCGACACCGTCGTTCGTGGTCGGGGATCTCGCGGACGTCCTCCCCGACCCGGCAGCCAGGGCGGTGCTCGCTCGTCGGCTCGTGCGAGAGGGATTGCTCCGCCCTCTACCCTGAGCGCGTGCTGACGCGGTCCGAACGATGCTCGCAGGCGAGCGAGGCGCGCGGCGAACTGATGGCCGGGACCGCGTCCACGGTCCGCTCCTGGCTCCTGCTCGAGGACCCCGGACCCTGGGGGCGCGACGCGCTGCGCGACGCGCGGTTGCCCGAACGCGTGGGGCTCGAGCTCCAGCGCCGGTGCCGGGCCGCGGGCGTCCGCCCGCTCCTGATCCGCCGCGCGGCGTCGAACGCCTCGCCCCCGAACGGCCTCGCGTGCTTCGCGATCCGTTCGGGACCCGAGCCCCCGTGGATCGAGCGCACCCAGCTCGCGGAGGTCACGGACATCCTCGACGTCGATCTGCCCTGGCTCGGTCGAGGCGTCCGGCCCGGGTTCGAGCCGGTCGAAGGACCGCTCTTCCTTGTGTGCACGCACGGGCGTCGTGACGTCTGCTGCGCCGAGCGCGGCCGTCCGCTGGCCGGGGCTCTCGCCACCGCGGAACCCGGCGCGACGTGGGAGAGCAGCCACGTCGGCGGCGACCGGTTCGCCGGCAACCTCGTCGCGTTCCCGCACGGCCTGTACCTGGGCCGCGTCCGGCCCGACGAGGCGATGGGGGTGGCCCGCGCGTACACGGACGGAAGGATCTCCCTGGAGCATTTGCGCGGACGGTCGTGCTATCCGATGCCCGTCCAGGCCGCCGAGCACGCGCTCCGGACGCGCGAGGGATTCGACGGCGTGGACGACGTCAATCTCGAACGTACCGAGGCTCGCCACGGTGAGTCGACGTCGATCTTCGCCACGCCGATGGGGAGGTTCTCGGTCTCCGTCGCGATCGAGGAGTCGGCCCCGAGCTTCCTCACGTGCCACAGCAGCGGCGCCGAACCCGCCCCCGCGTATCGGACGCTCGCCGTCGTCCGCCTGCCCGACCTCGACGGGACCGCGTCCCCATGACGGCCTCCTGACGAGCGACGAGCGACAAGGTCCGAACCGCGCCCTGCGCGTACCATCGGAGCCATGAGCGAGCTCACCGACGTTCTGTCGGCGATCGAGTCTCTCTCGGCGCGCGGGAGCAAGCTCGCGCTCGCGACGATCGTGGCCGTGAGCGGTTCGACCTACCGGCGCCCGGGCGCCCGGCTGCTCGTCCCGGAGGAGGGCGAGCTCGTCGGGAACATCTCGGGCGGTTGCCTGGAAAGCGACGTCGCCGACGTCGCGAAGCTCGTGATGACCGAGGGGATCGCGCGCATCGTGTCGTTCGACCTCACCGCGGACGACGACGCCGTGTGGGGCTGGGGGCTCGGGTGCAACGGCGCGTTCGAGCTGTTCGTCGAGCCCGCCGACAAGGCCGCCGAGGTCGCGGGCGCCCTGCGGATGGCACTGGAGGAGGAGCGACCGATCTCGATAGTGACGGTGCTCGACGCCGATGTGCCCGGGGTGGAGCAGGGCAGCCGGATGCTCGTGAAGCCGGACGGCGTCGTAGAACGATCGCTCGGCGATGCAGCGCTCGACCGAGCCGCGCGCGCCGCCGCTCTCGAGCTCCTGGAGGCGGAACGCAGCGAGGTGCGCGTCCTCCCCGGCTCGAGCGGGCAGACGCGCGCCTTCGTCGAGGTGCTCGAGCCGCCGCTGCGGCTGCTGATCTGCGGCGCCGGCCACGATGCCGCGCCGCTGGTCGAGGCGGCGGCGGACCTGGGATGGAACCCGATCGTCGTCGACGACCGGCCGGAGTTCCTGCACCGCGATCGCTTCCCCAAGGCCGCGGACTTCGTGCTCGTCGAGCGTCCGGACAAGGTCGCCGAGGTCGCCCCCGTCGACGCGCGCACGCACGTCGTGGTGATGACCCACAACTTCCTGCGTGACAAGGACTACGTTCGCTCGCTGCTCGCCTCGCCGGCGCGCTTCCTCGCGATGCTCGGGCCGGCGGTGCGGACCGAGCGGCTGCTGGCCGAGCTCCGCGACGAGGGCGTCGACATCTCGGAGGCCGACCGTGCGCGGATCCGGGGTCCCGCCGGGCTCGATCTCGGCGCCGAGGGCGCGGAGGAGATCGCCGCCGCGATCGTGGCCGAGATCGTGGCCGTGAAGCGGGGGCGCGGCGCGGGCTTCCTGAGGGAACGCCGTGGGCCGATCCACGAGCGGCACGCCGCCCGGTAACGCGGGAGCCGGCTCGCTCGGGATAGGCTCGACCGGAGAGCCGCCGAGGAGAGCAGATGGAGATCGAGAACGAGTTCGACGTCCCGGCGCCCGTCGACCATGTCTGGACGTACCTCCTGGACGTGGAGCGCGTGGCCCCGTGCATGCCCGGCGCCGAGCTCACCGAGGTCGTCGACGACCACACCTGGAAGGGCAAGGTCAACATGAAGCTCGGGCCGGTCTCGCTGGCCTTCGCCGGGACGGTCACGTTGCAGGAGCGAGACGACCAGGCCAAGCGCATCGTGCTGGCCGCCAAGGGGATGGAGCAGAAGGGGAAGGGTGCCGCCAATGCCTCGGTGACGAGCTGGCTCGAGCAGGGCGACGGCGTGACGAACGTGAAGATGCGCGCCGACATCCATCTGACGGGAACCGTGGCGCAACTGAGCCGAGGGCTGTTGCCGGAGGTCAGTCGCAAACTCACACAGCAGTTCGCCGATTGCCTCCTCCAGAGCATGGGCGCGGCCGAGGTGCGGGCCACCGAGTCCGCCGACATCGCGGCCGCAGTGCCCGCCCCCGTTGAGGCGACCGCGCGGGCCAAGCCCATCGGAGGGATCCGGCTCGCGCTCGCCGCCTTCTGGGCGTCCATCAGAGGCTTCTTCCGGCGTCTGTTCGGCAAGCGCGAGGCGTGATCTCCGCGCTCGTCCTGGCGGCCGGCGAGGGCACGCGGTTCGGCGGCACCAAGCAGCTCGAGATCCTCCGCGGCAAGCCGCTCGTCCAGTACGCGGTCGACGCGGCGTCGGCGGCGGACGTCGGCGAGATCGTCGTCGTCCTCGGGCACGATGCGGTTCGCGTTCGCGACGCGCTGGACCTGCCCGAAGGAGCGCGGGTCGTCGTGAACGAACGTCACGCTGAGGGTCAGTCGACCTCGCTCGCCGCCGGACTCCGGGCGCTCGATCCCGCGAGCGAGGCCGCGGTCGTCCTGCTCGCGGATCAGCCGGGGATCGCGGCGCGCCACGTCCGGGCTCTGGTGACCGCGTTCGAGACGGACGCGCCCGAGATCATGCGGATCCGTTTTCGGGACGGGCCGGGTCCGGCGATGCTCGCGCGCTCGGTCTGGGGCGAAGCGATCGAGCTGACCGGCGACACCGGTGCGCGAGCGCTCATCGAGTCGGAGCCCGGACGTGCCCGCTGGCTTCATATCGACGAGGACGCCCCTCCCGATGTCGACCGCCGCGTCGACCTCGAACACGCCTGAGGGGTGAACGAAGTGAGGCGCCCCGGTCGCCTTTGCGGCCGGGGCGCCTCGTCTCTACAGCTAGGTCGGGAGGGGCTAGCCGTAGAAGATGATGGTCACCCAGAAGTTGCCATCCGACTCGACGACGCCGACCGCGAAGTGATCGAACTCCCTGTTCAGGATGTTCCGGCGGTGCGGCGCCGAGGCCATGAACATGTCTTCGAGGCCCACGAGACTCGGGGCCGCGCCCACGTTCTCACCCCCGATGGACCAATGCTTGCCCTTCAGCTTGGCTGCGAGATCTTCCGTGTGGAAGAGCTCTCCAGCGTCGGCCATGTCCCGCGAGTGCCGCTTGGCGTAACGGGACAGCTCGAGGTCCAGCTTCAGCGCCGGGCGGTCCCTGTCCGCTCGGTCGTCGTTGATGAGCGGGACCATCTGGCCGCGCAGCGTCGCGGCGTAAGCGGGGAAGATCGCGATCCCCGAAGAGACGAGGACGGCCGCGAGCAGGAACACCAGCGCCATCCGGCGCCGGCTCCCGTTCCCCGACTCCCTCATGCCGCCTCCCTCATCAGGGTCCCTGCGGGCTCGGGGCTCCGGATGGAGACCCGGTCCTTCGGCAGCTCGGCCGCCCGCGCTCCTTGTGAGCGGTAGGGCCCGGAGCTTTGCGTCGCACCGTTCCCGGCGCTTTGCCGTTATCGGGACCAACCCTTCGGGGGGGTTATCGGTGCCAGGGGGAAACCAACTGAGTCGTGTCGGGAGGTTCGAGCCGGAAGCGCTAGCCCGGATGGCGACGCACCCGGGCATCGGACCATCGGCCGAAAGGCTTAGCGGGCCGAAGGGTTCGCGGTATGCGGGCCTATGGGGGAGGCGGTTAGCAGGAGGGCTGCAGCCTCCGGTGCCGCAGGGACGGGAGGATCTGCCGGACCTGCTCGACCCGAGCCAGATCCAGCTCCGCGAAGGTGACCCCGACCTCGTCGGGGGCCTGGGCCACCAGGTTTCCCCAGGGGTCGGCGACCAGGCTGTGGCCGAAGTTCCGCCGCTCCCGGCCGGCTGGTCCCCAGCTCCCCCACTGGGCGGCGGCCACGACGAACGCCTGATCCTCGATAGCCCGTGCCCGGAGCAGGGGCTCCCAGTGATCCACGCCGGTCTCGAACCGGAACGCGGCCGGCACGAACAGGATCGTCGCGCCCTGGACGGCGAGCGCCCGGTACAGCTCGGGGAAGCGGAGGTCGTAGCAGATCGACATTCCGACCCGACCGAACTCCGTCTCGGCGGTCACGACCTGGTCCCCGGCCGAGAAGACGGACGACTCGCGGCTCGGGACCGCGCCCGGAGGATCGGCGTCGAACAGGTGGATCTTTCGATAGATCGCGACCAACTCGCCCGAGCGGTCGAACACCACGCTCGTGTTGAAGATCCGCTCGCCGTCTCGTTCGAGGACACTGCCCCCGTGCACCCACATCCGGTGACGCGCCGCGAGCTTCGCCAGTCGATCCGTCCTCGGTCCGGGGACCGTCTCGGCGGCCTCGCGGATCTCCCGAGCTGAGCCCTGCCGAGGCCACACCTCCGGCAGCGCGGCGAGGTCCGCCCCGCCCGCGGCGGCCAGCTCGAGCAGCCCGAATACCTGCTCCTGGTTGGCTGCGACGTCCTCGCCGCAATTCGTCTGGCACAGGGCAATCTTCACGGGCGCGATGCTACGTCGCATCGGGCGGTTCCATCCCGGGCGGGATGGGGATCCGCCTCCGGTCGAGGCCCCCGTTCCGCTTCGCCGCAATGGGGTGCGGCATCCATCGTAGGGCGGTGTCAGGATACGGAGTGACTCGTCGTTGTGGAAAATCCGTCGCAGGGGGTGGTCCGCGTCGAAGCGGAAGTCCCAGTTCAGCCCCGAAGTCGAGCGCGTAGCAGCGATGGACACCTGCCGATGGCGACCCCCGTGAGATTCCCCCAATACTCCGGAGAGCTGGGAGCAAGTCGCAGAACAAGGATGCCCTGACACGCAACCGAAGACGCACCTGCGCCCCGGTTGGGGCGCAGGCCGATGCTGGGCGATTCGTACCCCTACTGGGTCGGGTTGAGCTCCGTCTCGATCTCGATCTGGACCTTCTTGCTCACCAGGAAGCCGCCGGTCTCCACCGCGACGTTCCAGGTCATGTCCCAGTCCTCGCGGTCGATCTCGGTCTTCGCCGAGAAGGCCGCCAGCGGCGGATTCTGGGGGGTCATGCCCGGTCCCCAGCCGTTGAACTCGGCGTCGAGCACCACCTGACGCGTGATGCCCTTGATCGTTAGGTCCCCGATCAGCTGGAAGGTGTTCTCACCGGTCGGACGCAGCTCCGTGCTCCGGAACGTCATCACCGGGTACTCCTCCACCTCCAGGAAGTCGTCGCTCCGCAGGTGGTCGTCCCGCATGCCCGTGTCGGTCCTGATGCTCGCCGTCTGCATCTCCACTTCGACGTGGGAGTCCTCGGGGCGCTCCGCGATCGTCACCGTGCCGTCGAACTCCGTGAACCGGCCCCGCACCTTCGAGAGCATGTGCCTGGCGACGAACTCCAGCCGGGTGTGGTTCTTGTCGAACGTCCACGTCCCCGCCGGGGGCAGCGCGCTCCGGTCGGTCACCTGGGGTATCTCCGTTGCCATCGGACCTCCTCCTCCTCTGGGCTCTTCCGGTTCCGGGAAGAGACCGCCTCCGCATATCGTTCCCCACTAACGTGATGAGAGTTTCTCCTATTCCCGTAGGTAACGAGGTTTCCGAAGCGCGACCGGCTACGATGCGGACCATGGACGACACCGGCGCGCCCGAGACCGAGGGGAAGGTCTGCGAGCACTTCCAGCGCGCCGCCGAGATCCTCGGCCGGCGATGGAACCCCCAGGTCATCCGGGTGCTCCTGTACGGGCCGGCGCGCTTCGGGGAGCTCCGCGAACGCGTGCCGGGGATCTCGGACAACCTGCTCTCCGAGCGGCTGAAGCGACTCGAGGCCGAGGGGATCGTGCTTCGGACCGTACACGGGGGGCGCCCGGTGTTGATCGAGTACTCGTTGACCGAGTCCGGCGTGGGCCTCGACAAGGCGATCGACGCCCTGGCCGAGTGGGCCGAGCGCTTCGCGACCGAGAAGACCCGGGCTGCCGTCCGCTAGTCCGGCGGCGGGCGCTCCATGACGCGCTCGCCGGGCGGCCCGAACCCGAACTTCGCGTACAGGGCGTGCGCGTCCCTGGTATGGAGCAGCCAGCGGAGGCCGCGCAGCGGCCCCGCGTCGACCATGGCGCGCACGAGCTCCACGCCGAGGCCGCGCCCGCGATGTTCGGACAGCACGTAGACGTCGGCGAGGTACGCGACCATCTCGTCGGTGAACGCGCGCCCGAACCCGACCTGCCGCTCCCCCAGGTAGAGGCCGATCACCCGGGCGGCCCCGCGCACCTGGCGCTCGAACAGCTCGCGCGAGCGCGTTCGGCCCCAATAGGCCTCGGTGGACAGGAACGCCCAGATCGCGTCGAGGTCCAGCCGGGACGCGTCGTCGTCGAGCTCGTACCCGTCGGGGAGCTCGCGCCTCACGACTCGGCTCGAAGGTCCACGCCCGCCTCGTCCTCGAGGAGCGTGACGAGCGCGGCGTAGTCGAGGTCGCCCCGGCCGGCGGAGAGCATCGCCTCGAGCCGTTCGGCGACGGGGCGGAACCCCGGGATCGGCGCGTCGAGGCCCTCCGCGGCCGAGACGACGATGCGTCCGTCCTTGGCCATCAGCGCCGAGCGGAAGCCGGGCTCGAACGCGTGGTCGAGCATCCGCCGCCCGTGCAGCTCGAGGACCTTCGAGCTCGCGAACCCGCCCAGGAGCGCCTCGCGCACCTTCGCCGGGTCGACGCCGGCCTTGGCGGCCAGGACGAACGCCTCCCCGACCGCCTCGACCGCCGACGCGATGACGAGCTGGTTGCACGCCTTCGCGACCTGTCCGGCGCCGGAGGGCCCAACGTGCACGATCGTCGAACCCATGGCCTCGAACAGGGGACGCGCCCGCGCGAACGCCTCGTTGGGTCCGCCCACCATGATCGACAGGGTCCCGGCCTCGGCGCCGACCTGGCCCCCGGAGACCGGCGCGTCGAGCATCGCGACGTCGCTGGCCGCCAGCCGCTCGGCGAACGCGCGCGTGCGGATCGGATCGATCGTGCTCGTGTCGATCACGAGCGAGCCGGCCATCACACCTTCGGCCACACCGGCCTCGCCGAACAGCACGAGCTCGACGTCCGGCGTGTCCGGCACCATCGTGATCACCACATCGGAGGCCGCCGCGACCTCGGCCGACGTGGAAGCGCGCTCTGCGCCCTCCGCGACCAGCGCGTCCACCGGCGGCACCGAGCGCGAGTGCACGGTGAGCGGGTGTCCGGCGGCGAGCAGATGACCCGCCATCGGCGCGCCCATCACGCCGAGCCCGATGAAGCCGACGCGTTCGGTCACGCCGCTAGGCGACGGCGCGGTCCGCGATCTCGAGCGCCTCGTCGATGATCCCGAACCCCTCCGCGAGCTGCTCCTCGGTGATCGGCAACGGCGGGTTCGTCATGATGCCGTTCCACCGGACCATCGTGAACAGACCGCGTTCGTCCAGGTGCTTGCCGACCGCCTTCATCTCGTCGCTCACGCCGTTGAACGGCGCCAACGGCTCCATCGTGTCGCCGCGGACGAGCTCGAGGATGCCGAACAGGCCGATGTTGCGGACCAGCCCGACCGACCGATGCTTGTCGGCAAGCTCCTGATGATGCCGGGCCATCACCTCACCCATCTTCGCGCTGTGCTCGATCAGCCCGTCCTCCTCGTACACGCGGATCGTCGCGAGCGCCGCCGCCAGGCCGAGCGGATGCGAGTTGTAGGTCAAGCCCCCGTAGAACACGTGCTCGTCGAAGTAGGGGTAGACCTTGGGCGACAGGCCGACCGCGCCGAGCGGCACCGCCGAGGAGGTCAGGCCTTTGGCCATCGTCATGATGTCCGGCACCACGCCCCAGTGGTTGACCGCGAACCATTCGCCGGTCCGGCCGAACCCGGACATCACCTCATCGGCGATCAACAGGATCCCGTACCGGTCGCAGAGCTCGCGGACGCCCTGCAGGTAGCCGTCGGGCGGGATCAGGATCCCATTCGTCCCGGTGACGGGTTCCAGGATGAACGCGGCGATCGTCTCGGGGCCCTCGAGCGTGATCGTCTCCTCGAGGTACGCGAGCGCCGTCTGCGCGTCGTCGGTCCCCCGCTGGGTCCCGTGGTACGGGTCCAGCACGTGGACGACGCCCGGCATCCCGGGCTCGTTCGCCCATCGCCGCGGGTCGCCCGTCAGCGTGATCGTCGCGTACGTCGCGCCGTGATAGGACCGGTACCGCGCGAGGATCTTCTGCCGGCCGGTCACTGCCTTCGCGATCCGGATGGCGTTCTCGTTGGCCTCGGCGCCGCCCAGCGTGAAGAAGACCTTGTCGAGGTCGCCCGGCATGAGCTCGGCCAGCTTCGCGCCCAGCCTGGCACGGACCTCGGTCGCCATGAACGGGCTGATGTACGGCAGGACGCGTGCCTGCTCGGCGATCGCGTCGGCAACCCGCGGGTCGGCGTGCCCGATGTTCACGCCCATCAGCTGACTGTTGAAGTCGAGGTAGCGCTTGCCGTCGACGGTGAAGAACTCGCAGCCGCGGGCCGACGCGATCGCGATGGGACGTGCCAATCCCTGCTGTTGCCAGTCGTAGAGGGTGTGCCTCAGGCACAGGTCGACGATCTCGTCGGCGGTGAGCTCGCTCATCGGATCCCCCTCGTCGGGTCTGGAGAGCGGCAGTCTAGCCCCGGCGAGTACCATCCTCCCAACGCCCACGCATCCGGAGGGAAGCCATGGAGCGCATCGGCCATTACATCGGCGGCAAGCACGTGCCCGGCGAGTCGGGACGGCGAGGGCCCGTCTACGACCCCGCCACCGGCGAGCAGACGCACGAGGTCGACTTCGCCGACGCGGCCGAGCTGCAGCTGGCGGTCGAGGCCGCCAAGGAGGCGCTCCCGGCCTGGCGCGCGACGTCGCTGTCCAAGCGGGCGGAGATCATGTTCCGGATCCGCGAGCTGCTCGAGGCGCGCAAGACCGACGTCGCGACCGTCCTGACGTCGCAACACGGCAAGGTGCTCTCGGACGCGATGGGTGAGGTGCAACGCGGGCTCGAGAACGTCGAGTACGCGACCGCAATCCCGCACCTGCTGAAGGGCGGCTTCTCCGAGCAGGTGTCCACCGGCGTGGACGTGTTCGAGATCCGTCAGCCGCTCGGCGTGGTGGCCGGCATCACGCCGTTCAACTTCCCCGCGATGGTGCCGATCTGGATGTGCGCGAACGCGATCGCGTGCGGCAACACCTTCATCCTCAAACCCTCCGAGAAGGACCCGGGTGCGGCGCTGGTGCTCGCGGAGCTGTTCGCCGACGCGGGGCTGCCCGATGGCGTGTTCAACGTCGTCCAGGGCGACAAGGTGGCGGTGGACGGGATCCTCGAACACCCGGACATCCGCGCGGTGAGCTTCGTCGGTTCGACCCCGATCGCTCGGTACATCTACACGAACGGCACGGCGAACGGGAAGCGCGTCCAGGCGCTCGGCGGCGCGAAGAACCACATGATCGTCCTGCCCGACGCCGACGTGGACATGGTGGCCGACGCGGCGGTCTCGGCCGGGTACGGCTCGGCCGGCGAACGGTGCATGGCGATCTCGGTCCTGACGAGCGTCGGCACGATCGCCGACACGGTGATCGATGCGATCGCCGATCGCCTGCCCAAGATCAAGGTCGGCCCGGGCCTGGACCCCGAGTCCGAGATGGGCCCGCTCATCACCCGCGCGCATCGGGACAAGGTGGCCTCGTACCTCGACAGCGGTTCGGCCCAGGGTGCGCGGATCGTGGCCGACGGTCGCGACCATCCGCTCTACAAGGACAGCCCCGGGTTCTTCCTCGCGCCGTCGCTGATGGACGACGTGACGCCGGAGATGGACGCGTACAAGGACGAGATCTTCGGCCCGGTGCTCTCGGTGACACGAGTCGAGACCTACGACCGGGCCGTCGACCTGGTGAACCGCAACCCGTACGGCAACGGGGTGGCGCTGTTCACCCGCGACGGCGGGGCGGCTCGCCAGTTCACGTTCGAGGTCGAGGCGGGGATGGTGGGCATCAACGTGCCGATCCCGGTGCCGGTCGCCTACTACTCCTTCGGCGGGTGGAAGAGCTCGCTGTTCGGCGACGCCCACATGTACGGGCCCGAGGGGATCCGGTTCTACACCCGCGGCAAGGTCGTCACGCAGCGCTGGCCGGACCCGGCCAAGAGCACGGTCGACCTCGGGTTCCCGCGCACGCGGTGAACGAGCGCTGGGACGGCGACCGAACGGGCGCCGGCGTCTCGGACGGTGAGGCGTTCGCGCCGCCGCTCCGAACGCTCCTGGAGGAGATGGCTCGGCCCGACTGGAACACCGAGCAGCCCGAGGCGCATCTCCTGCCGCACCTCCAACGCTGGTGCGCTCGCGATGGCTCGCCCTTCGAGCTGCTGACGGCCGCCGAGGAGGACACGCTCTTCGTGGTCGACCTCGATACCACGCAGGGCACGATGGAGGAGCACGTGCGCGAGCGGGTCTACGCGCTGATCTCGACGATCGCGGAGCCCACCACGGTCGTCGTCGAGACGCGCGAAGGCGAGGTGGACATCTTCGACGTGACGCTCGCCCTCACGCCGAGGCAGTCGACGTTTCCGAAGGGTCACGGTCACCTCGTCCGGCTCCGCGTCCACACGGATTGATCGTCTCGGTCAGATGCGATCGCCGAACGCGACCGTCCCGGCCGGTGGACGCATGCAGTGCTCGATGTACATCGAATCGTCGTAGCTGCCGACCCGGAGTAGGGCCACGACGTCTCCTTCGCGCAATCGGGGCAGCGGAACGTCCTCTCCCCAAAGGTCGTTCCCCTCGTTGATGTTGCCGGCCACCGTGACGGTGTGTTCGCTCGGAGCGTCGGCGGCTCGGCACACGACGATCGGGACGGGCTCGCCGTAGATGAAGTGTTCGGGCGCGACGTTGAACCCGGCATCCAGGCCGGCGAACGTGACGCCGTCGCGGACGTCGAGCGTGACGACCTCGGCAAGCAGGACGCCCGACTCCTTGGCGAGGTAGTCGCCGGGCTCGCAGGCGACCCGGACCCCCAGCGGACCCAGGTGGCGGGCGAGGAGGCCGGCGAACGCCTCGACGTCGAGGGGCTGCTGCCCGGCCTCGTGGGGAACGCCGAGTCCCCCGCCCGTGTTGACCTCCTCGATCGGATGGCCGGCTTCCATGAGCCGCCGGGTCATCGACGCGGCGCGTTCGACGGCGAGCTCGAACGCGGGAAGCGCGTCCGTGAGCACGCCCCGACCGACATGCAGATGGACCGTGTCGAACGTGAGGTCGTGGTCGCGAGCGATCGCGAGGGCGTCGTCGAGCTGCTCGGCCAGGATCCCGAACTTGGATGGCCGATCGCTTCCCGTGTAGAGGTCGCCCAGCTCGGGATTGGAGGAGGCTCCGACGCGGGGGTTCATGCGGACGCCCAGCGTCGTGCCCGGCGCGCGGCGGCCCCACCGATCGAGCTGCGAGAGCAGGTCGAGGTTCACGTGGACGCCGGTGTCGAGCAGCGCATCGACGTCGGCGGCCGACAGGTTCGTCCCCGTGAAGCTGATCTCCTCCACCGACCAGCCGTGCTCGAGCGCGTGGTGAACCTCGCCGGGCGAACACGCGTCGATGCCGACCGTGCCCATGCCCCGCACGAACGCGAGGACCTCCGGATCCCGCTGGGCCTTCAGCGCGAGCCGAAGCCGGAACGGGACGCCGGCACGCTCGAACGCCTCGATCAGGCCCCGCGCCTGCTCCTCGATCCGAGGCAGGTCGTACGCGAAGACGGGCGTCCCGTGCTCACGAGCGACCGCCTCGGCGTCGCGGCCGGCCACGAGCAGCCGCCCGTCGCGGGCCTCGAGCCCGGGTCTGGTCCACCACGGCGCGTCCATGTCGCGAGCCGATGCTAGCGTTCGGCCGATGCCGAAGCGCTGCGAGTGGGTCCCGCTCGATCAGCCTCTGTACCTCGCGTACCACGACGAGGAATGGGGCGTGCCGGTCCACGACGACACGAGGCTGTTCGAGATGCTGACGCTCGAGGGCGCCCAGGCGGGGCTCTCGTGGTCGACGATCCTCAACAAGCGCGAGGGCTACCGGCGCGCGTTCTCCGAGTTCGACGCCGTGAAGGTCGCGCGGTTCACGCCGGCGAAGGTCGAACGCTTGCTGCAGAACCCCGGGATCGTTCGGAACCGATTGAAGGTCGAGTCTACCGTCAATAACGCGGCCCGCGTGCGCGAGGTGCAGCGCGAGCACGGGTCGCTCGACGCGTATCTCTGGTCGTTCGTCGGCGGCCGGCCGCTCGTGGGCCGGTTCAGGGGACTGGGCGACATCCCCGCCGAGAGCGCGGAGTCCAAAGCCATGAGCAAGGGCCTGAAGGTGAAGGGGTTCCGATTCGTCGGCCCGACCGTCTGCTACGCGTTCATGCAGGCCTGCGGCCTGGTGCAGGACCACGTCACGTCTTGCTTCCGCTTCAAGGAACTGCTTACAGGCTAGGAGGGCCGAGCCTCTCTGCCGCGGGTCAATTCCCGATCGAGCTCGATCGCCCGTTCCTCATGGTCGTGACCGGCGCTGAAGAGCGCCATCCAGTTGTCGTTGCTCATCTCGCGCAGCTGGTCCTCGGTCAGGCTCTCGACCCAGGACAGGAACAGCTTGAGGGAGTGGGTCGCGCTCTTCAGCTGCTCCAGCGCATCTGGCAGGTCCATCCTCGTCCTCCCTTCGGATGCGGCGCGGCCCAAGCCTAACGCCTGGTCCCGCTACCCAGAAGGACCTCGCCCGATCCCGAGCTCCCGGTAGATCTCCCGGAACAGTCTTCGAGAGCTCAACTTGTTGTCCACCCACGCGACGAGCCCGACGGCGATCACGAACGCCAGCACGTACCCCAGCAGCAGGAGGAAGCTCCCCGCCATGCTCCACGACGTCGCGTTCGACATCTCGGGCGGGATGCCGGCACCGGCCCCGATGACCCCCAGCACGAGAACGAGGCTCCCTCGGTCGATCCCCTAGCTCGCGGCGCTCGCCGCCTTCTTGGCCTTCTCGACGCTTTCGCGGTCGACCTGCTCCTTGTCGATCTTCTCGGCCTTGGCGAGCGCCTTCTCGACCTGCGCCACCCAGACCTCGTCGAAGATGGCCACGATGCCGGAGGAGTCGGGCGGCAGGACGTCCTCGAGCTCCTTCTTGATCTCGTGTTCGCGGTGGTGGGACGTGAGTCCGCCGATCCCCGCGCCGGCCGCGCCGCCGACGACCGTGGCCGCGATGACTCCGGCCGGGAAGATCACACCGAGGATGAAGCCGCCGAGCGCGCCCACCATGCTGCCCTTCGCGACCTCGTGGGCGTTCTCCTTGACGGTGAGCTTGCCCTCGGCGTCGCGGCTCACGAGCACGGCGACCTCCGTGAAGATCACGCCGTCCTTGACCAGCTCCTTGAGCGCGTCGAAGTCCTCCTGCGCGGCGTCGGCATCGCCGTACGCGGCGATGTACAGGTCGACGGGGACATCCGAGTCCTTCGCCATGGAACCCTCCCTGCGGGCCGGGGACGTTTTCGGCTCATGAGTCTACGCGCGTGCCCGCCCGCCCAGCGATCTCGCCGAGACGCCCGGTCCCGACCCCGTCGGAGGATAATCACGGGCATGAGCTCGCGCGAGGAGCGGATGGCCCTGAACGAGGCCGCCTCGAGGGAGATCAACGAGGAGATCGAGCAGGTCCACGAGGACGATCCGCCGGGTCGGCGGATGACGATCGCGTGTGAGTGCGCCCTCAAGTCCTGTGACGAGGTCATCGAGATCACGATGGCGGAGTACCAGGACGTCCGCAGCGACCCGCGGCAGTTCGCGATCGTCCCCGAGCACTTCATCGGCGACATCGAGAGGATCGTCTTCGAGAACGACCGCTTCGCCGTCGTGGCTAAGCGCGCGGGCACCCCGGCCGACGTGGTGACCGAGACCGATCCCCGCAGCTAGCGCGCCGTGGCATGAGTTCCCACGACGTCGCGGTGAT
>JBKPRY010000041.1:0-6822 GCA_046734755.1 Actinomycetota bacterium | reverse complement strand
CGTCTCCGGGCCACAGGTCGCGGAGGGTTGGCACGGCGCGTCGTTCGATGCACCCATCGCACGGACGCGCGAGTACGTCGACATCGTCCGCAGCGTGCTGCGGCGCGAGGCGCCGGTGACCTCGCCCGGGCCGAACTACCCGCTGCCGCTCCCCGGCGGCGAAGGCAAGGCGCTCAAGCCGAACGTCCGACCGCTGCGGCCCGATATCCCGATCTACCTCGCGGCGATGGGGCCGAGGAACGTCGCGCTCGCCGCCGAGATCACCGAGGGCTGGATCCCGTTCCTGTACTCGCCCGAGCAGCCGGCCGCCTTCTCCGAGGCGCTGGCCGATGGTTCGAGCCGTCGGGCACCCCGCCTGGGGAAGCTCGATGTCGCGCCGATGGTGCCCGTCGCGTTCGACCCCGACCTCGGGAGCTGCCGCGACGAGTTGCGACCGTTGCTCGCGCTGTACGCCGGAGGGATGGGCTCGGCGGGCGCGAACTTCTACAAGGACCTCGTGACGCGGTACGGATTCGGGGACGCGGCGACCGCGATCCAGGAGGCGTTCCTCGACGGGCGCCGGACCGAAGCCGCGGGCCTGGTCCCCGACGAGATGATCGACGAGCTTTGCCTGGTGGGCTCGGTGGACCACGTGCGCGAGCGGCTCGACGCATGGCGAGCTTCGGGCGTCACCACCCTGCTGGCGAAGGCGAGGGACGTGCGGACCGTCCGCGCGCTCGCCGAGGCGGCCTCGTAACCCCTTAGGAGCCGGGCGATCCGATCGCCCAGAGGTCGTGGTCGTCCCACGGGCCCTCGATCGCGACGTCGGGGTTCTGCCCGCGTTCGAGCGCGTACCGGAGCGCCAGCGCCTGCAGCCGGACCGTGAGCGGGATCTGCTCGAGCGGAGACGGGAGGTCGGCCGGCTCGTCGATCCGGGTCACGGGGATGCCCACACCTCGGGCCGCATGCTCGACCCCGGCCGTCAGGCCCTGCGTATCAGGCGGCGCGAGCGTCACCAGGTGATCGGATCCGTTGAGGGGGACGGCGTGGCCGTGCAGCAAGTACTCGACGTCGTACCCCTCGGCCGGGAACCTCGCCGCCTCGCGGACCTTGAGTGCGCCCTCGCGTGCGGTCACGGCGGCGGGGCCCTCGCCGGTGAGCACCAGCAGGCGCTCGGGCTGTGCGATCGCCCGCGTCCCCGGATGGTCGATCGCGGCGCGCACGGCGGCCGGGACGGCCTCGAGCGCGTCGGCCGAGTAGGCCCCCGCCCCGAGCTCGTGGGCGAGCCGCGCGAGCTGCACGAGCGCCGCGCTGTAGCTCGCGGTATAGGTGTGGGAGGTCTCCTTCTCGACGGTCTCGATCGCGTCGGGGAGCGAGCCGCCGCGCCGGGTGACCGGCACGACGGGAAGTCCCGCCCGAGTGGCCGCCGTCCAGGAGGCGCCGGCGAACGACGTCTCGGCACCCGCGTTGTGGCTGATCAGGATCACGCCGTCGCCCCCGGCGAACGGCGGTCGGTTCGCGAACGCCATCGAGCTCGTCGCGCGCGCGTCCCGGCCGGCTTCCTGGAGCATCACCGCGCCGAGCTCCGCCGCATGCTGGCTCGTCCCCGTGCCGACGAGCCAGATCCGGTTCGCGTCGCGCAGACGCTCGGCGGCCGAGCTCGGAAGCGGCTCGGCGAGGACGGCCTCGAGCTGTTCGGGCTGGGACGTGATCTGTCGTTCGAGCGCCGTGGTGTCGGGCAACGGTGACCTCCGGGTCGGTCGGGCGAGCCTAGACGACGCCGTGACGGCGCGCGAGCGCTACAGCTTGCGCAGGACCGCGACGACCCTGCCGAGGATCCGCCCCTCCGGATCCAGGTCGAACGGCTCCATCCCGGGGTTCTCCGGCACCAGCACGACCCTGCCCCGGCGGCGGCGCAGGCGCTTGACCGTCGCCTCGTCCTCCGCGGGTCCGGGCAGCAGCACCGCGACCACGTCGCCGTCCTCGGCGGCGTCCTGACCCCGGACGATCACGACGTCGCCGTCGAGGATGCCGGCGTCGACCATCGAGTCGCCCGTGACGCTCAGCGCGAAGTGCTCGGCGTCGCCCGCGTAGCCCATCGGGACGACGAGGTGGTCCTCGACGTTCTGGTCGGCGAGCACCGGGGTGCCGGCCGCGATCCGTCCCACGAGCGGGACGATCACGCCTTCGGCACGGTTGGCATCGGACAACGTCATAGCCCGGGGCTTGGTCGGGTCCTTGGTCAAGAGGCCTCGGCGCTCGAGGTTCGCGAGCTGCGCATGGACGCTCGAGGACGACGTCAGCCCCACGGCCTCGCCGATCTCGCGCACGGTGGGGGGATAGCCACGCTCACGCACGGTGGTCGCGATGAAGTCGACGATCCGGCGCTGCCGTGCGGTGAGCGGTCCGGTCTCGGGTGCCTCGGACGCAGAGTCCATGGGAGCCATGTCGGTGCCTCCTTCTAGCCTCGCCGGACGCTAGCACGAGCGGAAGGGACGTTCAAACATATGTTCGATTCAGTGCTTGACGCCGAACACCTGTTCGATAGGATTGGCTCGTGACTCGAACGCGTGTTCGTCGGCGCCGGCTGACTCTGACGGTTTCACTCGCGCTCGTGGCGGCCGCCTGGGCGGGACCGGCCGTGCGGGCGCTCGGGTCCCCGGAGACGCCCGAACTGGTCTCCCACGCCACCTACGTGGTCCGGGAGGGCGACACGCTCTGGACGATCGCCCGGAGGCTCGCGCCCGGGAGCGACCCCCGGCCGGTCGTCGACCTGCTCTCGGCGATGAACGGCGTGGACTCGGGTCGGCTCGTGCCGGGTCAGACCCTCGTCGTCTCGGCTCCCTGAGGCCGGAGCTCGATCGCGCGAGGCACCTCTCGCGCCGTCGTCCTTGACGCACCCCACATCTCGCGGCTACCGTGCCTGCATCCACTAGATGTTGGGGTAATCGCGATGCGGTGTCCGTGGTGCGGACATGATCAGGACAAGGTGGTCGATTCCCGGCCCGCCGAACGCGGCGAGGCGATCCGGCGCCGGCGCCAGTGCCTGTCCTGCGGACGCCGGTTTACCACCTACGAGCGGGTGGAGCAGCTCGCCCTGGTGGTCCTGAAGCGAGACGGGACAAGCGAGCCCTGGGACCGGGAGAAGCTGGTCTCGGGCATCCGGAAGGCCCTGGTCAACCGCCCCTTTACCGACGATCAGTTCGCCGCGCTCGTCTCGAGGATCGAGGGGCGCCTGCGCCGCAAGGGCCCCGAGATCACCTCGCAGCAGATCGGGCTCGAGGTGCTGGCCAACCTTCAACGGCTCGATCAGGTGGCCTACGTCCGGTTCGCGAGCGTCTACAAGGACTTCCAGGAGATCGGCGACTTCCAGCGGGAAGTCGGCCTCATGCTCCAGAAGAAGGAGTCCAAGGCTCGTTCGCGCTGACCGCTATATCTTGTGGATGTCACTCGATCCCACCACAAGATATCCTTGATCGAGGCTTGACTGCGTCGACCGGCGGGTGCAGAATCACACGCCTGTAGTTCTCCACAGTTCCTTCCCCACCCGTGGAAAGACTTGCCGGGAACCGATCGACGAGGAGGTGCCGGTGGCCACCAGAGAGGGAGACATCCGGGGGATCCGGGAGGGGCTGACCTTCAAGCGCTACTTCACGCGCGACGGTGTCCATCCCTTCGACGAGATCGAGTGGGAGACGCGTGACGCCGTCATCCCCAACTACAAGGAGGGCGGCAACGCCTTCGAGCAGCGTGACGTCGAGTTCCCTGTCGCGTGGTCGCAGAACGCCACCAACATCGTCGCGCAGAAATACTTCCGCGGTCCGCTCGGCACGCCGCAACGCGAGTCGAGCGTCCGCCAGCTCATCGGGCGCGTCGTCGACACGATCACCGGCTGGGGGCGCAGGAGCCGCTATTTCGCGAGCGACGAGGACGCGAAGGTCTTCTCGGACGAGCTCTCGCACCTCCTCGTGACGCAGAAGGCGGCGTTCAACTCGCCGGTGTGGTTCAACGTTGGGGTGCCCGACACGCCGCAGCAGTGCAGCGCGTGCTTCATCCTCGCGGTCGACGACACGATGAGCTCGATCCTGAACTGGTACGTCGAGGAGGGGACGATCTTCAAGGGCGGCTCGGGCTCGGGGATCAACCTGAGCAGGATCCGCTCGAGCCGGGAGCCGCTCGCCGGCGGTGGCACCGCGAGCGGCCCTGTGAGCTTCATGCGCGGCGCCGATGCCTCGGCCGGGACGATCAAGTCCGGCGGCAAGACGCGGCGGGCGGCCAAGATGGTGATCCTGGACGTCGATCATCCCGACGTCGGCGACTTCATCTGGTGCAAGGCACGCGAGGAGCAGAAGGCGCGCGCCCTCCGCGACGCCGGGTTCGACATGGACCTGGACGGCCGCGACGCCTACTCGATCCAGTATCAGAACGCGAACAACTCGGTACGCGTGACCGACGAGTTCATGAAGGCATTCGAGCAGGACCAGGACTGGAAGCTGAAGGCGGTGATCACCGACGAGACCGTCGAGACGGTCCGGGCCCGCGACCTGATGCGCGAGATCGCCCACGCCGCGTGGGAGTGCGCCGACCCGGGCATGCAGTACGACACCACGATCAACGAGTGGCACACCTGCCCGGCCACGGGCCGCATCAACGCCTCGAACCCATGCTCCGAGTACATGCACCTGGACAACAGCGCGTGCAACCTGGCGTCGCTGAACCTGATGAAGTTCATCGACGACGAAGGGACGTTCGACGTGAAGGCGTTCCGCAAGGCCGTCGAGGTGGTGTTGACGGCCCAGGAGATCATCGTGAGCCCGGCCGACTACCCGACCGAAAGGATCGGCCAGAACGCGCGGGCGTTCCGCCAGCTCGGGCTCGGGTACGCGAACCTCGGTGCGCTGCTGATGGCCCGCGGCCTCCCGTACGACTCCGACGGCGGGCGGGCGTGGGCCGGCGCGATCACCGCGCTCATGACCGGACAGGCGTACCGGACCAGCGCGCGCATCGCGGAGGCGATGGGGCCGTTCGAGGGTTACGAGCCCAACGCCGACGCGATGCTTCGGGTGATGCGCAAGCACCGCGCCTCCGCCGACGAGATCGACGGCGACCTCGTCCCGGAGGCCGTGCTCTCGGCCGCGAAGCAGTCGTGGGATGACGCGATCGCGTTCGGAGTCAAGGACGGGTTTCGGAACTCGCAGGCGACGGTGCTCGCGCCGACCGGCACGATCGGGCTGATGATGGACTGCGACACCACCGGGATCGAGCCGGAGCTCGCGCTCGTCAAGACCAAGAAACTGGTGGGCGGCGGGACGATGCAGTTCGTGAACCAGACCGTCCCCCGCGCGCTCGGCCGGCTGGGGTACGACGAGGCGCAGGTCGAGGACATCGTCGCCTACATCGCCGAGCACAACTCGGTCCAGGACGCCCCGCACCTGCGAGAGGAGCACGCGGCCGTGTTCGACACGGCGATGGGCGCCCAGCCGATCCACTACATGGGGCACGTGCGGATGATGGCGGCCGCCCAGCCGTTCATCTCGGGCGCGATCAGCAAGACGGTCAACATGCCCGAGCACGTCACGGTCGAGGAGGTCGAGCAGCTGTTCGTCGAGTCCTGGAAGCTCGGCCTGAAGGCGGTCGCGATCTACCGGGACAACTGCAAGGTCGCGCAGCCGCTGTCGGCGGACAAGAGGAAGAGCGCCGCGGCGCCCGAGCCGGGCGAGCTCGCGACGCCGGTGCGCAAGCGCCTGCCCCAGAGCCGCCCGTCGATCACGACGAAGTTCGAGGTCGGCGACGCCGAGGGGTACATCACCGCCAGCTCGTACCCCGACGACGGGATCGGCGAGATCTTCCTGAAGTCCTCGAAGCAGGGCTCGACGCTGGCGGGGATCACCGACGCGTTCTCGATCGCGGTCTCGATCGGCCTGCAGTACGGCGTGCCGCTCGAGACCTACGTCTCGAAGTTCATCAACATGAAGTTCGAGCCGAGCGGGATGACCAACGACCCCGACATCCGGTTCGCGACCTCGCTCGTGGACTACGTGTTCCGCCGGCTCGCGCTCGACCACCTGCCGATCGAGCAGCGCGAGGCGCTCGGCATCCGGTCGATCGACGAACGCAAGGAGACCGCGGCGGCCGAGGCGGCCGAGAAGCTCGGCACGACGGTCGAGGAGGTCGTCGCCGCCGTGAGGGCCGAGGCGCCCCCGAAGCTGCCGATCGTGGAGTCCTCGGGCGTCCCACAGGCGCAGGCGGCCGACGCGCCGCTCTGCTACACGTGCGGCTCGAAGATGCTCCCCGCCGGCTCTTGTTACGTCTGCCCCTCCTGCGGCTCGACGAGCGGCTGTTCCTAAGGCCCCGCGGCGGGCCGGGCGGACGCTCCGGCCCGCGCGCGTTCGGCTAGGCTCGCGGCGATGGCGCACCGGCTCACCGGGATCCACCACATCCAGCTCGCGATGCCGGTCGGCGAGGAGGAGGCCGGCCGGCGCTTCTACGGCGAGCTGCTCGGCCTGCCCGAGGTGCCGAAGCCCAGCGAGCTCGCGCCGCGGGGCGGGATCTGGTTCCGCTCCGGCGAGCTCGAGGTGCACCTCGGCGTCGAGCGCGCGGACTTCCGGCCGGCCACGAAGGCGCATCCCGCGTTCCTGGTGACCGGGTTGGACGAGCTTCGCGAGCGGCTCGAGGGCGACGGGTACCGGATCGACGAGGACGTCCAGCTCGAGGGGTACCGCCGGTTCCACGTGCGGGATCCCTTCGGCAACCGCCTCGAGCTCGTCGAACCCGCGTGACCGAGCTCGCCTTCCGGCGCCTCGACCCGGACGCGATGCTGCCCGAACGGGCGCATCCCGGGGA
>JBKPRY010000040.1:0-2122 GCA_046734755.1 Actinomycetota bacterium | reverse complement strand
GATCACACGTGCTTCGCCGACTCACGCTGTGGGCTGCAAGGCTTCTGGGCGGATGTCGCGAGCGCCGTGCAGCAGGTCTTCGAAGGCACGACGGTGGCGGACCTGGCGGCCCGCCACCAGAGGATGTCGCCCGGGCGCGTGATGGTCAGCCCGGAGGCGTTGCTGTCTCGTCTGAACTAGTCGCGGCGCGCTACGGGGCGCTCCACCCCATCGCCTTGGCCGCGTCCATCCCCAGGATCTTCGTGAGCTTCGTGCCGCATACCGGACACGAGCCTTGCAGCGCAGGGCGTCCGTTCTTGAGCGTGACGAGCGAACCGGTGAACTCACGCTTCTGGCGGCACTTCATGCAGTAGGCCACGTCGGCCATCCGACGCCTCCCTTCCCCCTCGCGGCCGCCGTGGCGGCCGATCTCATGGGCCTCTCCGGGTCTTCCCCGTCATGCCCGCAGGCCGCCCCCGAGGGCGGCCCGTGAGCGATGCTGCCCCGGACCGGCACCCGATGCAAGCACGTTCGAGGTCGCGTTGGCACGTGCCCCTGCGTACGATGGCGGTCCCGGAGCGGCCGTTCGGCGCCCCGCGATGAGCCGAGGAGGGTCCCCAGCCGTGAGCGAGTCCCGTCACGACATCGAAGCGCTCCTGTCGGAAGAGCGCTCCTTCCCACCGCCGCAAGGGTTCTCGGGCACCGCGGTCGTGAAGGACGCCGCGATCTACGAGCAGGCGGCCGCCGACCCAGAGGGCTTCTGGGCCGAGCAAGCGGCGGGGCTGACGTGGTCGCGCCCATGGGACTCCGTGATGGAGTGGACGCCCCCGTGGGTGAAGTGGTTCGCGGGAGGAGCGCTCAACGCGTCCGTGAACTGCCTCGACCGGCACGTGGAGGCGGGCGGCGGCGACAAGGTGGCCTTCCTCTGGGAGGGCGAGCCGGGTGACTCGCGTGAGATCACCTACGCCGAGCTCCTCGGGGAGGTCTGCCGGCTGGCGAACGCCCTGCGGTCGCTCGGGGTGCGCAAGGGCGACCGGGTCAACATCTACCTGGGCATGATCCCGGAGTTGCCGATCGCGATGCTCGCTTGCGCGCGGATCGGGGCACCCCACTCCGTCGTGTTCGGGGGGTTCAGCGCGGAGTCGCTCCGCGACCGGATCAACGACGCCGAGGCGAAGGTCCTCATCACCGCCGACGGCGCGTGGCGCCGCGGCCAGGTCGTCCCGCTGAAGGCGAACGCCGACGAGGCGCTCACCGAGTGTCCGACGATCGAGCACGTGATCACGGTGCGCCGGTGCGAGAACGAGCACGGCTTCACCCACGGTCGTGACCACTGGTACCACGAGCTCGTCGGCGACCAGCCGACGACGTGCGAACCGGAGGAGATGGACGCGGAGGACTTCCTCTACCTGCTGTACACGAGCGGCACGACCGGCAAACCGAAGGGGATCGCGCACACGACCGGTGGCTACATGACGCAGGTCGCGGCGACCCACCGGATGATCTTCGACATCCACGACGACGACGTGTACTGGTGCGCCGCGGACTGCGGCTGGGTCACCGGCCATTCGTACATCGTGTACGGCCCGCTCGCGAACCACACGACGGGTGTGATGTACGAGGGCGCCCCCGACTGGCCCGACAAGGACCGCTGGTGGTCGATCATCGAGAAGCACCGCGTCTCGATCCTCTACACGGCGCCGACGGCGATCCGGTCCTTCATGCGCTGGGGGACCGACTACCCCCAGAAGCACGATCTGTCGTCGCTCCGGCTGCTCGGTTCCGTCGGTGAGCCGATCAACCCCGAGGCGTGGGTCTGGTACTGGACGTTCATCGGCGGGGAGCGCTGTCCGATCGTCGACACGTGGTGGCAGACCGAGACGGGCGCGATCCTCATCACGCCGCTGCCTGGGTTGACCACGCTCAAGCCGGGGTCGGCGACCATCCCGTTCCCCGGGATCGTCGCCGACGTCGTCGACGAGTCGGGCGAGACCGTCCCGCTCGGCGGCGGAGGGTACCTCGTGCTCACCCGCCCGTGGCCCTCGATCGCGCGCACGATCTGGGGCGATCCCGACCGGTACGTCCAGACCTATTTCGGGAAATACGGGCCGGACGTGTACGTGGCCGGCGACGGCGCGCGGCG
>JBKPRY010000039.1:0-1087 GCA_046734755.1 Actinomycetota bacterium | reverse complement strand
CGGTCCACGACGACCGGATGGCCGAGGACGTCCCCGGCTACGTGCCGCTCGTGATCTCGGGGCACTTCCACGAGACGCGGGCGCGCGTCGTCGACGGGACGCTCTTCCTGCGGATCGGCACCACCGGCGGCTCGGGCGCGGGGATCTTCCGCGGTCTCGACATCCCCTTCTCGGCCGAGGTCCTGTACTTCTCCCGAGGACCCGACCCCGAGCTGATCGCCTACGACGTCATCGAGCAGCTCCCCGAGTCGGGCAGCCTGACGGTTCAGCGCATCACGGTCTCGGTGGAGTTCGGGGACCTGGTGCTCACGCCCACGCCGACCCCGACGCCCACGCCGACGCCTTCTGGCGTGTCACCGTCGGTCTCACCCTGATCCGATCGCAAATCGAACGGGGGCGTGCGGATCGGCTCGGCATCCATCGCGAGAGCCGAAGTGGCTTGCCTGGCGAACTTGCTGCCGCTGCTACCCTCGGAGGGGTACTCCGGAGCCCGCCGAACGGTTCCGGGGGGAGTGGCGTCCGGCCCGGCCTACCCTCCCTTCCACGCGGGCGTGCCCGCGGGGTCGGGCCGGACCCTAGTCCCGGACGAAGCTATTCCTCCAGCAGGTCGGCGAGTTGCCTCGCGTTGTTGACCGCGAAGTCCCGGTAGCAGTTGTTCATGAGGACGTGGGTCTCGCGCACGCGTTCCGAGACGTCTCGGATCTTCGGTACCCACTCCTTCAGCTCCTGCTCCGAGTATTCGTAGCGGAAGCGTTCCGATGCGCTCACGTTCTTCTTCGCCCACACCTCGGCGTCGCGGCCGTGGAAGCGGACCAGCGCCAGGTCCTTCGCGGTCGCGGCGGCGATCGGCGGGACGCTCGAGTCGAACCCCTGCGGCATGTCGACGCAGACCAGCGGCAGGTCATGCTCCTCGAGGAACGAGAGCGTCTCCTCGGCGTTGCGCTCCTCGAGCCACGTCTTGTGGCGGAACTCGATCGCGAGCCGGAAGTCCTTCAGCCGCTCGGCGCATTCGAGGATGTAGTCCTTGTTCTTGCGCCCGATCACGAACCACTGCGGGAACTGGAACAGGACCGCCCCAAGCTTGCCC
>JBKPRY010000038.1:0-9394 GCA_046734755.1 Actinomycetota bacterium | reverse complement strand
ATGAAGAAGGCCTGGACGACGAAGGTCTTGAGAACGATCGCGACGGCCAACGCGACGATGAACAGGATCGGGAGCTCGCGCAGGAACGACCGGCGTTCCTCCTGCTCCGCGGGTCGAGGCTTCGAGAGCGTGAACCCGCCGTCGGGCTCCTCGGAGCCCGACGGGCGATCGGTCACCGACTAGCCCTGGAGCTCTGTCTCGGAGGGCCCGGTCTGGGCCATCCCGCCGTCCGACGCCTCGGCCGGGGGTGCGTCTTCAGCCGAAGTCTCGCCTGCCGGAGCGTCGGCCGCGGTCTCGGGGTCCGAAGCTTCCGTCTCGGGCCGACCGGCTACCGTGGTGTCCGACGGATCGACCTCATCGCCGGCCCCTTGGGCGGAATCGTCATTCGCGGCGGCGGCGCCCGCGGCGGCGCGTTCGGCCTCGGCCGCCGCGATCGCAGCAAGCTCCTCGTCGCCGAGCCGGCGCTCGCGGATCCGCGCCTTCTTGCCCCGGCGCTCGCGGAGGTAGTAGAGCTTGGCCCGGCGCACGTGGCCGCGCGAGACCACCTCGAGCTTGCCGATCGAGGGCGAGTGCAGCGGGAACGTTCGCTCGACCCCCACGCCGAACGAGATCTTCCGGACCGTGAACGTCTCCTGGAGGCCGCCGCCCTGTCGCCGGATCACGACGCCCTGGAAGACCTGGATCCGCTCCCGGCCCGCCTCGACCACCCGGACGTGCACCTTCACGGTGTCGCCGGGCCGGAACTCGGGCAGGTCCGTGCGCAGATAAGGGGCGTCGACGAGGTCGGTCTTGTTCATGGCGGGACGCCCATGGTAACAGGGGGTTGCGAGGGGCTCATGGAGCGAGCGGTCGCCCCGCAGGTAACCGGGGACGCCGGAGGCTCATAGTCAGCGTTCGAGCAGGTCGGGTCGGTTGCGGCGAGTCTTCTCGAGTGCGGCCTTGCGGCGCCAGCGCTCGATCTCCCGGTGGTTGCCCGAGAGCAGCGTCTCGGGGACGCGCATCCCACGGAACTCCGCCGGACGGGTGTAGTGGGGATGGTCGAGGAGGCCCTCGTCGCCGAACGAATCCTGTTCGTGGGACTCCCCGCGGCCGATGACACCGGGAACCAGGCGCGTCACCGCCTCGAGCACCACCAGCGCCGGGACCTCCCCGCCAGCGACGACGTAGTCGCCGATCGAGAGCTCTTCGGCCGGCAAGCCCTCGACGACGCGCTCGTCGACGCCCTCGTAGCGCCCGCAGATCAGCACCAGCCAGGGTTCGAGTGCGAGCTCGCGTGCGAGGTCCTGATCCAGCCTCCGTCCAGCCGGCGACAGCAGGAGCGTTCGGCGGACGCCCGCACCGAGCGACTCGACCGCGGCGAACAGTGGCTCGGGCTTCAGCACCATCCCGGGCCCTCCCCCGTAGGACTCGTCGTCCACCTGGCGATGCCTGTCGGACGTGCTGTCACGCAGGTCGTGCACGCGTACGTCCAGGAGGCCGGCCTCGATCGCCCGCCCCAACAGGCTCTCGCGCAGCGGGCACTCGAAGATGCCGGGGAAGATCGTGACGACGTCGATCCGCACGGCCGCAGGCTAGCGCGAGCGGGGCCGTGCGCCACGGCACGCGACGATGCTCAATCGGGTGCCGTCAACCCGGGGATCTCGAGGACGACGATCCGCTTCGCGTCCAGGTCCACGTCGAGGATCACATCCCGCAGGACCGGGACGAGCGTCTCGACGCCGTCGTCGCCGACCGCGGACCAGACGTCGTTGGCCGCGGTGTGGATCACCTCGCGAACGGTCCCGAGGACGCGGCCCGTGTCGGTCTCGATGGCGCAGCCGACGATCCGATGATCCCACCACGAGCCCTCGGGCAGCTCGGGGGACGACGACTCGGGCACGACGAGCAGGGCCGTGTGCAGGGCCTCGGCCTGCGCGCGGTCCTCGATCCCGCGGAACCGGACAAGGAGACGGTCCTTGTGCGGCCGAGACGACTCGACGGTCAGCGTTCGGCCGTCCTCGAGCCACACGGTCGCTCCGTCGTCGAAGCGTCCGGGGACCTCGGAGATGACGAGGACGGCGACCTCACCGGTCACGCCGTGCGCCCGCGTGATGCGGCCGACCACGACGGTCGGCTCGTCTATCATCCATTCCTCGCCGTGGTCCGCGGGTCGCGCGTCAGTCAACGATCTCGACGCCGGTATGGTGGATCCCCGCTCGCATCCCGGCGGCCTTCATCACGATCCTGATGGCGCGGGCCGTGCGGCCACCGCGACCGATGACCTTGCCCATGTCGTCCTGCGCGACACGGAGGGTGAGCAGCACGCCGCGTTCGTCGTCGATCTGCTCGACCCGGACGGCGTCGGGATCGTCGACCAACTCACGCGCGAGGTAGTCGAGGAGATCCCCCATGGTTCCCGGCGTGTTTTCGGGCATGATGCTCCGGCAGGGCTCAGGAGGCCTTCGGGGCCTTCTTCTCGGAAGCGAAGCGCTCCCAGATGCCCACCTTGGTCATCAAGACCTTCACGGTGTTGGACGGCTGCGCGCCGACCCGGAGCCAATGCAACGCGCGCTCCTCGTCGATCTCGATCACCGAGGGGTCGTCCATCGGCTGATACCTGCCGATGTTCTCGATGAACCGGCCGTCGCGGGGGCTGCGCTGGTCCGCGACGACGACCCGGTAAAAGGGACGCTTCTTGGCCCCCAACCGCTTCAACCTGATACGAACCGACATGTTCCCCGACTCCTCAACGATGGACTCCTAACCGACCCCCGGGAGGTTCGGCATCCCCGGGAGCCGGGGCATGCCCTTGCCGCCCAGCATGCTCTTCATCATCTTCCTCGCCTGCTCGAACTCCTTGAGCAGCGCGTTGACCTCCGCGGTGGTCACGCCCGATCCGCGCGCGATCCGCGAGCGCCGGGACCCGCCGATGATAGCGGGATTCTGCCGCTCCTCCCTAGTCATCGACTGGATGATGGCCTGGGCCCGGCCGAGCTGGCCCTCGTTGACCTCGAGGCCCTTGAGCGCGTTCTTGCCCCCGGGAACGCCTGGCAGCATCGCGAGGAGATCCTGCAGGGGGCCGAGCTTGCGGAGCGCCTGCATCTGGACGAGGAAGTCTTCGAGCGTGAACTTGGCCGAGAGCATTTTCTCCGCGGTCTCGGCCGCCTGCTGCTGATCAATGTTCTCCTGCGCCTTGTCGATCAGGGACAGCACGTCGCCCATGCCCATGATCCGTGACGCCATCCGGTCGGGGTAGAACGGCTCAAGGTCCTGGGGCCGCTCCCCCGTCCCCGCGAAGAAGACGGGCTTGCCCGTCACGGCCGTGATCGAGAGCGCCGCGCCGCCGCGCGCGTCTCCATCGATCTTCGTGAGCACGAACCCGCTGGTGTCCACCTCGCGCATGAAGGCACGAGCCTGGATCACCGCGTCCTGACCGGTCATCGCGTCGCACGCCATGACCACGTGATGAGGATCGATCGCGTCCTTCACACGCCGGGCCTCTCGCATCATGTCCTCGTCGACGTGCAGCCGCCCGGCCGTGTCGACGATCACGACGTCGTGGCCCTCTCGACCGGCGTGCTTGACCCCGCCCTTCGCAACCTTGACCGCATCCTTGCCGTCCGAGACCACGTCCACGCCGATCTCGCGCCCGAGGGTGAACAGCTGTTCCACCGCGGCCGGACGCCACAGGTCGGCGGCGACGAGCAGTGGGCGCTTGCCCTTGGACTTGAGTTGGAGCGCGATCTTCGCGCACGCGGTCGTCTTCCCGGAGCCCTGCACGCCGGCCATCATCACGACGGCCGGTCTGACGGACGGCAGGGTGAACGCCACCTGCGTGCCACCCATAGTGCTCTGGAGTTCGTCACGCACGACCTTGATCACCTGCTGAGCCGGCGTGAGGCTCTTCATGACCTCTTCGGAGAGCGCGCGATCGCGGACTCGGGCCAGCAGGTCGTCGGCGACCTCGGCCGAGACGTCGGCGTCCAGCAGCGCCACGCGCATCTCGGCGAGCGCGCGGTCCACCTGCTTCGGGTGGAGCTTGCCGCGGGAACGCAGCTGCTTGAAGATGCCGTCGAGCCGGTCGGTGAGCGTGTCGAACATACGGGACCAGGTTACGACCCGGCCGGGGAGGGCTCGGGAGGGCCCTCGAGGACCCGTTCGACGGTTCGGAGCAACTCGGTGGGTGGGAAGGGCTTGGTGAAGTACTCGTCGGCGCCCAGCGACAAGACGAACTCACGTCCCTCCTCGCCGGTAGCGGTGATGATGATCACGCGGATGCTGCGGGTCGCGTCATCGCCCTTGAGTTCGGCGAGCACGTCCGCGCCGCTCGTCCCGGGGATGTTGAGGTCGAGGAACATGACGTCCGGCGACCGCTCGCGCACCATCGACAACGCCGTCTTGCCGTCGGACGCCTCGCGCGTGTCGAATCCCGCGTTCTCCAGGATCAGCCGCATCGCCTCGCGCATCGTCGGGTGATCCTCGACGATCAGGATCTCGGCCCTGGACATGGTCAGCCCCCCAGGAGGCGAGCGGCGAACGCCTCGCTGTCGAAGGGCTCCAGATCCCCGACGCTCTCACCGGTGCCCACGATCTTGACCGGCACCCCGAGCTGATCGCGCACCGCCAGGACGACTCCCCCCTTCGCCGTGCCGTCGAGCTTCGTCAGCGCCACGCCCGTCACCTCTACCGCCTCGGTGAAGGCCCGGGCCTGGGCGATCCCATTCTGACCCGTTGTGGCGTCCAGCACGAGCAGCGTCTCGTCGGGCGTTCGTCCTACGGCCTTCTCGATCACCCGGCGGACCTTCTTCAGCTCCTCCATCAACGGCTGCTTCGTGTGCAGTCGGCCGGCGGTGTCGACGATCAGCACGTCCGACCCTCGCGCCCGCGCCGCCTGCACCGCGTCGAACGCCACCGCCCCGGGATCCGCTCCCCGTTCCTGGCGGACCAGGTGTGCGCCAGCGCGTTCGGCCCAGACCCCGAGCTGCTCCGACGCCGCGGCGCGGAAGGTGTCCGAGTTCGCGATGCTCACCCGCTTCCCCTGACTCGACAGCCGAGCCGCGAGTTTGCCGATCGTCGTCGTCTTGCCGGAGCCGTTGACCCCGACCACCAGCACCACCCCGAGGCCCTCGGTCGGCAGCTCGAGCGCCGAGGACGCTCCCAGGATCGATCGGATCTCCTCGCCCACGAGCGCCGACGCGTCCTCGCCCTGTGCGTGGCGTGCGCGGACGTCGCCGACGATCCGAGCCGAGGTCGACGGGCCGACGTCCGCGCCGATGAGCAGCCCCTCGAGTTCGCTCCACGGGTCCTGGACCCCCGACCCGAACGCCGATCGGATCCGCCCCGCGAGACCGGGGGCGGGCGCTCGGGGGGGAGCGGTCGTGGCGGCGGTCTGCCGATCGCCGGTCGCGACGCCCCCGCGGCCACGGGTGGGTGGCGTCGGGCCAGGAGCCTGACGCCGCCGCGTCACGACGATGCCGAGGACGAGGCCGACCACCACGAGGCCAACGACGATCGCGACCAGGAGTTCCACGGTGGCGGAGGCTACCGGACGGCGCCGGGCGCGGAGGCCTCGACGCTCGCGCCCGCCTCATCGGCGCTGCCGCTCGCCGCCGGCGTGTCGATCTGCTGGGCGAGCACCTTGGAGGTGCCCTCCTTGGACATCGACACCCCGTACATCATCCCGGCGACCTCCATCGTGCGCTTCTGGTGCGTCACGACGAGTACCTGTGCGTCTCTCGCGAAGCCCTCGATCAGGCCGATGAACCGGTGCAGGTTGACGTCGTCAAGCGCCGGCTCCACCTCGTCCATCAGGTAGAAGGGGCTCGGGCGCGCCTTGAAGATCGCGAAGAGGAAGGCGAGCGCCGTGAGCGCGCGCTCGCCGCCCGACAGCAGCGAGATGCGCTTCACCCGCTTGCGACCCGGGCGCGCCTCGATCTCGATCCCGGTCGAGAGCGGGTCGCCGGGCTCGGTGGACACCAGCCGGCCCTCGCCGCCCGGAAACAGCTCGCCGATCAGGCGCTCGAACTCGGCGGCCACGTCACGGTAGGCGGCCTCGAACGTGGTCACGATCTCGGTCTCGATCCGTTGGATCACCTCGAGCAGGTCCCGGCGCGCCCTGCGAACGTCGTCCAGCTCGCGGTGCAGGAAGTCGTGGCGCTCCTGCAGCGCCTCGAACTCGCCCCCCGCGAGCAGGTTCACCCGCCCGAGCAGGGCGAGCCGCCGCTGGACGAGCTCGGCCGAGCGCTCAAGCCCGCGAACGGTGTCGTCCTCGGTCAGCTCGGTCATCGCGTCGTGCGGCTCGCGCTGGTGACCCTCCCGCAGCACGCGCTCGGCATCCCGGATCCGGCGCTCGAGGTCGCCGCGCGCGCGGTCCTCGTCCTCGTACGTCTCGCGGAGCCGCTCGAGCTCGGTCGAGGCCTCTCGCCAGAGGCGATTCAGCTCCGCCTCGTCGTCGGTGGCCGCCCGCTCGGCTGCCGACGCGGCCGATCGTGCCGCGGTCCCCGCCTCCATCGCCGTCTCGGCGGCGGCCAGCCGATGCTCCGCCTCGCCACGCACGCGTGTCGCCTCCTCGGCGCGGGCGCGCAGGGTGTCGGCGTCCTGCACCGCCAGCGTTTCGCGCTCGGCACGTAGGGACGACAACCGCGCCTGGATCCGGTCGCGCTCGCGGCGGAGCGTTTCCACGGCGACCCGGGCCTGGATCGGGAGCTCGGCCGTCTTCGGCAGTTGGGGGAGCTCGTGGGTCACGTGCTCGGCGGCCGCGAGGTTCTCGCGCCAGGCGGCGGCCGCGTCGTCCATCCCGGCAAGCCGTTGCGTGAGGATCTCCTCCTGCTCGCCCACCGAGGAGAGTTCTCCGTCGATCCTCGCGATGCGCTCGGCGGCATGCGTGATCCGGGCGTCCGCTCCCTCGATCGCCTCCGCGAGTTCGGCCAGCTCGCCCGACATCTCGTCGAGCCTGGCCCGTCGCGGCTTCAGCCCCGAAACCGACCTCGCCAGGTCGCGCTCCACGACGGCGAGCTCGCGGCGCACCTCCTCGGCGCGCGAGTCCGCGATGATCGTCGTACGGATCAGGGCGGGTCCCACCAGCACGCCATCGGACGTGACGAACGACGCCC
Source organism: Actinomycetota bacterium (assembly GCA_046734755.1). Lineage (GTDB taxonomy): Bacteria > Actinomycetota > UBA4738 > UBA4738 > HRBIN12 > DASSJM01. Next base: position 2,303 of record JBKPRY010000038.1, on the reverse strand, counting down.
TGGGGTGCTCGGCGTGCTTGGCGGCCGCCTCCTCCAGCGTCTCGGCCAGGTAGATGTCCTTCAATAGGGTCGAGGCCAGCCCCCGCACCGAGGGGTCCGCGTCGACGATCGAAAGCAGCGTCCGCTCGCCCGAGAGTTCGAAGGTGGCGGGCCCGCCACCGGTCACCGCGAGCGTGGCGCCCTCGCCGGTCGGCGCGTCGGCCAGTGCGTGCCCCGCGTCCTCGTACACGACGGCGTCGGCGAGCGGGCCGAGCCCGGCCCGCAGCGCGCGGTCCCAGCCGTCGGCCGCACGTATCAGTCCGCCGAGGAGACCGACGCCGCGGCCCGCGTGCCGCTCGAGGAAACGGGAGCCCGGGGTGCGCTCGAGGTCGTCGAGCCGGGCTCGAAGCACGTCGCGGCGAAGCTCGAGGCGGCGCAGACCCTCCTCGAGCTCGGCCACCGTGTCGGAGAGCCCGTGCCGCTCGCGCTCGAGCTCGGACCGGCGATCGCCCAGCGGCGCCGTCGAGGCGTCCAGGCGCTCGACATCGGCGGCGAGCGCCTCGCGTTCGGTCTCGCCCGTCGTCCTGCGTTCCCGGATCTGCCCGAGCGACTCCTCCAGCCGAGAACGCTCCCGGTCGTGCGATGCGAGCGAGCGGCGGAAGGTCTCCATCTCGGCGCGGTGGGCGGCCGCCTCCTCGGCGAGGCGCCGGCGCTCGTCCTCGGCGTCGCGCCTGGCCTCCGCCGCCTGGGCGAACGCGGACTCGGCGGCCTCGAGCTCGCGGCCGCGCACCTCGAGCTCCTCCGCCGTCTCGGCGAACCGGGCCTCGAGCCGCCGTAGGTCCTCTTCGAGCGCGGCCGTGCGAACGCCGTGGTTCGCGTGTGCGGCGACCGCCTGACGGGCCTCGGACTCGAGCTCGACCGCGTGGCGGAGCTCGAGCTCGGCGGCGGACTTGGCACTCTGGGCCTGGACGAACGACGCCTCCGCCTCCTGCAAGACCCAGACCGAGCGGGCGCGCTCGTCGGCCGCGGCAGCGACCCGTCCGTCCAGCGCGTCCAGCCGTTCGCGCGCGGCCGTGCGTCGCACGAGCCCCTCGTCCCATCCTTCTTTGCGCCGATCGCGCTCGTCCCACAGGTCACGCAGCCGTGCGGCCGCCAGGCGGGCCGCCACGGCATCGGCCTCCGCGGTCAGGGTCTCGTGTCGTTTGGCCATCTCGGCCTGCTGGCGGAGCGGCTTCAGCTGTCGACGGAGCTCGGCGAGGACGTCCTGGAGCCGGAGCACGTCCTGATCGAGCCCGGCAAGCTTGCGTTCGGCGCGCTCCTTGCGCTTGCGATGCTTCGCGACGCCGGCCGCCTCCTCGATATAGGTACGCCGGTCCTCGGGCCGGGCGGTCAGCACGTCCTCCAGTTGGCCCTGACCGACCACGGTGTGAAGCGCCCGCCCGATCCCGGACTCGGAGAGCAGCTCCTGCACGTCGAGGAGTCGGACGACCTGGCCCCCGATCCGGTACTCGCTCTCGCCAGAGCGGAAGATCGTGCGGCTGATCTCGATCTCGGTCATGGGGACCGGGATCAGCCCGGCCGAGTTGTCGATCACGAGTCGGACCTCGGCCATACCGAGCGCCGACCGCTGAGGGCTGCCGGCGAAGATCACGTCGGCCATCTGGCCGCCCCGGAGTGCGCGGGGCCCTTGCTCGCCGAGCACCCAGCTGATCGCGTCGACGAGGTTCGACTTGCCCGAGCCGTTCGGTCCGACGATGACCGAGACGCCCGGAGCGAACTCGAGGACCGTCTTGTCGGCGAACGACTTGAAGCCTCGGATCTGCAGGGAGCGGAGGAACATCGGAGATCGATGCTAACAGTGGCCAATCGCCCGGCCCGGCATCTCGTCGGGGAAAGTTCCGTGCCCAGAGCCTCACCCGATGACCCTGAACCCGCTCTCCCCCAGGGGATCCTCGACCACCACTTCCAGACGGTCCACGTTCGCGAGGTCCGGACCGACGCCGCTCCACGCGACCATCTCGTCGACCGCCGCGTCGGAACCCTCGAACGCGGCTTCCACCCGGCCGTCGGGCAGGTTGCGGACGTACCCCGTCAGGCCGAACCCGCGCGCGAGGCGTGCGCAGCTCGCCCGGTAGAAGACGCCTTGGACTCGGCCCGACGCGACGACGCGCACGCGCTTCATCCGGGCATACTAGGGAGGTGCCCGCCTACGACACGAGGACCGCCCTGCTCGTCGTCGACGTCCAACACGATTTCGCCGACGCGGTCGGCAGCCTCTACGTCCGCGGCGCGGAGGAGATCGTTCCCCTCGTGAACGACGAGGT
>JBKPRY010000037.1:0-1293 GCA_046734755.1 Actinomycetota bacterium | reverse complement strand
TGACGCTCGAACAAGGAGAGCAGGCCCTCCGCTCGGATGTCCATGTTGAAGAAGGTGAATTCATTCCCGTAGCCCCGCGCCTCGGTGAGGTTGGCGATCCGACCGGTCGACAGGTCGTCGACCGCGACGACCCGATGTCCTTCGGCGAGCAAGCGATCGCACAGGTGCGAGCCGATGAATCCGGCTCCCCCCGTGACCAGGATCGTCGTCACCCAAGCTCCAGCGAGGGGTCGGCGCCCACGCCCAGGGACGTCCGTTCGCCCCGCAGCAGCCTCCAGGTCCCGGCGACGGCGATCATCGCGCCGTTGTCGGTGCACAGGTCCATCGACGGGAACAGGACCCGGAGCCCGGCTTCGGCGCCGGCCTTCTCCATCCGCTCGCGCAGCCGCGTGTTGGCCACGACGCCCCCGCCGAGCAGGACCGTCTGGACCCCGCGATCTCGCGCGGCGTCGATCGTCTTGGCCACCTGGACGTCGACGATGGCCTCCTGGAACGACGCCGCCAGGTCGGCCGGCTCGACGTCGCGGCCGGCGTGGCGTTCGGCCTTGACGTGACGCAGGACGGCGGTCTTCAGGCCGGACAGGGAGAAGTCGAAGTCACCCGAGTCGGCCATCGCGCGCGGGAAACGGATCGCGTTCGGATCGCCGTCCCGGGCGAGCCGGTCGAGCGCCGGGCCGCCGGGGAAGCCGAGCCCGAGGAACCGAGCGATCTTGTCGAACGCCTCCCCCGCCGCGTCGTCGACGGTCTGCCCGAGGAGCTCGTAGCGAAGGGGCTCGGGCATGTGGACCAGCATCGTGTGACCGCCGGACACGACCAGGCACACCGCGGGAGTGAGCTCGGGCCCGTGTTCGACCGCGTTCGCGAGGATGTGCCCCTCGAGGTGGTTCACGCCGATCAGCGGGGCCCCCGTCCCGAGCGCGATCGCCTTGGCCGCGGCCATGCCGACCAGCAGCGCGCCGACCAGACCCGGTCCGACCGTCACGGCCACGCCGTCGAGATCCCGGAACCCGCACCCGGCGGTCTCGAGCGCGGCGTCGATCAGCGGGGTGAGGGCCTCGACGTGCGCGCGGCTGGCGAGCTCGGGCACCACGCCGCCAAAGCGCTCGTGCACGTCGACCTGGCTGGCGATGAGGTTGGCGAGCACCGTCTCCCCGTCGACGACCGCGACCGCGGTCTCGTCGCACGACGTCTCGATGCCCAGCACCCTCACGGCGAGCTCCTCACGGAGCAGGCTCGGCCTTCATCGTCGGCCGGAGGCGTCACGCGACCTCGGGTCGCAGCCCGTCGGGGAGT
>JBKPRY010000036.1:0-2398 GCA_046734755.1 Actinomycetota bacterium | reverse complement strand
CCGACCTTGATGACCGCGACGCCGCCGGCGAGGCGCGCCAGGCGCTCCTGCAGCTTCTCGCGGTCGTAGTCGGAGTCCGTCTTGTCGATCTCCGCCTTGATCTGGTTGATGCGGCCCTTGATGTCCTCCTCCTTGCCGCCGCCCTCCACGATCGTGGTGTCGTCCTTCGTCACCATGACCTTGCGGGCGGTGCCCAGCAGGTCCAGAGTCGCGTTCTCGAGCTTCAGGCCGACCTCCTCCGAGACCACGGTGGCCCCGGTGAGGATCGCGATGTCCTGGAGCATCGCCTTGCGCCGATCGCCGAACCCGGGGGCCTTGACCGCGGTCGAGCGGAAGGTGCCGCGCATCTTGTTCACGACGAGCGTCGCGAGCGCCTCACCCTCCACGTCCTCGGCGATGATCAGCAGCGGCTTGCCGACCTGCATGACCTTCTCGAGGACCGGTAGCAGGTCTTTGACCGCGGAGATCTTGGAGTTCGCGATCAGGATGTACGGCTCATCGAGCACCGTCTCCATGCGTTCGGGGTCGGTGACGAAGTACGCCGAGATGTAGCCCTTGTCGAACCGCATGCCCTCGACGAGCTCGAGCTCCATGCCGAACGTGTTGGACTCCTCGACCGTGATCACGCCGTCCTTGCCGACCTTGTCGACGGCCTCGGCGATCTGCTCACCGATCTCGGGGTCGGCGGCGGAGATGGCGCCGACGTGGGCGATCTCCTCCTTCTGCTCGACCTCCTTGGACTGGTTCTTGATGCTCTCCACGGCGAGCTCGACGGCGCGCTCGATCCCGCGCTTGATCGCCATCGGGTTCGCGCCGGCCGCGACGTTGCGCAGGCCCTCCTTGACGATCGACTGTGCGAGCACCGTCGCGGTGGTCGTGCCGTCACCCGCGACGTCATCGGTCTTCTTGGCGACCTCCTTGACGAGCTCCGCGCCGATCTTCTCGATGGGCTCCTCGAGCTCGATCTCCTTCGCGATCGAGACGCCGTCGTTGGTGATCGTCGGGGCGCCCCACTTCTTCTCCAGCACCACGTTGCGGCCCTTGGGGCCGAGCGTGATCTTTACGGCGTTCGCGAGCTGGTCCATGCCACGCTCGAGCGCCCGCCGGGCATCCTCGTCGTACGAGATGAGCTTCGGTGCCATTGCCCCTCCTCCGTGCTCGGTTCCGCGCCCGGTCCGCGCAGATACCCTCGATGACTGCTAGCACTCTCGTCAACCGAGTGCTAACGAATGGTACCCAGCCGACCCGCCGAATGGCAAGGCGGCCTCACCCCGGTTTTCGCCGAGGCGACCGCGAGACGGCACGATCACTCGTCGGTGCCGCCGGTCTCCACCATCTCGTGGATCTGCTCGACGACCTCGGCGTTGGCGAGCGTGGTGACGTCGCCGAGCGGGCGACCGCGGGCGACATCGCGCAGGAGCCGGCGCATGATCTTGCCCGAACGCGTCTTCGGGAGATCGGCCGTAAAGATGATCCCGTGGGGCCGTGCGATCTTGCCGATCTTGTGCGCCACGTGGTCTCGGAGCTCTCCGGCGACCGCATCGTCCCCCTCGTGCCCGCCCTTCAGCGTGACGAAGGCGACGATCGCCTCGCCCACCACGTCGTCGGGTCGTGAGACCACCGCGGCCTCGGCGACCTTGGGGTTGTCCACCAGGGCGCTCTCGATCTCGTACGTCGACAGCCGGTGGCCCGCGACGTTCATGACGTCGTCGATCCGGCCGAGCAGCCAGAAGTACCCCTCCTCGTCTCGCTTCGCGCCGTCGCCGGCGACGTAGATCTCGGGCCCGTACTTCGAGAAGTAGGTCTCGACGTAGCGATCGGGATCGCCCCAGATCGTCCTGGCGATGGATGGCCACGGGCGCTTGAGCACGAGGTACCCCCCTCCGCCGAGGGGCACCGTCGAACCCTTCTCGTCCACGACCTCGGCGACGATGCTCGGGAACGGGAACGTCGCCGACCCCGGCTTGAGCGCCGTGATCCCGGGCAGGGGCGTGATCAGGATCGCTCCCGTCTCCGTCTGCCACCAGGTGTCCACCACCGGGCAGCGTTCGCCACCGATGTACGTCCAGTACCAAACCCACGCCTCCGGGTTGATCGGTTCACCGACCGACCCCAGGAGGCGCAACGAGGACAGGTCATGCTTCTCGGGGTACTCGGGTCCCCACCGCATGAACGCCCGGATCGCGGTCGGCGCCGTGTACAGGATCGTCGCACGGTACTTCTCGACGACCTGCCACAGGCGATCCTTGTCCGGCCAGTCCGGCGCGCCTTCGTAGATCACGCTCGTGGTGTGGTTGGCGAGCGGGCCGTACACGATGTACGAGTGTCCCGTGACCCACCCGATGTCCGCGGCGCACCAGTACACGTCGTCCTCGTGGATGTCGAAGATCATCCGGTG
>JBKPRY010000035.1:0-5774 GCA_046734755.1 Actinomycetota bacterium | reverse complement strand
CCCGCGTATCAAACCCTCGGACCCTCGGAAAGGACCCCGGCCATGTCGCGTCGTGTCCTCATCATGGGAGCCGCCGGGCGCGACTTCCACAACTTCAACGTCGCCTACCGCGGCGACCGTCGCTACGAGGTCGTCGCGTTCACCGCGACGCAGATCCCGTTCATCGACGATCGGAGGTACCCGCCCAGCCTCGCAGGCGAGCGCTACCCGAACGGGATCGCGATCCACGACGAGAGCGAGCTCACGCAGCTGATCAAGGACGAGCGCATCGACGACGTCGTCTTCAGCTACTCGGACGTGAGCCACGAGTACGTGATGCACAAGGCCAGCGAGGTGCTTGCCGCGGGCGCGAACTTCCAGCTGCTCGGCCCGCGCGAGACGATGCTGACGGCCACCGTTCCCGTCGTGGCCGTCTGCGCCGTGCGGACGGGTTCGGGCAAGAGCCAGACGACCCGCGCGATCGCCCAGACACTCAAGGGCGCCGGCAAGCGCGTCGTGGCGGTTCGGCATCCGATGCCGTACGGGAACCTCGAGGCGCAGCGGGTGCAGCGATACGCGACGCTCGAGGATCTCGACCGCTACGACACCACGATCGAGGAGCGAGAGGAATACGAGCCGCACATCACCTCGGGCACGGTCATCTACGCCGGCGTCGACTACGGCGACATCCTCAAGCAGGCGCAGGCCGAGTGCGACGTGCTGTTGTGGGACGGGGGGAACAACGATCTGCCCTTCTACGTGCCGGACGTCCACGTGGTGGTCGCCGATCCGCTCCGCGCCGGTCACGAGACCCGGTACCACCCCGGCGAGGCCAACCTGCGCATGGCCCACGTGGTGGTGATCAACAAGATGGACTCGGCGTCCATCGAACAGGTGAACGCGCTGATGGACACGATCCGCCGCGTGAACCCCACCGCGACGGTCGTCAAGGCCAACAGCCGCGTGACGGTGGACGAGCCCCAGGCGATCGGGCGCAAGCGCGTGTTGGTGGTCGAGGACGGCCCGACCCTGACCCACGGCGAGATGAAGTTCGGCGCGGGGGTCGTCGCCGCGCGGGCCCACGGTGCCGCCGAGATCGTCGACCCCCGGCCGTGGGCGATCGGGACGATCGACGAGACCTTCCGGAAGTACGACGTCGGACCGGTGCTACCGGCGATGGGGTACTCGGACGGTCAGCTCGCCGAGATGGAGAAGATCATCGACTCGGCCGAGGCGGACGTCGTGGTCATCGGGACACCGATCGACCTGCGCCGCGTGATCGAGATCCGCAAGCCCGCGGTGCGCGTCCGGTACGACCTCGAGGTGCTGCCGGACTCGCCGAGCCTGAGCGACGTGCTGAAGCCGGTCCTCGGGTAGGGCGTCAGATGGAACGCGTCGTCGTCGCGCTCGGCGGAAACGCGCTGCTGCGCCGGGGGCAGGACGACACGTTCGAGAACCTGTACCGCTCGGCCCGCTCGGCGGCCGAAGGGATCGCCGACATCGCGAATGCAGGGTGGGAGGTCGTAGTCACCCACGGCAACGGCCCGCAGGTCGGCCGGATCCTCCTGCAGCAGGAGGCCGCGAAACGATGGGTGCACCCGATGCCGCTCGATGTGTGCGGCGCCGAGAGCCAGGGGCTGATCGGGTACCTGCTGCAGGTCACGATCGGCGACGTCTTCTTCGAGCGCGGGATGGAGCGGCCGGTCGCCACGGTCCTCACGCTGACGCGTGTGCGACCGGACGACCCGGCGTTCGCGAACCCCACCAAGCCGATCGGACCGTTCTACGAGGAGGCCGAGGCGAAGCATCTCGAGAAAGAGCGGGGTTGGGTGCTGGCGCCCGACCCGCACGGTGGGTTCCGTCGGGTGGTGCCCTCGCCCGACCCGTACTCGATCGTCGAGGCCCCGGTGATCCGGACGCTGGTCGCCGGCGGCACGATCGTGATCGCGTCGGGCGGGGGTGGGATCCCGGTGGTCGAGGACGGCCCCAGGCTGGTCGGCCGCGAGGGCGTGGTCGACAAGGACCTGGCCGCGGCGATCCTTGCGCGCGGCGTCGAGGCCTCGACGCTGCTGATCCTCACCGATGTGCAGGCCGTGCAGCGGGGGTTCGGGACCGAGCGAGCCGAGTCGATCGAGCGGATGACCGCCGAGGAAGCGCGCGAGCTCCTCGAGGCCGGGGAGTTCGGCGCGGGTTCGATGGGCCCAAAGGTAGAGGCCGCCGTGCGGTTCGTCGAGAAGGACGGCGGACGCTCGGCGATCGGGGATCTCGACGCGGCGGTTGCGGTCCTTGCGGGGGAGTCCGGGACGAACATCGTCTCGACATAGGCAGCGTTCGGATGCGCGTGCGCGTCGTCGTCTACAACGTCCGGGGCTTCCGGGACGGTTCCGAGCGGCTCCTGCGGCTGGTCGACCACTTCCGGCCCGATGTGCTCCTGCTGAACGAGACCGGAGGCAGGTGGCGTCTGCGGCGGTTCGCGAAGGCCCTCGGCATGGATCTCGCCGCCGATCCGTGGTCGCCGTTCCGCCGGCGCGTGAAAGATGCCGTGCTCGTCCGGCCGCCGTGGAGGATCGTCGGGCACCGGCAGCACCGCTTCGAGGGCGGGCCGTGGCTCTACCCGCGCGGCGCGCTCGTCGCGGACCTCAAGCTCGCTGACGCGAGACTCTGCGCGATCTCGATGCATCTGGGGCTGCATCCACGTGAGCGGCTCGCGCACGCGAGAGCGGTCGCTGCGCTGGTCGACGGCGTCGACGCCCCGATCGCGGCCGGCGGCGACCTGAACGAGAGGCCGGACGGCCGGGCCGTGGGGTTCCTGTCGGATCGGTTCCGCGACGCCTGGCTCCTCGGCGGCGATTCGGAGGGCGAGACCTTTCCCGCCGACGAGCCGACGGCCCGGATCGACTACCTGTTCCTCTCCGACGGCATCGTGGTCGAACGGGTCCTGGTGCCGCCCGGCCCCGACGCGCGCGAGGCCTCGGACCACCGACCGCTCGTCGCCGAGCTGACGCTGCCCGGCCGGGAGTAGGCTGGACCATCGCTTCGAAAGCCATCGCTCCCAAAGGAGGTCCGGCGATGCTCTCACCCGACATCGAGAACGCGATGAACACGCAGATCGCCGCCGAGCTCTACTCGTCCCAGCTGTACCTCGCGATGTCCGCCTACTGCGAGGAGCAGGCGCTGCCGGGGTTCGCGCACTGGTTCAAGCTCCAGTCGGACGAGGAGCGCGAGCACGCGCTCAAGTTCGTCCGGCACGTGGTGGATCGGGGCGGCCGCGTGATGCTCACGGGCATCGACGCCCCCCAGTCGGACTTCGGCTCGCCGCAGGGGGCGTTCGAGCAGGCGCTCGCGCACGAGATGAACGTGACGATGATGATCGACGGGCTCTACGGCATGGCCGTGCAGCACGGCGACTACGCGAGCCAGGTCTTCCTGCAGTGGTTCGTGACCGAGCAGGTCGAGGAGGAGCGCACCGCGGCCGGGATCGTCCAGATGTTGAAGACGCTCGGGGGAGAGCCGGCGCCGCTGCTGCTGCTCGACCGGGAGCTCGGGTCCCGCGCGCCCGAAGGCTAGCCCGAGGCGCCGAGGGCGCGGGTCACACCGACCGCTTGCGCCGCCGCCCTGGGTTCACGAACAGCGTCCCGACCATGTACACGAACGCGAGCCCGACCGCCCCCGTCAGGCCGATCAACAGGAGGGCGAACGTCCACTCGAGCAGACCCCACGCGGCGAGCACGAGGCCATGCTACTCGAGCGGTCCGTACAATCCAGGTTCTCGACACCCCGGCCACGGGACCTTGACCGCAGGCACGCCCCGACAGGAGCTCGAGGGATGACCACACGCATCGGCGTCCTCACGGCGGGCGGAGACGCGCCGGGGCTCAACGCGGCGATCCGCGCGGTCGTGCGAACCGCGATCGGCGCGCACGGGTTCGAGGTCCTGGGGTTCCGCAGGGGCTGGCGGGGGGTCATGGAGGGGGACGTCCTCGAGCTCACGTCGTCGTCGGTGCAGGGGATCCTGCACCGCGGCGGGACCATCCTCGGCTCCTCCGGCGCGGACCCGTACCACGACCAGGGGGTGGAGCGGGTTCGACGCACCTTCGAGGACCTGGGGGTCGACGCCCTGGTCACGATCGGCGGTGAGGGCACGATGGGCGCCGCGGCGCAGATGTCGTCCGAGGGCGTCCCGGTGGTCGGCATCCCGAAGACGATCGATAACGACCTGTCCGGAACCGACGCATGCATCGGGTTCGCGACCGCCGTGCAGGTGGCGACCGACGCGATCGACCGGCTGCACACCACCGCCGAGAGCCACGACCGCGTGATGGTGGTCGAGGTGATGGGTCGAAGCGCGGGGTGGATCGCGCTCTCGGCGGGGATCGCAGGGGGCGCCGATACGATCCTGCTGCCCGAGCGCCCGTTCGATCTCGACGAGGTCGCCTCCGCGCTCCGGCGCCGACATCTGACGGGCCACTCGTTCTCGATCGTGGTCGTGGCGGAGGGCGCGATGCCGGCCGAGCACACGATGCCGGTGCCGAACTACCCGAGGGACGCTCGGGGGGCGCCGCGCTTCGGCGGGATCGCGTACGAGATCGCGCCCAGGCTCGAGGAGCTGACCGGTTGGGAGACGCGAGTGACGGTGCTCGGTCACGTCCAGCGCGGTGGCTCGCCGGTCGCCGCGGACCGGATCGTCGCCAGCCGGTTCGGGGCGGCGGCGACGGACCTGATCGCGGAGGGCGGGTTCGGCCAGATGGTGGCGTTGCAGGGCGATCGCATCGGCGAGGTGCCGCTGGCCGAGGCCGCGAAGGTCCGGCCGGTTCCCGAGGAGCTCGTGGCCGTCGCGGAGCTCTTGTTCGAGGAACGCAGGCGCCCATGAAGATCGGCATCCTCACGGGCGGCGGCGATGTCCCGGGCCTGAACGCATGCATCAAGGCGGCCACGCTGCGGGCAACCGAGGAGGGGCATCGGGTCGTCGGGATCCGCCGCGGGTGGGGCGGGCTCCTCGAATGCGATCCGGACGACCCGGCCTCCATCGCCACCAACATCGTCGACCTCGACGCGTCGGCCGTCCGCACGATCGACCGGAGCGGCGGAACGATCCTGCACACCTCACGGACCAACCCCGCGCGGGTCCGACCCTCCGAGGAGCCCGGGTTCCTGCGCTCGGCGGAGCACGAGGGGCCGGCCGACCACACGCCGCACGTCCTCGGCGTGCTCGACCGCCTCGGCATCGACGCGCTGATCCCGATCGGCGGCGACGACACGCTCTCGTTCGCGCTCCGGCTCCACGAGGAGGGCGTGCCGGTCGTCGCGATCCCCAAGACGATGGACAACGACGTCCACGGGACCGACTACTGCATCGGATTCTCGACGGCGATCACGCGCACCGTGATCTTCATCCACCAGCTGCGGACCAGCGCCGGCTCACACGAGCGGCTGGCGGTGGTCGAGGTGTTCGGGCGGTACAGCGGCGAGACGTCCCTGGTATCCGCATACCTATCTGGCGTCGAGCGCGCGGTGATCAGCGAGGTGCCGTTCGACGTGGAGAAGCTCGCCACCAAGTTGCTGCAGGACAAGCGCGCGAACCCGAGCGGCTACGCGATGATGACGATCTCCGAAGGCGCGACGATGGTCGGCGGCGAGATCGTGCACGCGGGCATGGCCGACGCGTACGGGCATCTCAAGCTCGGCGGCATCGGACAGGTGACCGGCGAGGCGCTGCGCGAGATCACGGGCGAGGGGATCATCTACCAGCAGGTCGGCTACCTGATGCGCTCGGGCTCGCCGGACTCGCTCGACCT
>JBKPRY010000034.1:0-1785 GCA_046734755.1 Actinomycetota bacterium | reverse complement strand
CGCCCTTGTGGGGGCCGTTCGGGCCGCCCCGATCAGGCCCAGGAGGTGAACCAGTAACGGAGCTTGAAGGCGGCATCGGTTACCGGCGCCGCCGTCAGGATCGGCCAGAACCAGATGAACAGGATCACCGACGCGGCGACGAAGCCGACGACGAAGGGAAGGAATGGGCGTGACCGGGAGCCGGCGACATGCAGGTCGGACAGGTCGCGGAGCGCGTAGACGCAGGCCAGGACGAAGAATGGCGTGAGAGGCGTCGCGTAGAAGAAGAACTGCGGGCGCGAAACCAGGAACCAGGGGAGGTACAGCCCGGCGATCGTGACGATCACGAACCCCGCCCGCCAGTCGCGCGTGCGCCACCACGCGTACGCGACGTAGGGGATCGCAAGCAGACTGCCCCAGAAGATCGCGGGGTTGCCCTGCGCGTAGATCACCTGGCGGACACCGTTGTCGCTGAAGGCCCCGTAGTAGTACGTGGGCCGGGCGAGGACGATCCACTTCCACGCCGGCGCGAAATAGGCGTGCCACGGCTGCCCCTGAGCGTTCACCGCCTTCAGATCCGCGTGGAACCGAGCCGCCTTGCCCTGCATCTCGACCCACCGCTGGAAGTCCCACCCGAAGTGAAGGAACCACGGGATGTAGGTGACGAAGTAGACGATGGCCGGAGTGACCATCAGCGCCAAGACGAAGCCGAACCCCTCGGTCGTGATCGTCGTGACGATCGGTTTCGATGTGCCGAACTGCTTGCGCCGCATGACTTCCCACACGAACCCGAGCGCGATCGCCGTGACGAAGGCGGTCAGCCCCGACCACTTGGTGGCCATCGCGGCGCCACCGGCCGCTCCGGCGGCGAACCGATAGGGACGCCAGAGCGGCGCCGGCAGACGCCTCCTCGGCCTGACGCCCGCCTCTGCGTCGCTCGGACCGTCCACCGCGGGGACCGGCGGCGGCGTCCGACGTTCGATCCACCTTCGGTCGAGTAAGAGGAAGACGAACACGAGCACGACCCAGAAGGCGACGAAGATGTCGAGCGTTCCGGTGCGCGATTGGACGAGGTTCAGGCTCTCGGTGGCTAACAGCAGGCCCCCCGTGAAGGTCCAGATCGGACTCGCCCATAGCAGCTGGATGATGACGGCGAGCAGCATCACCGTCGCGGTCCCCGTAACCGCGGCGCCGGCGCGCCACCCCATCGATTCCGTGCCGAACGCCAACTCGCCGAGCGCGATCATCCACTTCCCGAGCGGCGGATGGACCCACGCGCCGGTGTCCCATTCGTTCTCGCGCCAGAATCGCTCGTCGGCGCTGTTGATGTCGCACCGCTGGTTCGAGTAGCCGAGCAGGATGCACGCCGACTTCGTGTAGTAGTACTCGTCGAAGACGCGGTGCTCCGGGTACGCGAGGTGCACGAAGCGCAGGTAGCCGGCGATCAGACCCACGGCCAGGATCGCCACGACGGGCCGATTGAAGCGCTTGACCCACGCGTACATCCGCACCGACGCGCTCGGGGAGCGCTGGACGAACGGCGGTGCGGGCCGGGTGAGCGTGGACATCCGAGCGATGGTACGGCAGGGGGGCCGTTCAGGACGGGCGATCGGCCGAGCGTTTGGCCCGGTCCATCAGGCGGATCACGAACTGGAGCCCCTGGTAGATGTCGTCGATCGACGCCGACTTGTTGTCGACCAGACCCGCGTCCAGGCCCACGCCCTGGACGATCTCGAAGGTCAGGTCGGTGCCGACCTGGGCGGCCTTCTTGGGCCAGGCGACCCAGAGCCTCCCGGCCGGGTCCAG
>JBKPRY010000033.1:0-2502 GCA_046734755.1 Actinomycetota bacterium | reverse complement strand
CTCGCGATCCGCGAGAGCTTCCCCGACCCAGAGGAGGGCTGGCTCGCGGCGAGGACCGTACCGTTCTCGTCCGCCCGAAAGTGGAGCGGCGCCGACTTCGGGACCAGGGGAACCTGGGTGCTCGGCGCGCCGGACGTGCTGCTGGGCTCGGGGCCGAACGAGGACGCCCAGCTCACGAAGGCGCGCGGTTACGCCGAGGCGGGTCGGCGCGTGGTCCTCCTCGGCCGGACCGACGCCCCGATCGAGGCCGACGCCGCGCCGGTCGGGCTCGTCCCGGTCGCCTACGTGGTCCTGGCCGACCGGGTCCGGGAGACGGCCTCGACGACGCTGGCGTACTTCGCCGGGCAGGGCGTGGACGTCAAGGTCATCAGCGGCGACCACCCACAGACCGTGGCCGCGGTCGCCCGGCGAGTCGGTCTGCCGGGCGCCGAGGCCCCGTTCGACGCGAAGGCGCTCCCGCGGGGCGGTCCTGAGCTCGCCGACGTGCTCGAGACGCACGCGATCTTCGGCAGGGTCACCCCGCAGCAGAAGCGGGCGATGGTCGAGGCGCTCCGGTCGCGCGGGCACGTCGTCGGGATGACCGGCGACGGCGTGAACGACGTGCTGGCGCTGAAGGATGCGGACATCGGGATCGCGATGGGTTCGGGGAGCTCCGCGACGCGCGCGGTCGCGCAGCTCGTGCTTCTGGACTCGACGTTCGACGCCCTTCCCTCGGTGGTGGGCGAGGGTCGTCGCGTCCTCGGCAACATCGAACGCACCTCGAACCTGTACGTGACCAAGACCGTCTACGCGATGCTGATCGCGCTCGGCGTGGGCGTGGTAGGTCTCGAGTTCCCGTTCCTCCCACGGCAGCTGACGCTGATCGGCGCCCTCACGATCGGGATCCCGTCGTTCTTCCTCGCGCTCGCCCCGAACGACGAGCGCGCGCGGCCCGGGTTCCTCCCGCGCGTCCTGCGGTTCACGATCCCCGCGGGCTCGCTCGCGGCGATCGCCACGTTCCTCGGCTACGTGGTCGTGAAGCAGGAGCCGGGGATCTCGCTCGCCGAGGCTCGGACCGCCGCCACGATGGTGCTGCTCTACATCGGGTTCCTCGTGCTCACGATCATCGCGACACCCCTCACGACCTGGCGGCTCGCGCTGGTCTGGGCGATGCCCGCGCTGTTCGGGCTCATCATGGCGATCCCGGCGGCCCGGGAGTTCTTCGCGCTGTACCCGCCGCCGCTGATCGTGTGGCTGGCGGCGTTCGGGATCGCGGCGTTGGTGTGGTCGTTCGCCCGGTTGTTCCTGCCGCCGGAACGGCCCGTGGGTCCCGGCGCCTCGCCGGCGGGCGTCTGAGCGCTTGCGCCGGCGCGGTCGGGTGGGCTAGCCGAGTCCGCCCATCTGCGATGGAGGCCAGATGATCACGAACGCCTTGCCGATCACCTTCTCGAGCGGAACGAATCCGAGACCGTACCGGCTATCCGCCGAGTTCCCGCGGTTATCGCCCATCACGAACAGCGCATCGTCCGGAACGGTGTGCAGCGGGTAGTCCCCGGTGCTGTCCCTCGCCGCCTGTGTCAGGTAGGGCTCGTCGAGTGGCTTCCCGTTGATGTAGACGACGTTGTGGCGGATCTCGATCGTCTCGCCCGGGAGGGCGATCACCCGCTTGATGAAGTCCTCGTTCTCGGGTTGCGCGAGCCCGATCCCCTCCCCGAGCCAGTGCAGGGCGCTGCTGATGCCGCTGCGATCGGGGAGCTCGGCGGCGTTCGGGTTCTCGAACACGATCACGTCGCCGCGCGCGATGTCGCCGCCGTCGAACATGAACTTGCTCACGAACACTCGATCGCCGACCTCGAGCGTGGGGACCATCGACTCGGACGGGATGTAGAACGCCTGGATCACGAAGGTCTTCACGAGGATCGCGACGGCCAGGGCGACGAGGATCAGGAACGGCGTCGAACCGATGAACCGGCGCCACCACGACTCGCCCCTCCGGTCTTCCTCGTCGTGCTCGGGCTCGTCCCGGGTCGGCCCCCCCGGCTCGCCGTCGTGGTCGCCCAGGTCGGCGCCCGGCTCCAGGTCGGTCTCGTTCGCCGTATGCACCGGTGGGGTGGGTTCGGAGTTGCGGAGGGCGACTGCCTCGGGTTGGTCGCGGGCGTCGTCGTGCGCGGGCTCGATCTCGGGCATGGTGGTCAAGGATACGTGTTCGGTTCCTCTACGGCGGGAGCAGCTCGACCTCGACGGCCTTGAAGGAGGCCCAGACCTCCACGCCGGAGCGCAGGCCCAGCCGTTCGACCGACCCCAGGGTGACCTCGGCGACGAGCGGCGGTGCGGTCGCGAGCCGAACGCGCGCGCGGTCCCCCTCGATGGCCACCGAGGTGACGCGACCGAACAGGACGTTGCGCGCCGACCCCTCGGGGCGATCGGGCCCCAGCGTCACGTCGATCGGCCGGACGATGCCGACGACCTCGCCCTCTACGTACCACTCGGGCCACGGGATGACGAGCGCGCCCTCGCTCGAGA
>JBKPRY010000032.1:0-2778 GCA_046734755.1 Actinomycetota bacterium | reverse complement strand
CACGAACTGGTACGGCCCGCTCGCCACCAGGAACCGGCCGTAGTCCCTCGTGTGCCCCGTCGCCACTCCGAGTGGCTCGTCGTTGAGCGGCGGGATCGGAGCCGTTGCCGCCATCGCGAACAGGTACGGCAGGTAGCCCGCCGGCTCCGTGAGCGTCACCACGAGGGTGCTGTCGTCGGGCGCCTCGAGGCCGGCGATGCTGTCGGCCTTGCCCTCGCCGAACTCGGCGAAGCCGTCGATGATGTTGTAGTAGAAGTTGTACCCACCGACCGATGCGTCGGGGTCCGCCTCGCGCTCGAGCGCCCGGACGATGTCGCCCGACGTCACCTCGACGTCTCCGAACGGGTCCCCGTAGTTGATCCCGCTCTTGAGCGTGAACGTGTACGTCAGGCCGTCCGACGAGATCTCCGGCAACGCGCTTGCGATGTCGGGCTGCAGTTCCGTGCCGCCCTCGGCCGTCGTCCTGCCCGTGTACGACAGGAGCGTCCGGAGCAGGCAGCACCGGTACCACGACCAGGTGACGCTGTAGTACTCCTTCTGCGGGTCGAACGATGCGCTCACGTCGCCGAGCATCCCGAGCTCGACGGTGCCGCCGGGCTGCAGCGCGCCGGTCGCCCCGGTCGCCGACGTCGCGCCGGTCGCGCCGGTGCCGCCCTCGTCATTGCCGCCGCAAGCCGCGGCGACGAGCCCGAGCGCGGCTACGAGCGCCAAGACACTGAGATATCGCCTCACGAAACCCCCCTCTCCTTGTTCGATCAGTTTCCCGTGTACCACCCGGGCCGCGCCCGGGAAACCGGTACCGCTCTTCAGGCACGCCCTTCCCTCCACCTCCCCTCAGGAAAGCTGCCTCCCGTCTAGATACGCTCAGCCGCCCGTCCTGGGATCGAGGGCATCGCGCAGGCCGTCCCCGACCAGATTGAAGGCGAGCGTCGTGAAGAAGAGGAACAGCCCGGGGAACAGCATCATCCACCAGGCGTAGGTGAAGACCGGACCCGCGTCCGAGAGCTGGCGGCCCCACGAGGGCGTCTCCTGTGGGACCCCGATGCCCAGGAACGACAGGGCCGCCTCGAACAGGATGTTGTTCGGGATGATCAGCGTCGTGTAGACGATGATCGGGGCCGCTACGTTCGGCAGGATCTCGCGGAACATGATCCGCCGGTTGGTCGAGCCCAGGGAGCGCGCGGACTCGATGAACTCCTTCTCGCGCAGGGACAGCACCTGCCCGCGCACGATGCGGGCAAGGTAGGGCCACGTGAAGAGCGCGATCACGTAGCTGACCAGGAGCAGGCCCGGCTTGATGATCCCCCCGAGGCAACCGTTCGGCGACAGTCCGCACGCGGACACGAGCCCGAGCGACAGCAGCAGCACCGGCAGGGAAAGGACGACGTCGATGGTTCGTGAGATCAGCGTGTCGATCTTGCCCCGGTAGAAGCCTGCCAGCATCCCGAGGGTCACGCCGATCACCGATGCGAGCCCGGTCGCGAAGAACGCGATGTACAGGGACGTGCGGGCGCCGTAGAACACGCGCACCATGAGGTCGCGACCGGCCGTGTCGACGCCGAACGGGAACCCGGACTGCGGACCCGTCGGGATCCCGAATTCGTCCAGGCGGTCCAGGTGCACCTCGTTGGGGCCGTGCGTGAACCCCGCGACCACGGGCGCCAGGAGGGCGATCGCCATGATGAGGATCACGATGAACGCCCCGCCGATCGCGAACTTGTCCTTGCGGAACCGGCGCCAGAACAACTCCCACGGAGAGCGTCCGACGACCTGCTGCGAAACCTCGACGCTGGTCGCTTCCGGATCGATGGGCGCGTCGGGACCCGAGTCGGTGAGCGCGTGCTCCATGTGGGCTCGTGCCATCTGCTGCGCCTCTACCCCTTCCCGGATCGGGACGGCGCATCTTAGCCCTCGGTCCCGTGGCCAGGCAATACGCCGGAATCCCAACTATACGCCGCTCGGAAATCTCGGGGTTGCGGCATCCTGCGGTCGGTGTGCGAACGTCGAGGCCCGGGGTTAGTCCCGAAGCAGTGCGGAGATCCGCGGGAGGATCTCGATGCCCTTCAAGGCACCCAGCTTCCCCGTGGCGCACGCACGCTCGCCGAACGCTTCGGTTCCATCCGCACGAACCGGCCCGCCCGTCACCAGCAGCGGGACCGGCTCCGCCGTGTGGGCCTTACGGAGGCACGAGGTCGCGTGGTCCGCCGTCACGGCCACGATCGTCCTCGCGGGGTCGATCGCCGGGAGGAGCTCGCCGAAGAAGGCCCGGTCGATCACCTCGATCACGTCGCGCTTGTCCTCGGCGCGGCCGTCGTGAGCCGGGACGTCCGGACCCTTGATGTGGATGTACAGCGCGTCGAACCCCTCGAGCGCGTCGATGGCGAGGCGGGCCCAGGTCGCGTAGTCCTCGTCGGCGAGCAGCCGGGGGGCGTCCACGGGCTCCATGCCCAGGATCAGGGCGATCCCGCGCTCGACGGGCATCTCGACGAAGCATCCCCACGACGGCCCGAACCGCTGCGCGATCGGCTGCAGCGACGGCCGACGATCGCCGCCGTCCCGCGTCAGGATCAGGTTCGCCGGCAGCTTGCCCCCCCGCCTTCGCCCGGCGTTGACCTCGGAGGCGTCGAGGATCTTCGCGGCGCCCTCGACGAACGCGTTGGTGAGCTCGGCGGCTCGTCGCGCCTCCGCCGTGTCGTCGAGCGGCTCGCAGCGGGCCACGACCGGCTCGAACGTCTCGAGCGCCACGCCGAGATGTCCCTCCTTGCGATACGCGGGGTC
>JBKPRY010000031.1:0-1379 GCA_046734755.1 Actinomycetota bacterium | reverse complement strand
GAGCCGGGGCCCGAGACCTATGTGTTCGAGGAGCTCGACGGCAAGACCACGCTCACGAGCACCGCCGAGTTCGACACGATCGAGCAACGCGACGCGATTCTCGAGACGGGGATGGAGGAGGGCGCGGCCGAGACGTGGGATCGGCTCGACGAGTACCTGGAGGTCTTGGCGCGGCCCGCGGCTGGCTAACCGGAGCGGTCGCCGTGGCAGGCTCGGCCCGGCGCTTCGGGTGCATTCCGTGGAGGCGTTTCGGAGGGTCAACCGCCTTCGTCATGGAGGCGTAACGACAGCGTAACCGCGTCGATGCGGTCGTTCGGGAAGATGGGCCGCATGACGGTCCGGATCGCGTCCGGTTCTCTCGACGACCTCGAGGCGATCTCCGAGATCTACGGGCACTACGTGCGGACGTCGGCGATCAGCTTCGATGTCGAGGTGCCCTCGGCGGCGTGGCGGCGCGAGTGGTTCTCGGTGTTCGAGACGCACGGACGTCACCGCCTGCTCGTCGCTGGGAGCGAGGGGAGAGCGGTGGGGTACGCCGCCAGCGTGCCCTACCGACCGAGGGCCGCATACGCGCGCTCGGTCGAGACCAGCGTCTACGTCGCGCCGACTCACATCGGGCAGGGGGTGGGCTCGGCATTGTACGGGGCGTTGCTCGCCGAGCTCGAGCGCGAGGACGTGCACCGCGCGTACGCGGGGATCGCGATGCCGAACCCGGCGTCGGTCCGCCTGCACGAGCGGTGCGGGTACCGTCGTGCCGGCTACTACACGGAGCAGGGGCGCAAGTTCGGCCGATACTGGGATGTCGCCTGGTACGAACGGACCTTCCCGGAGGTGGCGTCCACGGCCTCCGGGTGAGAGGTTGAAGGCGTGTCTAACGAGCTCGAACCGTGGATCGACGACCTGTACGCGCTCCCACTCGAGCGCTTCACGCCCGAGCGGGATGCGCTGGCCAAGGAGCTCGCCGCGGACGGGGATCGGGCCGGGGCGGCCCGCGTGAAGGCGCTCCGCAAGCCGGTGGTTGCTGCGTGGGCCGTCAACGCTCTCGCCCGCGAGGATCCCGAGGGTATCCGCGCGCTGATCGAGCTCGGGGACTCCCTCCGGTCGGCCCATCGCCGAGCGGTGTCGGGCGGCGACGTCGAGCCGTTCCGCACGGCGACCGAGGAGCGCCGTCGGCTCGTGAGCGAGCTCACGCGCAAGTCGACCGCGATCCTCGAGCGGGCGGGCGGCGCCGCGACGGTGACGACGGACGCGATCGCGGGGACCCTGGAGGCCGCCACGGTCGACGAGGAGACCGGGGAGCTCGTCCGCGTCGGTCGACTCACCAAGCCCGTCAAGCCGCCCGCGACCTTCGCCGGCGCGGGACTCCGGGTGCTCGAGGG
>JBKPRY010000030.1:0-1494 GCA_046734755.1 Actinomycetota bacterium | reverse complement strand
CCGAATTAACCGCGCCGTAACGGTGGGCGAGCGACCCTCGGCTACCCTCGGCCCATGGCGCACTCCGACGAGGTCGAGTACGTCCTGCGCACGATCGAGGAGCGCGGGATCCGCTTCATCCGGCTGTGGTTCACCGATGTCCTGGGGTTCCTGAAGGCCTTCACGATCACGTCGCAGGAGCTCGAGGGCGCGTTCGCCGAGGGGATGGGGTTCGACGGCTCGTCGATCGACGGGTTCAGCCGGATCCAGGAGTCGGACATGGTCGCCGTCCCCGACCCGGCCACGTTCCAGCTGATCCCGTGGAAGACCGAGGCGGAGGTCGCCCGGATGTTCTGCGACGTGCTGAACCCCGACGGCTCGCCGTTCGAGGGCGACCCGCGCTTCGTCCTGAAGAGGCAACTGAAGCGCGCGGCCGATCTCGGCTACACCTTCTACGTCGGGCCGGAGCTCGAGTACTTCTACTTCAAGGGCGTGGACCGGCCGGAGTTCCTCGACCAGGGCGGCTACTTCGACGAGACCCCGCTCGACCTCGCGACGGACTGGCGCAAGCGCACGGTCGCGTACCTCGAATCCATGGGGATCCCGGTCGAATACGTCCATCACGAGGTGGCTCCGAGCCAGCACGAGATCGACCTGCGCTACACGGACGCACTGACGATGGCCGACAACGTGATGACGTATCGCCTGACCGTGAAGGAGGTCGCGCAGGAGTTCGGCATCTACGCCACGTTCATGCCCAAGCCGGTGCAGGGCGTGAACGGCAGCGGGATGCACACCCACCAGTCGCTGTTCACCGGCGACCGGAACGCGTTCTTCGGCGAGGGCGACGAGTACCATCTGTCGACGCTCGGCAAGCGCTACATCGCCGGGATCTTGCAGGCGGCGCGCGAGATCACGCTCGTCACCAACCAGTGGGTGAACTCGTACAAGCGACTCGTCCCCGGCTACGAGGCGCCCGTCTACGTGTGCTGGGCGCGGCGGAACCGTTCGGCGCTGGTCCGCGTGCCGCAGTACAAGCCGGGCAACGAGGCGGCGACCCGGATCGAGTACCGCTCGCCCGACCCCGCGTGCAACCCGTACCTCGCGTTCGCGTCGATGCTCGGCGCGGGGCTCGCGGGCATCGAGCAGGAGCTCGAGCTGCCGCCGGAGGCGTCGAACAACATCTACGAGATGACCGAGGACGAGCGGCTCAGCGCCGGGATCCGCTCGCTGCCCGCGGACCTGCACGAGGCGATCGAGCTCGCGAACGGGTCCGAGGTCCTGCGCGAGGCGCTCGGGGACCACGTGGCGGAGTTCCTGATCCGCAACAAGCGCGAGGAGTGGGACTCCTACAAGTCGTACGTCACCCCGTACGAGATCGAGCGCTACCTCCCCATCCTGTAGGCGGCCGCCCATCCTCTGGGCCGATCCGCTAGGCCCATCTTGTAGACTCAGGTCGATCACTGGTCCTGTCGGCCATCTGGCCGACATCGCTTTCGGCCGCCTGCCCTACGC
>JBKPRY010000029.1:0-4860 GCA_046734755.1 Actinomycetota bacterium | reverse complement strand
CCTGCGATCTTCGCCTCGGTCCAGAAGTAGTACCGGAGGTCGAGGATCTCGGGGCCGATCAGCTTGGCCATCAGGTCCTTCGACTTCGGCCCCTGGACCTGGAGCGGTGCGACGTCGGCCTCGCGGATCGTCACGTCGAGGTCGGGGTACGCGTTCTTCAGCCCGCGGGCGAACAGGAGGGCGTCCGAGGACGCGAGGGCGAACCAGAAGGTGCTCTCGTCCATCCGCGTGAGGACCGGGTCGTTGATGATGCCCCCGTCGCTGTCGCAGATCAGCACGTACTTGCCCTGCCCCACGGCGCACCTCGACAGGTCGCGCGGCGTCAGGAGCTGGGCGAACCGGAACCCGTCGGGGCCCGCGATCTCGAGGCAGCGTTCGACCGCGACGTCCCAGAGCGTCACGCCGTTGAGGAGGGTCTCGAATTCGGATTCGAACGAGTCGAATCGGATCGGGAAGTACATGTGGTTGTAGACCGTGTAGCCCTTCGGGTCGTGCTTCTGCGCGGCCTCGTGATACGGCGTGCGGCGGTTACGCGCGCCGCGCTGCACCTGGCTCATGTCGAAGGCCATCGCGGAACCTCCCCGGTTCGGTGGGTGCATCGGCCCGATCGGGCCGCGGCTATCGTGCGTCCGGCTCCGCGACCTTGCAACGAGCCCACGTGACCGTTGGTCAGCGGCAGCCTGATGTCAGGCCGGCTCCTGCGCGTCGTAGACGCGCTCCCCGTCGACGAACGTGAGCATGACGGAGGCATCGGCGATCTCCTCGACCGGGTGCGCGAACAGGTCTCGATCGAGCACCGCGAGATCCGCCCGCTTCCCGACCTCGATCGACCCGGTGAGATGGTCGAGGTGGTTCACGTAGGCGCTGTTGATCGTGAACCCTGCCAGCGCCGTCGGCAGGTCGATCCGCTCTTCGGGCAGGAACGGCTCGCCGGTCCCGCCCCCGTACTCGTAGGCGTTCGGGGCGGTACGGTGCACGGCGACGTGCATCTCCCAGAGGGGGTTGGGGCTGGAGACCGCCCAGTCGCTCCCCATCGCGAGGGTAGCTCCCGACCGCACCAGGCTCCCGAACGGGTACTGCCAGGACGACCTCTCCGCCCCCAGGAACGGGATCGTGAGGTGCAGCATCTGACCCTCGTTGACCGCCCACAGCGGTTGCGCGTTCGCGACGACGCCGAGCTCGCGGAAGCGAGGCAGGTCGTCGGGATGGATCACCTGGATGTGCGCGATGTGATGGCGGTGGTCGTTCGGACCGTTCGTCCGGCGAGCCGTCTCGATGCCATCGAGCGCCTCCCGGACGGCCCGTTCGCCGATCGCGTGGACGTGCACCTGGAACCCCTCGGCGTCCAGGAGAGTGACCACCGACTTGAGCTCCTCGGGGTCGACGAACGACTTCCCGCGGTTCCCGGTCGGGCGCCCATCCTCGTCGAGGTAGGGCTCGAGGACGGCGGCCGTGAGGTTCTCGATCACCCCGTCCTGCATGATCTTCACGGACGTCGCGCGGAACCGGCCCGCCCGGCCGCGCTCCCGGAGCGCGATCAGATCTTCGACCTGCTCGAGGCCGAGGTGCCGGTCCCACCACAGGGCTCCGACGACACGCGCGGTGAGCTCCCCCGAACGCGCGAACGACACGTAGGTGTCGAACGTCGGGTCGTGGCCGCCGACGATCGCGTCCTGCCACGCCGTGATCCCCAGGGAGTGGAGGTAGGTCTGCCCGGCTCGCAGGCCGTCGATCCGGTCCTCGGACGAAGGCTCGGGCACATGCCTCTCGACCAGGTCGATGGCGCCTTCGTGGAGGGTTCCGGCCGGCTCCCCGTCCTCGTCGCACACGATCCATCCGTCCACCGGGTCCGGCGTATCCCGGGTCACCCCCGCGATCTCGAGCGCGCGAGAGTTCACCCACACGCTGTGCCCATCGCGACTCCACAGCCGCACGGGTCGGTCGGCGACGACCCGATCCAGCGGTTCCTTCGGCGGGTTCCCGGACGGGAACACGTCCATCGACCAGCCACTCCCCACGATCCAGGCGTCGTCGGGATGCGCGGCCGCGTATGCGCGCACGATGCGTTCGTACTCGGGGAGGGAGTACGCGTCTGAAAGGTTGCAGTGCAGCATCTCCAGGCCGCTCGCCGCCGCATGGACATGGGCGTCCTGGAACCCGGGCAGGAGCATCCTGCCCCCGAGATCCACGACGTCCGTCTCCGAACCGATCAGTTCGCGGACCTGGGCGTCGGTCCCGACGGCGACGATCCGCCCCTCCCCGACCGCGACCGCGCCCGCCCACCGCCGGGCGGCGTCCATCGTGTAGACGCGGCCGTTCACGAGCGCGAGGCTCGCGGTTCCGTTCTCCATTCGTGATCGTCTCCCGTTCGGTGCTCCCGGAACGGAGCGCGCAGAGCATAGCGAGGCGTCCCCGAGACCGTGTCGCGCCGACCACGACCCCGGTGCCGAAGCACCGTCCGTCCCGCGTGAGCGCTACGCCATCGCGACGAGCTCGAGCAACTCGTCGTCCCAGAGCGCGAGCTCGCCCTCGGGCATCATCAGGACCTTGTGCGGCGAGAGCGCTTGGACGAACCCCACGTCATGGCTCACCAACACCATCGAACCTATCCAACCCGCGAGCGCTTCCGCCACCGCCGTTCGCGACGGCGGATCCAGGTTGTTGGTCGGCTCGTCGAGCAGCAGGAGGTTCCGCCGCCCCGCCACGAGCTGCGCGAGCGCGAGCTTCGTCTTCTCCCCACCGGAGAGCGTGCCGGCGTCCTGGAACGAGACCCGGCCGGTCAGGCCGAACATCCCGAGCAGCCCGCGGAGGTCCTGGTCCGAGGCGTCCACCGACTCGGCACGGACGTGCGCGAGCACCGACTCGCCGTCGCGGATGCCCTCGTGCTCCTGCGCGTAGTAGCCGAGCGAGACGCCGTGCCCGAGGCGGAAACGCCCCGCGTCCGCGGTTGTGACGTCCGCGAGGATCTTGAGAAGGCTCGTCTTGCCGGCGCCGTTCAGACCCATGATGAGCAGCCGCTCACCCCGGGCCACGTGGAATCGGATGCCCTCGAACACCGGCGGGCCGCCGTATCCCTTGGCGAGTCCCTCGGCCTCGAGCACGATCGTTCCCGCCCTCGGGGGTTCGGGGAACCGATAGCGCACGACCCGTTCGCGGGTCGGCGCCTCCACGGCGCGCTGCTCGAGCTTGCGGACGCGGCTGTCGAGCGCCTTCGCCTTCCTGGCGCGCTTGACGGTCTGGCCGCGCATCGAATCCGCGAGCGTCTTCAGGCGCTTCACCTCGGCCCGCTGACGCCCGGCGAGCGCCGCGAGCCGCGCCTCGTCGGCGCGGCGGGCGGCCCGGTACTCCGAATACGTCCCGCGATACTGCACGACGCCGTCACGGTCCAGGTGCAGGACCCGGGTGATCGCGGCGTCGAGCAGGCCGAGATCATGGCTCACGACCACGATGACGCCGCGGTACGCGGCGAGGAACCTCATCAGCCAGTGCTTGGCGTCGCTGTCGAGATGGTTCGTCGGCTCGTCGAGCAGCAGGAGGTCCGAACCCGAGAACAGGATCCGCGTGAGCTCGAGGCGGCGCCGCTCCCCACCGGAGAGAGCTCGCACCGGCAGGTCCAGGCGGTCGTCGGGCAGACCGAGCCCCGCCGCGATCCTGCGCGCCTCCGCCTCGCCCGAGTAGCCCCCGGCGGCGCGATACCGCTCCTCGAGCCGGGTGAAGCGGGCGACGTTCGCCTCGCTCGGGCGCTCCTTTATCGCGAGGCGGAACTTCTCGAGCCGCTCGGCCATCTCCTGGAGCCCGCGGGCCTCGAGCACATGCGAGAGCGCGGAGTGGGTGTGGGTCTCCCGTCCGCGCGGCTCTTGCCGGAGGTAGCCGAGCCGGCCCCGGACGACGGCGCTCCCCGCGAGCGGAGGCTCGTCACCGGCGATCACGTTGAGCAGGCTCGTCTTGCCGGCACCGTTGCGTCCGACGACGCCGATCTTGTCGCCGGCGCGGAGCGACAGGGTCAGGCCCTCGAGGATCGGGGTGCCGGCGACCTCGACGGACAGGTCGGTGACCTCGAGCATGCTCATCGAGCGTTCCGAGGTGTCGGCTGGATCGAGCGTTCGAACATGGGGTCGTCTCCTGGTTGGGGTGCGCGCCACGGAGCGCCGGTCGGCGCAGGTCGTGCCCGAGAGATCGACCTCAGCTCACGGCCGGATTGTAGCAACGAGTCCACCCCGGAAGGGGGACGACGCCGGCTCGCGACGCACCTTCGCGCTCGTAGCATGGCGGCGTGGATCGGGCCCAGGGGTTCCTGTTCGACCTCGACGGCACCCTCGTCGACAGCGTCTACCAGCACGTCCTGGCATGGCGTCTAGCCCTGGACCGCGCGGGGATCGACCTGGCCGTCTGGCGGATCCATCGCAAGGTCGGGATGAGCGGTGGCCTGTTCGCCAACGCCCTCCTGCGGGAGACCGGTCGCGAGGTCACGGCTCAGCAGGCGAGCCAGCTCCGGCGACTGCACGCGGAGGCGTACGCCGAGCGCTCGACCGAGGTCCGACCGCTGCCGGGGGCTCGAAAGCTCCTGACGCACCTGACCTCGACCGGCGTGCCGTGGGCGATCGCGACCAGCGGCTACCGCGAGTCCGCGGGGCCGACGCTCGAGCTGCTCGAGCTCCCCGGGGACGTGCCGGTCATCACGCGCGACCTCGTCGAACGGGCCAAGCCCGATCCCGACCTGTTCCTTGCGGCGGCCGAGGCACTCGGCATGGCCGCTGAGAACTGCGTCGTCGTGGGCGACAGCGTCTGGGACCTGCTCGCCGCCCGGCGGGCGAGGTCCCTCGGGATCGGCGTACTGTCGGGTGGCTACGGCCTCGAGGA
>JBKPRY010000028.1:0-13070 GCA_046734755.1 Actinomycetota bacterium | reverse complement strand
GTACCGCAGTTCCGTTTCGGCGGCCGCGCGCTCGGCCTCCTTGCGTGGGGTGACGTCGATCATCACGCCCTGGAACAGCCGCGGCCGACCGTCCTCGCACGACATCAGGATCGCCTGGTCCGCCACCCAGACGATGCGGCCATCCTTGTGCAGGTAGCGGTACTCCATCGCGAACGGCTCACCCGTGCTCTCCGAGCGCAGGAACGCCGCGACGACGGCGTTGCGGTCATCCGGGTGCAGGCGCGACATCCAGAAATCCGCCGACGCATGCCACTCCTCGACCGTGTAGCCGAGCAGCTGCTCGATCCGTGGGCTGGTGTAGTACTGGACGGGGGCGCCGTCGGGGCGGTTCGCCTCCCAGACATAGGTCACGGCCGGGATCTGCTCGGCGAGCAACCGATATCGGTGCTCGGCGGTCCGGAGGTCCGCCTCGGCGCGTCGACGCTCGCCGATCTCGAGCGTCATCATGGCGTTCGCCTCCTCGAGCTCGGCGGTGCGCTCGGCGACCCGCCGTTCGAGCTCATCACGGGCGGCGCGCAGCTCCTCCTCGACGCCCTTCAGCTCGGTGATGTCGAGCTGCACGCCCAGCCAGTGCTGCGGGCGGCCGTCGTCGTCGCGGACCAGCGTCGCGACGTCGCGGAACCACACGACGCGACCGTCGTTCGCGATCAGCCGGTACTCGCGGCTCCAGGGCCGGCCGGTCTCGTTGTGCAGGTCGTGGGCGGCCAGGGTCTGCTCGCGATCGTCCGGGTGCAGGAGCTCCATCCAGATGTCGGGCTGGCCGAGCCACTCGTCGCGCGAATACCCCAGGGCCGTCTCCACGTGCGGGCTCACGTACATCGTCCGGCGATCGTCGTCGGGGGCGACCTGATAGATGACCGCGGGCAGGTTCTCGACGAGCGCGCGGTACCGGGCCTCGTCGGTGTGCTGGACGTGCTCCATCCCCGGTCCGGTGCCCTCGCGGCTGTCGGTCCCGTCCGTCATGAGGTCGGACCATCGTGGCAGAAAACGCGAGCCTGGCAACGGGGCCCGGCGCGGCCTCGGCTACCCTTGCCTCCGGGAGGGTGGCCGAGCGGACGAAGGCGGCGGTCTTGAAAACCGCTAGCGGGGCAACTCGCTCCCGGGTTCGAATCCCGGCCCTCCCGCCATCTGCCCTGCACTTCACGTTCGTCGCATGGAAAGGTTCTTGTTCGGCCGTGAAGGGCCGTGGCGCTCCCACTCATGCCCGCCGGCCGCTGATATACACGCAGAGAAAGGTCAGCGCGAATTCAGATCCGCTTGACTTGAGTATCAGCGGGCGGGGTTCACCGGCCAGAAGGCGCCAGACCGCGGACGGCAGGTGCCCCTGCGGCGCGCGGTCGATGGGAGGTCCGGGTGAAGGAGTTCCGGCGGATCGACAGGCTGCCCCCGTACGTCTTCAACGTCGTCAACGACCTGAAGGCGACCGCGCGCCGCGCGGGCGAGGACGTTGTGGACCTCGGCATGGGCAATCCCGACCTGGCCTCGCCCGAGCCGGTCGTCGACAAGCTCACGGAGGCGGCGCGCGACCCCCGGAACCACCGCTACTCGACCAGCCGCGGCCTCCCGAACCTCCGCAAAGCGATCGCCGATCGGTACGAGCGCCGGTACGGCGTCGCGCTCGATCCGGAGACCGAGGTGGTCACCACGATGGGGGCGAAGGAGGCGATCAGCCACATCGCGTGGACCCTCGTGGGCTCCGGCGACACGTGCTTGGTCCCCGAGCCCACCTACCCGATCCACACGTTCTCGGCCGCACTCGCCGGCGCGGACGTCCGCTCCGTCCCGCTCGGGGCGGACGGGGACTTCTTCTCCGACCTGCAACGGGCGTTCGAGGGCACGTGGCCGCGACCACGCCTGGTCCTCACCAGCTTCCCGCACAATCCCACGACCGCCTGCGTGGAGTTGTCGTTCTTCGAGCAGCTCGTGGCGTTCGCCCAGGAGCACGACGTTGCCGTGATCCACGACTTCGCCTACGCCGACCTGTGCTTCGACGGCTACCGGGCGCCGAGCTTCCTCGAGGTGCCCGGCGCGAAGGATGTGGGCGTCGAGGTCTTCTCGATGTCGAAGTCGTATTCGATGCCCGGTTGGCGCATCGCGTTCGTCGTCGGCAACCCCGAGATGGTGGGGGCGCTGACGCGGCTGAAGAGCTATCTCGACTACGGCGTCTTCCAGCCGATCCAGATCGCGGCGATCATCGCGCTGAACGAGTGCGAGGACCAGACGGAGGCCTACCGCGACGTGTACCGCTCGCGGCGCGACACCTTGATCGACGGGCTGGCCCTCGCGGGGTGGACCGTCCCGGTACCCCGGGCGACGATGTTCGTCTGGGCCGAGATCCCCGAGCCACACCGGGATGGTGGGTCCCTGGAGTTTGCGAAGCTCCTCTTGCGGGAGGCGAACGTGGCGGTCGCGCCCGGCGTCGGCTTTGGCGTGGCCGGCGACCGGCACGTTCGCTTCGCCCTCGTCGAGAACGAGCAGCGGATCCGTCAGGCCACCCGTGGGATCAAGCGCGCCCTCCGCGCGTGACGAGGCGGTCTGGGGCCGCCCCCAACCGGCACTCACATGGTGATGACGACCTTGCCGCGTCCATGCCCGGTCCCCAACTCTCGAATCGCGTCCGGCACGTCGCTGAGTGGATACTTCGCGCCGATCACCGGCGTGACCCTGCCGGCCTCGATCAGGTCCTTGAGCACGAGGAGGTCCTCGGCCTTGGGACGCCCCAGGAAATTCGTCATCTTCTGTCCGACGAACGGGGAGATCGCCTTTGCGCGCATCACGCGACCCATCCCCAGCCACCGTCCGCCGCCCTCGCCGCCAGCCAGGACGAGCGTCCCCTTCGGGGTGATCGCATGCCGGAGGTACGACGCCTCGCGGTTGCCCGCCGTATCGAAGATGACGTCGTAGCGGCGCATCCCGTCAACGATCTCATCGTGGGTGTAGTCGATGACCTCGTCCGCTCCGATCGAGCGGACCACCTCGATCTTCGACGTGCTGCACACGCCCGTCACGTGGGCGCCGAACGCCTTGGCGATCTGCACGGCGAACGACCCCACGCCACCGGCCGCCCCGATCACCAAGACACGCTGGCCCGCCTGGACCTTGGCGACGTCGCGAATGCCCTGGAGGGCGGTGCAGCCGGTGGTCGGCACCGTCGCCGCCTCCTCGAAACTCAGGTTGGTCGGCTTCGGCGCGAGCCGGTCGAGCCGCGCGGTCGCGTATTCGGCGAACGCTCCAATGCCCGCGCCGAACACCTCGTCGCCCGACCGGAATCCCGTGACGCCCTCGCCCACCGCCTCAACGGTCCCGGCGAGGTCTTGACCCAAGACGTGATGCTTGGGTGCGCGCAAGCCCGATACCATGCGGATCGCGTACGGCGTGCCGGTCATCATGTGCCAGTCGCCGATGAACGCGCTTGCCGCACCGACGCGGATCAGGACGTCCCCGCCTTGCACGACCGGAGTGTCGATGTCCTCGAGCCTCAGGACGTCGGCTGTGCCGTACCGATCCTGGACGATCGCCCTCATGCCGTCGGGTCAGGAACTGACATTCATGCCCGGGGATCGGATGACGGTTGGCGGTTCCTCGAGGGTCGGTGAGGGCCTGTACCCCTTGGCGACGAGGTAGACGCCGAGCGACAACTCCCAGAACGCCTCCGGGATCGACATGAGGCCCTGGACCGAGCCCGCGCCCTCGATCACGTCGAACATGACGAGGACACCGGCGATGATGATCAACGGGCCGCCGATGAGCCCGAAGATCGACAAGCCTCGCGGAACCAGCTCGGACCTCCACATGAGCCAACCCAGGATCAGGCCATTGCCGACGCCGACCACGAAGCCCGGTCCGAGACGGAACGACCACTCGTAGACCGCTTCGAGTCCCTGGCCGAGGGCCGAATCCAGGCCGTTTGGCGCGTCTTGTCGGAGCGTCGAGATGGCCAACATGCACAGGATGCCGACCCCGATGAACACGCACTCCATCACGCGGGCCGTCACGTAGCCGAGTGCCCCGGGTTCGCTCACCCGCTTGTGGATCGAATAGGGCACCACCGCGGTCCCGATGTTGGCGAAGATGAGGACCAGCTCGAGCAGCGCCCCAACGGCGATCAGGGTCATCGCGTCGTCCCCCTGGCCGAGTACGTAGTCCTTCCCATCCTCGAGGACCGGCGCGTAGAAGATGAACCGCGCGGGTATCGACGTGACGAAGGTGATGATCCACAGCCAACCGGTGATCATCGCGATCCGCCGAACATCCATGCTGGCCCCCCTCGTGCTCGACGCCTCTGTAACCCCCTAGCCAGATGCCCCCGAGTCCAAACACGTGCTCAGGCCTTGATGGATGCGGCGATCGAGCACGCCGAGTACCTGCGGGACCCCGAGCGGATCCCCCGACGCTACCTCACACCGGGTCGGGACGATCCGGGGTCGCCGATGGATGGAACAGCGGGACCACGGGGCGCCAGCCGGCGCGCAGCACCTCGACGAGCGAGGGCGGGGTGATGAGGGTCGTCGCGCTCCGTGCGGGTCGCGCGTCGCGTGCCACGTAGCCCGCCGTGGACCATCGCAGGAGCTCGGTGCCGAGCACGAGGAACGGGACGCCGTGGCGCAGAACGAACGCGCCGTCGGGGAGGTCCGCCAGACCGGCTTCGTGGAGGCCGTGGCCGTGGGTCCGCGGTTCGACCCGTTCGCCGTGGAGCTGCGCATCGATCGCGTCGGCGCCGACCTCGCCGGGATGGATCGAACCCCAGATCTGGCCGAATCGCTCGTAGTCCTCGCGCCGGCAGAGCGCGCACGGCCGGTGACCCGCGGCGAACGCCGTCGCCTCGTCCAGGAAGAACAGCTCCGTGAACCGGCCGGGTTGCAGGAGTGGTTCGCGATGCCAGCCGCGGAACCGGAGCCGACACGCGATCCATCGCTTGCCGGCATACCGGCGGCGGATCCGCCCTCGGTCGTCGTGCAGGCAACCTCGGTTCCCGTAGACGAGGCCTCGCCCCGGCTCGGCCACGAGCTCGCCGAGCGGCGTCACCCGATTCTGGAGCGGCATCAGGTCCAGAGTCGGCGCGCGCGTTCGGAGAGGTCTCGACGCAAAGCTCGCTCGTCCGCCCGGAGGAGCGTGCCGTCCCGCACGACGGGCTCCCCCTGGACGAACACGTGGCGGGCACGGCGATCGGGCCCGAGCACCAGGCCGGCGAGCGGGTCGGGAACATCACCGAGGTCGTCGCCCGGCCAGACGACGAGATCCGCCCGGAACCCGGGCTCGAGCCGGCCAAGGTCGTCCCGGCCGAGGCATCGAGCGCCGCCCTCGGTGGCCAACCGGAGCGCGTCGGTCGGCAGGAAGGCTTCGGCGCGGTTGGCGCGCTGCCGGGCGGTGTAGAGCGCCTGGCGCAGCTCGGGCTGCAGCCCGCCCACCTCGTTGGACGCGACCCCATCCACCCCCAGGCCGACGGGCGCTCCGGCGGCCTCGAGATCGACGACCCGGCACATCCCGGCGCCGAGCCGCGCGTTGCTCGACGGACAGTGCGCCACCCCGGTCCCGGCCTCGCCGAGCCGCGCCACCTCCGAGTCGTCGAAGTGGATGCCGTGCGCCACCCAGACGTCGCCGTCGATCCACCCGAGCTCATCGAGCAGGTCGAGCGGGCGCCGGCCGAAGCGATCGAGCACGTCTCGTTCCTCTTCCACGGTCTCGGCCAGGTGCGTGTGCAACCGGAGGCCGTGGCGTCGGGCGAGCTCGGCCGAGGCGCGCATGAGCTCCGGCGTCACGCTGAACGGGCTGCACGGCGCGATGGTCACGACGACACGCTCCCCGTCGTGGTGGCGGGCGATCACCGACTCGGTCGATGCGAGGATCGCATCCAGATCCTCGACGACGTGGTCGGGGGGGAGCCCGCCCCGCGACTCGCCGAGATCCATCGATCCCCGCGCCAGATGCACGCGGATCCCCACGGTCCTCGCCGCGTCGGCGATCGCGTCGAACACGGTGTCGTCGCCGCGCGGGACCAGGTAGTGGTGGTCGGCAGCGGTCGTGCAGCCGGTGAGTGCGAGCTCGGCCAGACCCACCAGCGCCGCCGCACGGACGTCCTCGATGTCGAGACGACCCCAGACCGGGTAGAGCTCCACCAGCCAGCCGAACAGATCGCACCCGACGCACCGGCCGCGCGTCATCCATTGATACAGATGGTGGTGGGTATTCACCAGACCCGCGGTGATCAGGTCGCCGTCGCACCGGATCACCTCGTCGCCGGGCTCCTCGACCACCGACCCAACCGCCTCGATCCGGCCGTCGCGGATGGCGACCTCGCCCGGCCACCGCGCCCCGCGGAAGACCGTCCTCACGGCGGTGAGCGTAGACGTTCCGGCCCGTGCCACGATGCGATCGTGCACGGGGCCGATCTCGCGATCCGCGGGCGCAGGGTGGTCACGCCGGAGGGCGTCCGCGAGGCGTGCCTCCACGTCTCTGAGGGCACGATCGGACTCGTGGCGCCGTTCGACCAGGTGCCGAGCGGCGTCCCACTCGTCGACGTCGGCGATCGCGTGATCCTGCCCGGCCTGGTCGACACACACGTTCACGTGAACGAGCCTGGTCGGACCGAGTGGGAAGGGTTCGTCACCGCCACGCGAGCGGCCGCCGCCGGGGGCGTCACCACGATCGTCGACATGCCCCTCAACAGCATCCCGCCCACGACATCGGTGGCTGCCCTCGAGGAGAAACGCGCGGCCGCCGACGGGAAGGTCCACGTGGATGTCGGCTTCTGGGGAGGGGCCGTTCCCCAGAGTCTCGGGATCCTCCGGGATCTGCACGACGCCGGAGTGTTCGGGTTCAAGGCTTTCCTGTGCCCGTCGGGCGTGGACGAGTTCTCGATGCTCGATCTCGGGCAGCTGCGTGCGGCGATGGAGGAGATCGCCGCGTTTGACGGCCTGTTGATCGTGCACGCCGAGCTCCCCGAGATGCTGAGGGACGTCGCGGTGGCGCTCAGCCGGGCCGACGACGTCCTCCACCGGTACCAGACCTACCTGCATTCCCGTGGTCCCGAGGCCGAGGAGCGTGCCGTCGAGGCCGTGGTCGCGGCGAGCGCAGAAACCGGCTGCCGCGCTCATGTCCTCCATCTATCCGCTGCCTCGTGCCTCGACCTGCTCGACGGCGCCGATCGCGTGACCGTCGAGACGTGCCCGCATTACCTGACGTTCGAGGCCGAGGAGGTCGCCGACGGCGCCACCGAGTTCAAGTGCGCGCCCCCGATCCGCGAGGCCGGCAACCGCGGGGCGCTCTGGGAAGGGCTGCGCGCGAAACGGATCGACGCCATCGTGTCCGATCACTCGCCGACCACGCCGGACCTGAAGGCCGGGTCGTTCCTCGACGCGTGGGGCGGGATCGCTTCGGTCGAGCTCGGCCTGCGGGCGGTGTGGACCGAGGCGCGAAGACGGGGCTTCACCCTCGAGGCCCTCGCGAGGTGGATGAGCGGGGGGCCGGCCGCGATCGCCGGGGTCGAGCGCAAGGGCTCGATCGCCGAGGGCAAGGACGCGGACCTGGTCCTGTTCGAACCCGACGGGGACTCCGAGATCGATCCCTCCGAGCTCCACCACCGCAACCCGGTCACGCCCTACGCGGGCCGGCGGCTCGACGGGCGCGTCGCGGCCACGTACGTTCGAGGGGTGGAGGTCTACGCGGACGGTCGATTCCGGGACGAACCGGCGGGCCGCCTCCTGTCGAGTGGGGCGTCGTGAGCGACTTCACGACGCTGCCCGACCTCGCCGCCCGGCGCCTCGGCGGGATGGCGCTCGTCGCGAACGACGAGTTCTTCGCGCCGAAGGAGAACCTCCTCAAGCCGGAGGCGCCGGTGTTCGACCCCGATCGCTACACGGATCGTGGCAAGGAGATGGACGGCTGGGAGACGCGCCGCCGACGCGATCCGGGCCACGACTGGTGCATCCTCCGCCTCGGCATCCCCGGGATCGTTCGCGGCGTGGTGGTCGACACCAGCTTCTTCCGCGGCAACTACCCGGACCGCTGCTCGGTCGAGGGCGCGGTGGTGGAGGAGGACGACGTCACGGGGGCCGAGTGGTTCGACCTCGTACCCGAGTCGGCGCTCGAGGGAGACGCGCTCAACCGCTTCGACGTCGCGTCGCCGCTCCGCGTGAGCCACCTCAGGCTCAACATCGTCCCCGACGGCGGGGTCGCGAGGCTCCGCGTGCACGGAGAGCCCCTCCCGGACCTTCGGACGCTGACCGACGCGGGCGGCCGCGCGGACGTCGCGGCGTCGTTGTCGGGCGGGGTCGTGCTCGACGCGAGCGATCTGTTCTTCTCCTCGGCCCACAACCTGATCGCGCCGGGCGACTCGCACGGCATGCACGACGGATGGGAGACGCGACGCCGGCGTGGCAAGGGCCACGACTGGGTGGTGATCCGCCTCGCGACCGAGACCGAGATCGAGCGCATCGAGGTCGACACCTCGAACTTCAAGGGCAACTACCCGGACGCGTGCTCGATCGAGGTTCGATTGACGCCCGACGTCGCCGCCGACCCGGAGAGCGAGCCGGCCTGGTCCGAGGTCCTGCCGCACCGCAGGCTGGGCCCGCATCGACGCTTCGCGTTCCCGATCGACCCGCCGGCGCCCGCCACCCACGTTCGGCTGAACATCCACCCGGACGGGGGCGTCGCACGGCTCCGTGTGCACGGGCGGGTCACCGACGACGGCTGGCGCTCGTTCGGCGTCCGGTGGCTCAACGCGAAGACCGCCGAGGTGTTCGAGGAGCGTGTGCTCGCCTGCTGCGGGTCGCGCGCCTGGGCGAAAGAGCTCCGGGCGGCGAGGCCGTTCGCGACGTTCGAGGCGCTGCTGCAGACGGCCGACGACGTGTGGGCCGGCCTCTCGGCCGACGATCGGCTGGAGGCGTTCGCGGCGCACCCGCGGATCGGGGAGCGCGGCGGGTCCGCCTGGGCTCGGGGCGAGCAGGCAGGTGCCGCCGAGGCGAGCGACGAATCCCTCCGCGAGCTCGAGGCGGGGAACCAGGAGTATGAGGAGCGGTTCGGGCACGTGTTCCTCATCAACGCCACCGGGAAGAGCGCCGAGGAGATCCTCGAGGCGCTGCGCGAGCGGCTCGGGAACGACCCCGGCGCCGAGCTCGCCGAGGCCACCGAACAGCAACGGCAGATCACCCGGAACCGGCTCGAGAAGCTCGTTCGACCCGTGGCGCCGCTCGTCGGCTCGGGAGGATGATGCGCGCGGTGGCGGGGATCACGACCCACGTGCTCGACACCTCTGCCGGCCGGCCCGGCGCCGGTGTGGCGGTCGAACTCGAGGTCCTCGCCGCGGGCGGTTGGGAACCGGTCGGCGCGGGACTGACCGACGAACGGGGCCGGCTGAGCGATCTGCTCCCCGAGGGCGCCGAACCGATGGCGGGGACGTACCGGATGCGGTTCGACACCGGCGCGTACTTCGGGCAGCGCGGTCTGGAAGCCTTCTTCCCGGCGGTGACGGTGGAGTTCACCCTGCGCGAGCCCGGGGAGCACCATCACGTCCCGTTGCTGCTGAGCCCCTTCGGCTACTCGACCTACCGGGGGAGCTGATGGGGTTCGAGCTCGGGCCCAACCGGTACGGCAAGGCGGGGATCCATCTCGCGACCGTGATCCGGGGCCAGGAGCGTCACGAGTTCTCCGAGCGCGAGATCGAGGTGCGTCTGGAGGGCGACTTCGAGGACGTCCACGTGGAGGGCGACAACGCGACCGTCCTGCCGACCGACACGATGCGGAGTTCGGCCTACGCGCTCGCCTTCGAGCATCCCGAGGAGGCGCTTGAGGGGTTCGCGCTCCGGTATACGAGCTACCTGCTCGACGCGTCCCCCGCGGCGAACCGCGCCGAGGCGTGGATGTCCGAGCGGCCTTGGGAGCGGGTCGTGATCGACGGGCGGCCCCACCCCCACGCGTTTACGCGCGGAGCCTTCCGATGGACGACGCACGTGGTGCGCGAGCGAGACGAGGTCCGCCTGTCCGGCGGGCTCGACGAGCTCTACCTGTTGAAGACGACCGGGTCCGCGTTCGGGGGCTTCCTCAAGGACCGGTACACGACGCTGCCGGAGACCGACGACCGGATCCTCGCGACCGAGCTCGACGCGCGGTGGCGGTACGCCGGGGAGAAGCTCGACTTCGCCGAGGTACGGAACGCCTGCCGGGAAGCGCTGGTCCGCGCGTTCGCGCTTCACGACGACAGCCGTTCGGTGCAGCACACCCTCTGGCACATGGGCACCGCGGTGCTCGAGGCGGCGCCGAACGTCGAGGAGGTGACGTTGTCCATGCCGAACCTCCACCACGTCGTGGTCGACCTCGCGTACTGCGGGATCCACAACGACGGCCGGGTCTTCGTCGTGACCGACAAGCCCTCGGGTCGGATCGAGGGGACGGTGCGGCGGCCCGAGGACGTCGTCTCGGGGTGAGCCGCTCGTTCTCCCAGCCGCTCCAGACCCTGTACGTCCCCGCCGACCGCGTGACGGCGACGACGACGGTCGAGTTCGGAGCCGAGGCGTTGCGGCTGCTCGACGAGCACGCGCCCGACACGGCGTCGTTCGAATCGGCGTTCGGTGTCGACGCGGCGGTCGCCGAGCAGACGCGCACGCGGGTGCACGCGAAGCTGGAACGCGCGCCGGTCGAGGACCTGCGCGTCGACTTCGAGGACGGCTACGGCGCCCGACCCGGCGACGAGGAGGACCTGCACGCGGAGGTTACGGCCCGAGCCGTTCGGGCGGCGCTCGCCGACGGGACCGCACCGCCGTCGTTCGGCCTGCGGGTGAAGTCGTTCGCCGACGGTGCCGAGGAGCGGAGCCTCCGGACGCTGGACACGTTCCTCACGGCGCTCACCGAGGGCGCCGACCTCCCCGACGGCTTCGTCGTCACGTTCCCCAAGGTCACGACCGTCGAGCACGTCGCGGCCTTCGCCGCGGCGCTCGAACGCCTGGAGGCCGGGCTGGGTCTGGCCGAGCGCTTCCTGCGGTTCGAGGTGCAGGTCGAGACGCCGCGGTCGGTGATCGGTCCCGACGGCTCGGTCGCGGCCCCCCGCATCCTCGAGGCGGCGGGCGGTCGCCTGACGGCGATGCACTTCGGGGTGTTCGACTACACCTCGGCGCTCGGGCTGATGCCCTGGGAGCAGCGGCTCGATCACCCGGCCAACGACTTCGCGAGACACGCTCTGCAGGTGGCGCTCGCTGGGACCGGCGTGTCGATCAGCGACGGTTCGAGCAACGTCGTACCGGCGAGCGACCGCACCGAGGACGTCCAGGCGGCGTGGGGTGTGCATGCCGACCACGTCCGGCATTCGCTGCGTCAGGGCTTCTACCAGGGGTGGGACCTGCATCCCGCGCACCTGGTGAGCCGCTACGCGGCCGTGTACGGGTGGCTGCTCCCGCACCTGGACGGCGCGGCGTCCCGTGTTCGCGCGTGGCGCCGACAGGTCAGAGCCCACGGCGTGCTCGATGAGCCGGCGACGGTCGCGAGCCTGCTGCGATACCTGCGGTTCGTCGTCTCGTCCGGCGCCGTGGACGAGGCCGAGGTCCTCGAGACCACGGGGCTCGCACGTGACGAGCTGCTCGGGAAGGGATAGGAGACCGGAGTGACGCACCCCGATGGCGTCGAGGTCCTGGGTCCCGCGGAACCCCGGTTCGACGAGATCCTGACCGACGAGGCGCTCGCGTTCGTCGCCGGCCTGCAGCGCGTGTTCGGCGCGCGTCGCGACGAGCTGCTCGAGGCCCGCGCCGAACGCCAGGTTCGGCTCGACGAAGGAGAGCGGCCGGACTTCCTTGAGGCGACGCGCTCGGTCCGCGATGCGGACTGGCGGGTGACACCCGCGCCTCCCGACCTGCGGGACCGCAGGGTCGAGATCACGGGGCCCACCGACCGCAAGATGGTGATCAATGCCCTCAACAGCGGCGCCCGGTGCTTCATGGCCGACCTCGAGGACGCGAACGCTCCTACGTGGTCGAACATGCTCGAGGGACAGATCAACATCGCCGACGCGATCCGCGAGACGATCGAGATGACGGGTCCGGACGGACGCGAGTACCGGCTCGCGGACGAGGCCGCGACGCTGCTCGTTCGGCCGCGCGGCTGGCACCTGCCCGAACGGCACGTGCTCGTCGACGGGCTGCCGATGTCCGCGAGCCTGTTCGACTTCGGGCTCGCGTTCTTCCACAACGCCCGAGAGCAGCTCGAGCGCGGGACCGGCCCCTACTTCTACCTGCCGAAGCTCGAGGGCCACCTCGAGGCACGCCTGTGGAACGACGTCTTCGGCTGGGCGCAGGACCGGCTCGCGATCGCGCGCGGCACGATCCGCGCGACCGTGCTGATCGAGACGATCCTGGCCGCGTTCGAGATGGACGAGATCCTCTACGAGCTGCGCGACCACTCGGCGGGTCTGAACGCCGGGCGCTGGGACTACATCTTCAGCGTGATCAAGAAGTTCCGGCGCCACCCCGGGTTCGTCCTGCCCGACCGAGCTCGGATCACGATGACCGTCCCGTTCATGCGCGCGTACACGGAGGTGTTGGTCCGCACGTGTCACCGGCGCGGCGCGCACGCGATGGGCGGGATGGCCGCGTACATCCCCAGCCGACGGGACATCGAGGCCAACGAGCTCGCGCTCGCGAAGGTGGCCGAGGACAAGGAGCGCGAGGCGAACGCCGGGTTCGACGGCACGTGGGTGGCCCACCCGGACCTGATCGCGACGGCGATGGGCGAGTTCGACCGGGTCCTCGCCGATCGCCTCAACCAGATCGACCGGCGGCGCGAGGACGTGGTCGTCACCGCGGAGGAGCTGCTCGACGTGCGCGTTCCGAACGGCGAGATCACCGAGGAGGGTCTGGGGACGAACGTGAACGTGGGGATCCGGTATCTCGCTTCGTGGCTCTCGGGCGTCGGCGCGGCCGCGATCGACAACCTGATGGAGGACGCCGCGACGGCCGAGATCTCGCGGTCGCAGATCTGGCAGTGGGTGGCCAACGGCGTCACGCTCCCGACCGGTGAGGTGGTCACCGCCGCGAAGGCCCGTGAGGCCATCCAGATCGAGATGA
>JBKPRY010000027.1:0-1487 GCA_046734755.1 Actinomycetota bacterium | reverse complement strand
GCATGATCCCGAACATCAAGAACCTCATCGCGGCGCAGCAGCATCCTCCGTTCGATCCCGACCGCGACTACTCGCTCCCTTGGGCGTCCGGCATGGACGGCATCGCCTGGAACGACAAGGTCAGCGACCCAGTCACCTCCGTCAAGCAGCTCTTCGAGGATCCGAAGCTGAAGGGAAGGGTCGGCGTCTGGAACTCGATGGGCGACACGCTCGGTCTCGTCATGCTCGAGAACGGGGACGATCCCTCCAAGGTGACCGACGCGTCGTTCAATCGGGCGATCGCTCGGGTCCAGAAGGCTGTTAACTCGGGCCAGATCCGCAAGTTCTACGGAAACGACTACGCGCCGGTTCTGGCCAAAGGGGACCTCGCGGCGACCATGGCGTGGTCCGGCGATATCGCCAATCTCGCCGACCCTCACGTCCACTGGCTGGTCCCCACGCAGGGCGGGATCATCTGGACCGACAACATGATCATCCCGCTCGGAGGGAGCGTGCCGACAGCCTCGACGTACATGAACTTCATGTACGGCCCGATGATCTCCGCGCAGTGGGCCCTCGGGGCGAACTACATCTCTTCGGTCAAAGACGTGAAGCAAGCAGCGGTGAAGCTCGATCCCAAGGCTGGTTCGAACGACCTGACCTTTCCCCCCGACAAGACGCTCTCGCAGATGCATCAGAACGACCCGAAGATGCTCACCAACCCCGACTACAACAAGAAGTGGCTGGCAGTCCAGGGCCAGTAGGTCCGAGTGGGGGACTTCCTTCATCGACACAAGGGCCTCACGCCCTACCTGCTCCTCGCGCCGGGGATGCTGTGGCTTGCGATCTTCTTCCTCGTGCCGATGGGCTTCCTCGGCTACCAGTCGCTCGAGTCGGGGTTGTTCCCGCACTTCCACTTCACGTGGGAGTTCTCGAACTTCTGGTCGGCGCTGTCGGGCTACCACACGCAGCTCATCCGCTCGTTCGTCTACGCGGGCATCGCGACGGTCGCCTGCCTGGTGCTCGCGTATCCGCTTGTGTACTGGATCGCGTTCCGGTCGGGGCCGTGGCGGAACCTCTTCCTCCTCATCATCGTCGCCCCGTTCTTCGTCACCTACCTCGTGCGGACCCTCGCCTGGCTCAACATCCTCGCCGACGAAGGGCCGGTCGTCCGCATCCTGCGCGACATCCACGTCCTCGGGCCCGACGGGAGGCTTTTGGCGACGACCTTCTCGGTCGTCGCGGGGATCACCTACAACTTCTTTCCGTTCATGGCGCTGCCGATCTACGTCTCGCTCGAGCAGATCGACGCGCGGCTCCTGGAGGCGGCGAAGGACCTCTACTCGTCGCCGACGCAGGCGTTCCTACGGGTGACGCTGCC
Source organism: Actinomycetota bacterium (assembly GCA_046734755.1). Classification (GTDB taxonomy): domain Bacteria; phylum Actinomycetota; class UBA4738; order UBA4738; family HRBIN12; genus DASSJM01. The sequence goes on along the minus strand of JBKPRY010000027.1, from coordinate 127 downwards.
CCTCTCGGCGCCCGGAATCGTCGCGGGGACGCTCCTCACATTCATCCCGGCAGCCGGCGACTTCATCAACGCTGCGCTTCTCGGGACACCTAACCAGGCGATGATCGGGAACGTCATCCAGGCGAAG
>JBKPRY010000026.1:0-1940 GCA_046734755.1 Actinomycetota bacterium | reverse complement strand
GTGGTTGCGCCCATCCCGCTGAGTCAGCTTCATGTGAGCTCGACCGGCCTGTTCGTCTTCGACCCCAAGGTGATCTACGACCCGTACCGCGACACCTTCGTGCTCGTGTATCTGGTGCAGGAGAACTCGCCGCGTCTGTCTCGGATCATCAGCGTCGCGATCCCGAACGCGACGGCGAGCGATCCCACGACCTGGTGCGCGGTGTCGTTCAAGGGGGACCAGGTACCAGGGGCGACGGCCGCGTGGGCCGACTATCCGGGGCTTGGTTTCAACGAGACGCACGTGACGATCACGACGAACATGTTCACGTTCCCGACCGGTACGGCTCGGTTCCTGTACTCGCAGGTGATGACGATCGACAAGGTGGGGCTCTACGACTGCAACCAGCCGATGCCTCCGCCAACGGTGTTCGCCGGAACGAAGACCCTGGACGACAAGGGTCGCCAGGGCTTCACGCTGCGGCCGGCCGAGACCGTCGGCTTGACGCCCGGCCCGCAGCTGCTGACCTCCTTCCAACCCGTGAAGGGGAAGCGCGACTACCTGACGGTCTGGCGGATCAAGTCGACGGCGTCCGGCTTCGCTCTGAAGAGAGCCTCCAAGCGCACGGGGAAGGTGTCGTTCCCGCCACTGGGGACGCAGGGCGGAGGCGATCCGAACGACGCCGATCTCTGGTGGGACGCGGGAGATCACCGCTTCATCAATGCCTTCTACGACGCCGATCGGAATCAGCTCTTCACCGCGCACACGGTCTTCCGGAACTTCCAGCCGGACACCGTGACCGGGGCCTACCCCGAGGCAGCCGTCCGCTGGTACGAGATCGACCCGGGTGCGAGGCTCGAGAACACCGTCCTGGCGCGGAGGGGGATCGTCGGAGCACCGGAGGTGGATGTGGGGTGGCCCACCGTGGCGACCGACTCCACCGGAACGCTCTTCGTGAACTACAGCCGGGGGAGCGCGCCGCACGGGGAGTTCCTCTCCGCCTGGGTCGCCACGATCCCTCCGGGTTCGACCACCGCGACGCAACTCCTCGTGCACGCCGGGTTGACGACCTACGACGCCCTCCAGGGGCCGGAGCGCTGGGGTGACTTCACCGCCATCAACCGTGACCCCTTGGACGGTCAGAACGTTGCGACCTTCAATCAGTACGCATCAACCTCGACGCAGTGGCAACAGTTCATCAGCGTCGTCACCGACACCTAGGGCCCGATCGCGACCGGTATCCTGAGCCTCCATGAGGCTTTCGGCCGCGTTCGCGCCGACGCTGCGCGATGATCCCGCCGAGGCGGAGATCGCGTCGCATCGGCTCCTGTTGCGCGCCGCGTTCGTGCGTCAGGTCGCCGCGGGCGTCTACACCACGTTGCCGCTCGGCCTCAGGTCGATCCGCAAGATCGAACGGATCGTCCGCGAAGAGATGAACGCCTCGGGCGCGCAGGAGTTTCGGATGCCGATCCTGCTGCCCGCCGAACCCTGGAAGGCGACCGGCCGGTGGGACCTGTACGGCGAGACGCTCTTCCGGCTCCGGGACCGGCACGAGCGGGAGCTACTCCTCGGCCCCACGCAGGAGGAGGTCGTGGCCGAGCTCGTCGCCCGGGATCTCCCGTCGTACCGGGACCTTCCCGTGAACCTGTACCAGATCGAGTGGAAGTACCGGGACGAGTTCCGCCCCCGCTTCGGTCTCCTGCGTGGTCGCGAGTTCCTGATGAAGGACGCCTACACATTCGACCGAGACGAGGAGGGCATGGCCGCGTCCTACGACGTGATGCTGCAGGCGTACCGGAGGGTCTTCGACCGGTGCGGCTTGTCGTACGTCGTGGTCGACGCCGAGCCGGGACAGATCGGCGGGGGCGTGAACCACGAGTTCATGGCCCGCGCGGACGTCGGCGAGGACCTGTTCGTCGAGTGCGTGAACGGCGACTACCTGGCCGATTGGAAGGCCGCGA
>JBKPRY010000025.1:0-11288 GCA_046734755.1 Actinomycetota bacterium | reverse complement strand
CCGGTCGCGCACCCTCTCAATCCCCCAGGCCCGCATGGGTACTTCTCCTGCCCAAAACGAGACAAGGGCCGGCTATGGGGCTCACTTCCGGCGGATCAGGATGAGATCGGAAGGAGGCAGAGGTATGAGCATCCGTATGTCCGCAGAGGGCTCGAACCGCTACGCGATTACGTCGCTTCTCCTCGGGATGACGTCACTCGTCCTGCTCTTGGTAATCGTGGTCGCATTCTTTTCGTCCTTCGACGAAGCCGAGCTGGATGCATGGATCTGGATTCTCTACATCATCACCTTGGTCGCGGCCATCTGCGCGCTCCCTTTGGGCACAGAGGGGCGGAGGCTTGCGAAGGACCGGCGGGGACGGGTCATGGCCACCGTGGGGTCGGTGCTTGCGATCGTCTTCATCGTCGTCTCGATCGCCTGCGTGGTCCTCACGTTGATGTACATCTCGAGTATCAGCAGGGACTCCTTATGAGGCGGACGTGCATCATTGCTTTCGCTTCCGACGACAAGAGTTCGGTCTGAAGATGAGGTGGGTTGCGGCCGCGATTCTCGCCGGAGCCGGCATCTGGGTTGGCGCCACCCTGGCCTTCTTTACGGCTGGAACCGAGTGGAACTGGATTGCGCTGGCGATCGCCGTCCAGGCGATCATCGTGGCTGGCGCCACCGCCCTTCCCGTCGGGCGAGAGACTCGCTCGAAGATGCTGCTCGCCGCGGCCGCAGCCATAGTCGTTACGGCGGTGGCGATCGCGGTCCTGCTGGCGCGCAGGTGGTGTGTCGGATACAGCTGGACCGGCGGGCCTCCATACGATTGCTCCGACTTGACGGTGTGGGGCCGCATCTTCGTGGCGGGTGTTGGATTCGTCGTGGGGCTCATCCTGGTGTCCTTCGCCCGGGCGAAGGCTAACGAAGGACATCGGACCGACGGGTTCGCCGAAGGCCCTCGGAGGTCGCGAGACCAGGGTCCGAGCGGGAAGTCCGGAGCATGACGACGTGCAGGCGCTGAGGTTTTGGGCCATCTACCAGCGCAAACGCGACTACGTTCGCTTTACTCCACGAGTGAACGCTCGAACCTTCACCTGTGACGGAGCTCAGCCGGGCGAGATCCGCTGCGAGGCGGTACTCAGGATGCGGCAGTCGTTCTTCGCAACGACGAACACGACGATGTGGTCGGCGGCCTGACCGGCTCCTGGCCCCTCCGCGAAGACCCCGATGAACGCCGGCGTCCCCTCGAATCGCGCCTCGATCAGCCGGATCAACACGTCGTTCGGACCACGGACACCGCTCTGGTCGATGCAGTCCCTCGCAAGGCTCGTGCGCTGCTTCGAGTCCGCGACGGTGCTCGCGGAGGCCGCCTGGCCGCCGCCCGCGTCCTCGGCGGCGAGGACCGCGCCGGCCGCGTCGTTCGCAACCGCGTGGATCCCCGCCTCGTCGTAATTCACGTCGCTCTGGCGTTCGAGCCCCGCGAAGGGGATGACGCCGGGCGTCGCCGCCTGGGGGGCCGCCGCCCCGGTTCCACGGGCGGTCGCCGTTGCCCGCTCCGGAGCCGCCGTGTTCTGGGCGTCCTCGCCGCCGAGGTTCAGGGCCACCACCAGGATGAGCGCGGCGGCCGCGGCCAGGCCGGCGGCCCACTGGAAGCGTCCCCAGACCACGCCCGGGCGGCGGTCGAACTGCCGCCCCGCCTCCGCCAACACGGGGCCGGTCACGCCGAACGGCACCGGGACGTCCTCCAGCTCGCTCAGCGCGGCCCTCGCCGCCTCCGCTTGCCGGACCTCCGCGTTGCAGCGTGCGCACCCGGTCAGGTGCGCGTCGACGGCGGCGCGCTCGCGTTCGGCCAGCGTGCCGTCGACGTAATCGGCGAGGAGATCGTCGGGATGGGTCACGGGGATACCGTCCCTTCTGACGGCCCGGCGGCGTCCGCCCGTTCCCCGGATCTCGGAGCCTCCGGGACCGCGCCGTGGGACCCGCCGGACGTCGACCCGTCGGGGTCCTCCAAATGCTCCCGCTGCTCGATCCCCATCGCCCGGGCCAACGCGATCCGGCCGCGATGCAGGCGCGACTTCACGGTCCCGATCGGCACGCCGACGATCGCGGCCACCTCCTCCTGCCGAAGGTCGTGGACGTCGTGCAGGATCATGACCACGCGGAAGTCCTCGGGCACCTGCAGGAGCGCCTGCTGCACATCCATCGACAGGCTCGACGCGTCCGCGTGGTCGGGCGCCGGCGGCGGCTCGCGCGCGGGGAGGTCGTCCTCGCCGCGTTCGAGCAACGGCGACCGCCGGCGCTTGCGCAACAGGTCGTAGCAGGCGTTGACCGTCACGCGGTGGAGCCAGGTCGTGAACGCGGCCTCGCCGCGGAACGACGAGAGCTTGCGGAGCACCGTGAGGAAGGCGTCCTGCGCGGCGTCGCGCGCGTCCTCCTCTCGTCCCGTCATTCGCAGGGCCAGGTTGTAGACGCGCCGCTCGTGCCGTTCGACCAACGCGGCGAAGGCGGCTCGATCTCCCGACAGGTACCGGCGGACGAGGTCTTCGTCGCGCGCCGGCGGGTCAGGCACCGACCGCCTCGGCGTCGGCGTTGCGGACGAGCACGCGCACCTCGGCCACCTCGGCGCGGATGCCGTCGTCGACCGGAACGACCGACGTGATCCAGACGAGCACGTAGCGGCCCGCGCCGCGTACCGTGACGCGGGACAGGGAGGTCGAGGTGACCTCGGGCCCGGCCGCGCCGACCAGTGCGTCGGGGTCGTCCCCGACCGCGAGGCGGAACCGGAACCCGGGGTGCGGCGTCCACAACCGTAGCCCCAGGACTTCGTGCGGCTCGCCGAGGTCGAGCAGGAGCCCGAACCCGGGCTTGCCGAGCTCGCCGTCGAAGTAGTTCTCCGATCGCCATGCGGTCTCCAGATCCCCGTCGTCGGCGAGGCCCGCGTTCGACGAGTGCTCGTCGCCGTCGGCATACGGGTCGATCGCGCCCACGGAAACCGGCCGGATCAGCTCGGGCGGGGTCTCGACCGGGGCAGGCTCTTCGGGTGCGGCACGGATCCCGAGTGGACCGCCCACCTCGAGCTTGCCCATCCAGAGCCCCAGGGCGATCGCGACGATCGCGAGCCCCGCCACGACGAGCGGCACGCCGATCCAGGTGAACAGGTTCGTCGCCCGTCCCTCGTCGGAGGCGTCGACGGACTCGGTCTCCACCGAGCGGGCGAGCGCGTCCGCGAACGTCCGCGCATCCGGGAACCTGCGCTGGGGATCGGGATCGAGCGCTCGAGCCAGGGTGCGGTCGAGCGCGCGCGGGAGGTACGGACGGACGCTCCGGGCGCAGGTGCGTCCCCGCGGGGGTTCGCTCGTGAGGAGTTCGAAGAGCAGCGATGCCATGGCGTAGACGTCCGTGCGCGCATCGGGTTCGGCGCCGGAGGCCTGCTCGGGGGCCAGATGCTCGTCGCCGAGCAGCGTCATCGCCTCGCCCGGCCTGCTCGACGCGACGGCGGCACCGATCCCGAAGTCGATCAGGCACACCCGGTCGTCATCGCCGACGATCACGTCGTCCAGGTCGAGCGCGAGGTGGAGCACGCCGCGATCGTGCGCCTCGGCGAGCGCGTGGAGGGCGGCGACCCCGATCCGAACGGCCTCCGACGGCGTCGCCGCGCCCGACGAGTCCAGCCGGTCGCGCAGGCTCGAGCCGGGCGCGTACTCGCGGACGAGGTAGATCACCCCGTCCTGTTCGCCGGTGTCGAGCAGGCAGGCGATCCCGCGTGCGGACAGGCCCGCCACGCGCCGAGACTCTAGGGCGAGCGCCCGGGCGAATCCCGGGTCCTTCGCGAGCCGAGGGTGGATGAGCTTCACGGCCACCGACCGTCGCAGCAGCGGGTCCTGCGACCGCCATACCATCCCGGTCCTGCTCCTGCCGAGCTCCTCCTCGAGCGCGTAGCGACCGGCGAGGACGTGCGCGGGCTCGATCGACGTGGTCATGGTTTCGAGTCTATGCCCGGTTGCACGGCTCCCGAGCGTAGGAGGGGGCGTTCGCTCAGTCGCGCGGCACCGAGCTCGAGCCGCTGACCGACACCCGCTCGAGGTCGTCGAGGAACGGGACCCTCCCCACGACGAGCGTGTCGGCCCGGACGACGAGCACCACCTTCACCTCCCGGTGGCCGACGTCGATCCGCTTGAGGCGCACGGGCTCGTCGGCATCGGCGATCGTGTCCAGGGCGGCGAGCTTTGCCTGCTCCTCGTCGCCGCCCTGCCGCAGGGCCTCGGCCGCCGAGATCGAGGCGTCCTTGGCCAGGTCGGCAGCCCGCGACCGCGTCAGCAGGATCGAGCTCGCGTCGATCGCGCCGATGACGATCACGGCCGCCACGAGCAGCCACACGAGCAGGATCTTGCCGACCAGCCCCCGTTCGTCTCGGAACCGACCGTGTGGGAACGGATCGCCGCGCCCGCGTCCCGGCGTCATCGCCACCGAGCGGCCACCTGCCGCCGAACCATCTCGACCTCCTCGATCCGCAGCGCCGCCGCGGACGCGACGAACACGGCGAGCCCCGCCACCACCGCGCCGAGCACCTGCACCGTCTGCGTGGCGAGCGTCGTCGTCCCGAGCCACCGCTCGAGCCCTTCGGCCACGAGCCAGGCCACCGCCGCGGTCGCGAGGCCGGCCACGAGGATCCGGCCGAGCGATGCGAGGATGCGACGTCCGCCGATCCGGCCGACGCGTCGGCGGATCAGCAACAACAGCACGCTCGCGGCGAACGCGTACGAAACCGCGTGACCCAGCGCGAGGCCGGGGATGCCGAGGTGAAGCACGAAGAAGAAGAGCAGATCGACGAGCACGTTCACGGCCACCGCGGCGACGTTCACGAGCGCGGGCGTGCGGGTGTCCTGCATCGCGTAGGAGGCCCGAAGCAGGAGCTGGAACGCGGAGAACGCGAACAGCCCGAGCGCGAAGGCGAAGAGCACCTCGGAGACGAGTTCGGCGCTCATGGCCTTGGTTTCGCCGTGCTCGAGCAGGAGACGGACGATCGGTTTCGCGAGCACCAGGTAGCCGAGCGCGGCGGGGATCAGGATCGTGGCGGTCGCGCGGATCCCCTGCGAGAGCAGCGCTCGGTAGCCGTCGAGGTCCTCGGCCGCCCACCGCGAGGACATGGCCGGCAGCAGGGCGGTCAGGATCGACACGGCGAAGATCGCGTGGGGGAGCTGGAACAGGATGAACGCCGCCGCGTAGGACGAGTAACCACCGGTCGGCCCGCCGGCGAGGATCACGATCACGAGATAGCCGAGCTGGTTCGCGACGACGTAGACGACGACCCAGGTCGCCAACCGGGCGATCCGACCGATCGCCTCGTCGCGAACGCCGCCGAGCCACCTGAACCGGAAGCCCGTTGCTCGGACCGACGGCCACAGCGCCGCCGTCATCGCCACCACGCCGAGCGTCGTGCCGATCGCGAGGACCAGCCGCTGCGCGTCCGTCGCGAGCTGCGTCGGGTGCTCGGGGGCGATCGCGGCGAAGGTCAGGAACGTCGCGATGACGATGACGTTGTTGGCGATCGGCGCGAACATCGGCGCGGCGAATCGCCGGTGGGCGTTCAGTAGACCCGCGGCGACGGCCCCGATCCCGTAGAAGACGACCTGTGGCATGAACCAACGCAGGAAGAACGTGGCGAGGCCGTGGACGGCCTCTCGCTGGGCGTCGGGATAGCCCACCGTGTAGAGGTCCACGATCCACGGCGCGAGCACGATGCCGAGCAGCGCGATGCCCGAGAGCGCCACGATCGCGATCGTGAACAGACGCCGGACCACGTCCCACGCCAACTCGCGACCGCGCGACTGCATCCACTCCACGACGACGGGGACGACGACTGAGGTCAGGATCCCGCCGAGCGCGAGCTCGTACAGGATGTTCGGCGTGATGTTCGCGACGTTGTACGCGTCGGCCAGGCGCGTCTCGGTGATGCCGATCGCATAGGCCATGGCCGACAGGCGGAGGAACCCGGTCACCCGGGAGATCGCGGTGCCGGTCGACATCACGATCGTGTTGCGGACGAACGTGGGCGTCGAATCCTCGGGGGGCGGTTCGGCCCGCGCGGCCGGTGGTGGGGGCGACGGCGGCTCGCCGCCCGGCGTCAGGCCCTCCGTCAGGTCGTCGGCCATGCGATCAGTTCCCCTGCGGCCGAACCCGGCCCGGCACGAAGCGCCTCGCCCATACGAGCAGGAGCACGAGCGCCGCCCCGATCGTGATCAGCAGCGCGATGCGGTTGTACGCGGTCGAACGCACGACGATCTGTGTCTCGCCGATGAGGCGCCCGCTCGGCGAGACCATCAGCACGCGGACCGGAAACCGCCCGGTGGAACGCAGGCGGGCCTGGAGCTGGAGCGTGTCGGATTCGCCGGGCGCGAGCCGGACGCGGGTCGCCGGCTCCGTCTGGATCCTGGTCGAAGCGAGCTGCACCCAGAACTCGAGCGAGTGCGGTCCATCGTTCGAGATCGTGACCGGGATGCCCCCGGAGTCGGACGTGAGCGTCACCGAGTCCACCGTCTCGAGCGCGAGGTCGTCCACCGTCGCCCGCACGCTCCGGCGGGCCGCGTCGATGAACGCCAGTCCCTCGGTCGTCGAGGTCAGGTACTGGCGCGCCTCCGCCAGCAGCAACATCGTCTCGAGGCGAGCGGGTTCGAGACTGTTGTCCGGGAGCATCGAGCGGAGCGTGTCGATCCGCCTCCTCGCCTGCTTGAGCGAGGCGACGTACGTGATCGGGAACCGCCGGAACGACGGCGATGCGAGGGCCGACTCGTCGCTTGGCGGGAACGTCGCGACGAATCCGTCCACGGCGGATGGCGCGAGCCAGGGTGCCGTCGCGATGCTCCGCACGATCGGCGCGAAGAACGGACCGGGGAGCGGTGCGTCCTCGCTGAAGACCAGGGCGACGCCGCGCCTCTCGCCGGGCTGTTCCTGCCAGATCGTCGTGAGCTCGCCGAGCAGGACCTGCGCGGCCCGGACCGGGTCCTCGCCGACCACCGATCCGAGGAGGGCGTCGCTCGCCGGTTCGGGGACGACCGCCGCGAGCGCGCCGCCGCCGAGCGAGGTGGTGGCCGGGCCGGCGAAGCCGAGCGGCTGCTCGGGCAGGTCGACGGTCGTGGGCCCGACGATCAGGGTTCGGATGTCGTCGGCGGCGAGTCCCCGCAGCGTCGCGTCATCCAGGGCGGCGCCCGGTGGCCGCACGATCGACTCGGGGATCTCGGCTCCGATCAGCGTCGAGGTCACGTCCCGGCCGTGTTGGAGCTGGACATCCACGTCGCGTCCGAGTCCGCCGCCGTAGAGCGACGGGATCTCGGGTGCCGAGAAGGGGAGCGCGGTGACCTCGACGCTCGGCGCGGCGACGATCGCTCGGAGACTCTCGAGGGCTTGCCTGGCGAGCGCCGCACCGCCCTCGCCGGGCTGGACCCGCCGGGTCTCGCCGTCCTCCGAGACCTCGTAGCCGTCCGCCATCCTCGCCAGCTGCGTCAGCAGCACCGGCGAGATGGCGACGTCGACCGGCGGCGCCACCGGATCGACCGCGAGCTCGGCCAACGCGTGGATCTCGCCGTTCAACCTGCCCCCCGCGCCCAGGGCGGTCTCGAGAGACGGATCGGTGAAGGTACCGTCGGGCGCGAACGTGATCGGGTGCGACAGGACGAACGTCCAGGACAACCCCAGCGGGATCTCGGGTTGGCGAACGAGGAAGATCGCCGGTGTTCGGAGCGCCGCGACCGAGGTGAACCCGCTCCGCAGGTCGACCTTGAGCGGGTAGAGACCGGACTGATCGGGGTCGATCCCTTGATCGAGCGACACGGAGACTTCGAAGTCCCTCGTCGAGCCGGGCGGGATCGTCCCCTCCCTCGGAAGGGTCTGGGCCTCGATCGCGAGCGGGGGGTCGGACCCGAGCGAGTCCTCGTACTCGCTCCTGGACAGGACACGCGAGTACAGGGTGGCCCCGATCGCGAGCTCGCCGAGCGGGGTCGTCCCCAGGTTCTGTGCGCGGAACCGCACGACGAGGTCGCGACCGGCCGGGCAGCTCCAGGTCGACCGGCCGGGCGCGAGGTCCTCGGTCGCGGTGGGGCAGTTCCACGACGTCTGCGACAGGAGGGTGAGCGCGACCGAGGGGGTCTCCTGCGCGATCGCGGAGGGCGCCGACCGACCGAGGACGACCAGGAGCACGAACACGATCACGGGCGTGAGCAGGCGGACGAGCGGCGGGAGCCGTCGCATGATCGGTCGCGCCATCCTACCCTCGCCCCCCTGCCAGGGCGGTGACCTCTGCGGCCGCGTACGCGAGTGCCACGACCAGCAGGAACGTGCCGACGGTGACGCGCAGGGTGCGCTCGCGGACGCCGAGCGCGATGCGCGCGCCGAGGCGGGCGCCGGGGATCACGCCGAGCGTGAGCACGATGAAGATCGCCCAATCGATGTTGCCCAGGAGCGCGTGGACGATCGTCCCCGGGATCACCAGGATCGCGATCACGAGCAGCGAGGTCCCGAGTGCCCGGCGCAACGGCATCCCGATCCAGATCGTCAACGCCGGCACCAGGACGATCCCGCCGCCGACCCCGAGCAGCCCGGAGACGAACCCCGCGACCAGGCCGATCGTGAGGTACTTCCAACCCGGCGTCTCGCCGAGGACCCACGGCGTCCGGGGGGTGCGCCCGGCGATCACCTGGACGGCGGTGACCGCGAGCAGGCCCGCGGTGACCAGGAGCAGCAGATGCGCGTTCACGACCTCGGTCAGCAGTGCGCCGACGATCGCGCCGCCGATCCCGGGGACGGCCGCCCATCGGGCCGCTCGGAAGCTCACCTCGCCCGCCCTCGCGTAGGTGTACGAGCCCACGACCGAGGTCGGCAGGATGACGGGCAAGGGCGTCGCGATCGCTTGGATCGCGCTCCCGCCCAGGATCGTGTTCACGGCGGGGGTCGTGACGATCCCTCCGCCGACACCGAACAGACCCGACAGGACCCCCGCGCCGAACCCCACGGCGACGCCGAGCCCGGCCTGCAGCGGCGTCACGCGAGCCGTTCGACGGCGCGCTCGATGACCTCGCGTTCGCCTCGGTACGCGGCCCGCTTGACGGCCGAGCGCAGCGGGAACCACCGGACGTCCTCCATCTCGGTGTCGTGATCCTCGACGTCCCCGCCGGTCATCCGCATCAGGAAGAAGTGCACGCGCTTGCGGACGCGGACGCCCTCCCACACGTAGAAGTATCGGATGTCGCCCAGGTCGGACTCCACGTCGACCTCGAGCCCGGTCTCTTCGAGGACCTCGCGTACGGCGGCCTGCTCCTCGGTCTCCCCGGGCTCGATGGCCCCCTTCGCGAGTCCCCACGCGAGGTCGCCGCGCCGCGTCCGTCGCGCGGCGAGCGCGATCTCGATCGCGTCGTCCGCACCTCGATAGACGACGCCGCCGGCGGAGACCTCGTTCCGCGATCCCATCAGAGGCGGGCCCCGGCGGGAGCGGGCCCCTTCCTCTGCCCCCTCCCATGCCCCTTCCTATACTGGGCCGTGGTCGCCCGCATCATCGACTTTCTCCGACCGTATCTCGAACCTCCGTGGGGATACGGGATCGTGTTCGCCGCGACGTTCCTCGAGAACTCGGTCGGCGCCGGCGTGATCGTCCCGGGCGAGACCCTGGTCATCATCGGCGGATTCTATGCGCGCATCGGCGAACTCTGGCTTCCCGGTGTGGCCTTCGTCGCCATCGTCGGCGCCGTGCTGGGAGACAACCTCGGGTACTGGATCGGCCGACGCTACGGCCGGGGCTTCCTCGAGCGCCACGGGCGCAAGCTGTTCGTCACGCCCGCGCGGCTCGAGGCAGCCGAGGGTTACTACCGCCGGCACGGGGGCAAGACCGTGTTCCTCGGTCGGTTCATCCCGGTCGTACGCAGCGTCGGGTTCATCGTGGCCGGCGTCGCCAAGATGGAGTGGCGTCGATTCTTCGTCTACGACGTCGCCGGGGCGACGGTCTGGGGGATCGGCCACTCCCTCCTGGGCTACGTGCTGGGGGCCAGCTACCAGCGCTGGGAGCGCTCCCTCACCCCGATCGGGATCATCGTGCTCGTGATGCTGCTTCTTCTGGTCGGGGGCTCAAAGATCCTGGCCGCGCGCCGACAAGTGATGGAGGACCTCGAGGAGGTCGGGGCCGGACCCAGGCACGACCAGGAGCACGAGCGGGAGGCCGAGTAGGCACGTGGAGATCACCGAGCTGCTCCGGCATGCGGTGGAGGTGGGGGCCAGCGACCTCCATCTGAAGGCCGGCAACGTGCCGTTCGTGCGCGTCGACGGCGAGTTGAGTCCCACGGCGTTCGAGGCCATGACGGCCGCCGACACGGAAGCCGCCTCGGTTGCGCTGATGCCCGAGCACAAGGCGCGTGCGTTCGAGGGCACCAGCGAGGCCGATTTCGGCTACACCCTGGGAGGCGTCGGTCGCTTCCGGGTCAACGTCTTCCGGCAGCGGTCGATGGTGGGGCTGGCGATCCGACGGGTGCGATCGGAGGTCCCCACCGTCGCCGAGCTGATGCTCCCCCCCGTGATCGCCGAGCTCTCCGACTCGAGCCGCGGGCTGGTGCTGGTGACCGGGCCGACCGGTACGGGCAAGACGACGACGATCGCGTCGATGATCGGCCACATCAATCGGACGAGGCGCGCGCACATCGTGACGATCGAGGACCCCATCGAGGTCGTCCACCACGACGAGCGGTCGATCATCCAACAGCGCGAGGTGGGGCTCGACACGGATTCGTACGCGGCAGCCCTGCGGCACGTCGTGCGGCAGGACCCCGACGTGATCTTCGTCGGCGAGATCCGCGACCCCGAGTCCGCCCTCTCGGCGATCCAGGCGGCGGAAACCGGTCACCTCGTGATCTCGACGATGCACACGATCGACTCCACCGAGACGATCAACCGACTGCTCGACCTGTTCCCCGCCCAGCAGCAACGGGAGGTCCGCACATCCTTCGCGGGCGCGCTTCGCGGGATCGTGTCACAACGCCTCGTGAAGCGGTCCGACGGCAAGGGACGGGTCCCTGTGGCCGAGGTGCTCGTCTCGACGGGCCGTGTCTACGATCGGATCATCGACCCGGACGCGACGATCGAGCTCCACGACATCATCGGCGAGGGCGGCTTCTACGGCATGCAGACGTTCGACCACGCTCTCGTGGGCCTCGTCGAAGGCGGTCTGGTGAGCGAGGAGGACGCGCGGTACATCTCGACGACCCCGCACGACTTCGTGCTCGCGCTCCGCGGGACGCTCAGCCGGAGCTGACCGCTCATCGCGTCTCACG
>JBKPRY010000024.1:0-10917 GCA_046734755.1 Actinomycetota bacterium | reverse complement strand
CCGGTGATCTGGCGCGGCCCGATGCTGCACAAGGCGATCGAGCAGTTCCTGGGCGACGTGTACTGGGGCGATCTCGACTTCCTCCTGTGCGACCTGCCGCCGGGGACCGGCGACGTGTCGATCAGCCTCGCCTCGTTCCTGCCCGGCGCGTCGATGCTCGTCGTCACCACGCCGCAGGAGGCGGCCCGCAAGGTCGCGGAGCGGGCGGGCAAGATGGCCGAGCGAACCAACCTGCGTCCGATCGGCGTCATCGAGAACATGTCGTGGTTCGTCTGTCCGCACTGCGGCGAGCCCACGCCGATCTTCGGTCAGGGCGGCGGGAACGAGGCCGCCGAGACCCTCGGCGTCCCGCTGTTCGCCCAGGTGCCGCTCGAGCCCGCGCTGCGCGAGGGCGGCGACGACGGCGCTCCGATCGTGGTGACCGACCCGGATTCACCCGCGGGCGAGGCCCTCCGGCGTGCCGCGCGGGAGCTCGCGCACACGACCCGATCGAAGGTCGGCAAGCCGCTCCCGATCATGGCTCGACCCGGCCCTCCCGTGACGGCCGGCGACCATCACGGCCACGCCCACTGAGACGCGTCAGGGAACGGTCCGGTCGGCCGCGCCGGCCTCCCGGATCGTCGTTCGGTCGTCGGGGGATGACCGGCGCGCCCCGACGGCCCATGCGATCAGCACGACGATGCAGACGGTCGAGACCGTGAGCCCGGTCCACTGGCTGCCGGTCAGGCCGAACACCCGCTTGTCGACGCGCAGGAAGTCCTCGAGGACTCGCGTCGCCCCGTAGACCGCGCCGAATACGAGCGTGAGCACCCCGAGGCGCCGGGGTGCCCTCGACAGCGCGTACAACACCAGGAACAGGCACGTCGCGAAGAACATGTCGTACAACGCCGTCTGATGGACCCCGACACCCTCCGCGAGGAGTCGGCCCGTGGGTGCGGTGAGCCGGGCCACCTGGTGGGTGATCGTGAGCACCTGGCCGCCCTCGAGCGTCGCCCGGCAGCTCCCCTGAGCGCAGGCGAACCCCGACAGGTTGCCGCCCTCGTACTGGAACGCGAGCAGCCAGCTGGTCGGCTTGCCGAGGTGGTCGCCGATGATGAGGTCGCCGATCCTGCCGAACGCGATCCCGAACGCGAGCCCGATCACGGCACCGTCCATCACCTGGAAGAACGAGTAGTGATACCTGCGGAACAGGGGGATGTTGATCAGGATCGCGCCGGCGATCCCGCCGAGCAGCGTAAGCCCACCGTTCCAGAGCGCGAGCATGTCGGCCACGCCGTTGAACTCGGAGAAGTGGCCGATCACGAAGAAGAGGCGGGCGCCGATGATCGTGCCGATCAGCGCCCAGAACACCATCGTGTTGATGTGATCGACGCTCACCCCCCGCTTGGGTCCCTCGTGCTGCAGGATCCACGCGCCGAACAAGAACCCCACGGCGATCCCGATGCCGTGCGGGCTGATCGCGAAGTCGCCGAACAGATGGATCCGATCGAGGACCGGCCAGCCGATGGAGGCGAGCACGGGGCGAGTCTATCGGCGGCCGTGGTCGAACGCGGCGGCGACGGCCTTGCCGAGCAGGATGCCGCCGGCCACGTCGGAGGGGAAGTGCACGCCCACGTACACACGTGAGACCCCGACGGCGACCGCCAGGGCGTCGAGCCCCGCCCCGGCGACCGATCCCACCCCGAGGTCCCCCGATGTCACGGTGATGAACGACTGCAGGACGGCGGGGTGGCTGCTCGGCCACGAGGTGCCATTCGGGCGCTCGATGCGCAGGTGCATACCGTCGATGCCAGCGTCGTAGGGACGTGGACGACCGAACACGCGCTTGAGCCCCTGACCCGCAACCCACGTGATGGACGCCGCCGCGAGGCCTCGGGCGGCCGCCCGGCGATGGCCCGCCGCGGCCAGCGCGGCGGCCGCACCCACCGACGCCCAGATCGACCCGAGCTCGGTCACCCCGCGGAGCAGGCGATCGGCGGCGGGACCCTGGTCACGGTTCCCCTCGCGGAACGCCTCGAGATCGCGCTCGCGGCCCGGTCCCGCCGAGCTCCAGGCCCGGACGGCGAGTGCGGCGCCGCCCAGGGCGACCGCTCGAAGGACCGGATGTGCTCGCACGGCGAGGATGATGCGAGAATCCGGCAACGGCGTCACGGAGGGTGGCGATGCGACGAGAAGGCGACGAGCCCGGCCTACCCAGGGATCCGGGCAGAGATCCCGGCGGGGGCCGTAGCGAGCCCGTCCCGCCGCCGCGGTCGGGGATCTCGTTCCGCCAGGTGCTGATCGCGATCCTCGCGGTCGTCCTGATCGCATTCGGGGTCGCGAACTGGGACAAGGTGGAGGTCAACTTCCTCCTGTTCGACTCTGAGGCGCGGATCGTCACGGTGATCGTCGTCGCCGCCGGGCTCGGGTTCGTGATCGGCTACTTCGTGGGGCGGCCGGGACGCCTGCAGCGCAAGTACCTGAAGCAACGCGACCAAGATCGCGACTAGTCGGCGCCCGTCATCCGGTCCGGTCGGTAGCGGTCCTCGATGTCGCGTTTCTGCGCGAGCGTCCCGTGCCGCAGCGCCAGGTGTGCCCCGCCCATCCGCCCGAGGCTCCGCGCCGCCACCTCGCCGAGCGGGCCGCCCCGGAGCCGGTAGTCGACGATGTGTTCGAGCAGGCTCCGATCGCCCGCGAGCGGCTCGATCGTCGAGGTGACCGTGGCCTCCAGCAATCCGGTGAGCCGGATCGTGGAGCGTTCCGGCGGGTCCCATTCGAGGACCTCACCGTCGATCGTGGTGCGGAACGCGAAGAAGCGCATCTCGGTCGTGTAGCGCACGCCCTCGCGGAGGCCGCCGGCCGGGACCCCGTCGACGCGGACGATGTGTCGGTCCCAGTGGGGCAGCCTCCGGGGATCCGAGATCACCTCCCAGACGGCCTCGGGCGGCGCGTCGACGACCACGTCGAACTCGACCCTGGTCACGTCGGGCTCACCCTCCCGGACGACCAACCCCGCCACCACACGACGGTCGCAGGTCGGATCCCAACCAACGCCGCATCCGAGGGTTCGACGCCCGCGAGCCGCGCGATCCGGGTGGCCGACGCACCCCCCGCGGCGAGCTCCGCCACGACGCCGACCTGCCCGTGGCCACGGATCATGGCCCCCATCATCGCCCGGGCGCGCCACGACGACGGCAGGTCGACCTGCAACGCGACGGCGGGAGCGCGCGAGGGCGCGGCGAGTGCGAGCGTTCCGGACGGCGCCGCGGCATACGCTCCCCCGCCGCCGATCGCCCACCGAACCGGGAGCACGACCGGTCCCTCGCCCGTGCCGAGCGCGAGGACGCCGTCCCCGCGCTCGCCGAGACCGTCCCGGATCGCTTCGGGCAGACTCGCCAACGGCGACGCGCCGGTCCCGGCGGCCCGGAAGTGCTCGACACCCTCGAGCGTGTCACCCCAGGCCCCCCAGGCGTCCGCCACCCGCCCGGACTCGAGGATCGCCGTTCGCTCGAGCCGGATCTCCGCGAAGACCCGCCCCGGTGGGGTCCAGGCGAGCGGGACGTGGTGCGCGTCCACCGCGTAGCCCGCGAAGAACCGGGCATTCTTCCGCGTGAAGCGCAACCCCGCGAGCGCGAGCAAGGGGCCCTGGGCGATGGAACGCCCCCACGTGTTCGTCTCGAGCAGATCGTAGGTCGTCACGGTCCCGGTGAACGCCGCGGCTCGGTCCCCAGAGCGGACCAGGCCCGCCACCGCAGGATCGCGTCGCCACGCCCGAGCCTTGACCGATCCCCTCGACGTGGTCACCCACACCCGCCCGACCGTCCAGGCGAACACCATCGGCGTGACGTGCGGACCCCTCGGAGTAAGCGATGCGACGTGGCAGAACGCGCCATCCTCCAGGATCCGATGGATGGGCGCGGGGACGACCTCGCTCACGTCGTGGTTTCGGCGGGGGCGCGCAGCACCGGGAACGCGACCATCATGCCCGTCCACACGATGTGGCAGGCCAGGCTGGCGAGCACCCCGCCGGTCCACCACGCGAGGGCGACCCAGACGGCGCCGCCCACCACGGCGCCGGCCGCGATCGCGAGGTTCGCACTGGGGAGGTTCGCCAGGACGAACGCGATCCACGCGAGCAAGGCCGCCAGCGCGGTCCGACCCTCCAGCGACGACGCGAGCTGGCCCTGGAAGAACCCGCGCCAGAACAGCTCCTCGCCCGGCACCGACAGCGCGATCGAGAGCAACAGCGCGACTCCGAGCGAGAGCCCGCCCTGCTTGCGGTACATCTCGAGCGCGTGCCGCCGGAACGTGCCCCACCGCGCCATGATCACCATCGCAACGCGGGTGGCCATGTACAGGAGCACGCCGAGCCCGAGCCCGACCGACAGTGAGACGCCGGGGGCCACCTCGGGCGACCAGGCGATCGGACCCACGACCAGCGCGACCACGCCCATCGTGGCGAGCACCGGCGTCATCGTGGTCCACACATTCCGCCCGCGCGCGACCAGCGACCAGGCGATGACCTCCGCGACGAACCCGAGGACCATCACCGCTACGTCCATGGCTTAGGGAAGGAACGTTACCTTCGCGGCGAACTCCGCAGTGAGCGCGGTGATCACGGCGAGGTAGAAGAAGCCGGTCGCGGACTGCACGGCCGAGGACCTCGTGCCCTTCAGGGTCGCGCGGATCATCACGGCGATGAGCCCGGTGGCCGCGACCATCCCGAGCGCGATCCACGACGCCAGCCCCGCCGACGTGAGGAGCGGGTTGAACTCCGACGAAGCCTCGGTCGGACCGAACCCGCCGATCAGCAGCGCCGCCGCCTCGAGCCCCACCCCGACGAACAACAGGTTGGTCGTGCGATTGATCGGCGTGCGCGTGAGCCCCCGGTCGGTCAGGTACCAGTGCCCGAGCAGGAGGCCGTCGATCACCGCCCCCAGGAACGCCGCGCCGGCGAGGAGTTGTAGGAAGGCCACGGCCCACGACCCCTCGGCCGTGCCGGACATCGCGGCGAGGACCGCGATCGAGAGGGGGACCGAGATGATCCCGCCCACCCGCGCCGCCGCGTGACGCTTCGCCAACATCAGGCCGAACCAGGCGAGGTTCACGAACGCGAGCGTGGCCGACAGCCGCACCGACCACGCGCCGGCCTGGCTCGCCGGCACCGTCCCCGCGGCCGCTGCACCCCACGTCGCGAACGACAGCACCATCAACACCCCGCCGGTGAGAGTGAAGAACCCCCGCCTGACCTCCGTCCACAGCGGCGTGAGGAACAGCAGCACGAGCCCGCCCGAGACGGTCTCGGCCAGGACGAGCGCGGTGACGCCCGCGGGCCCGGACACGCCGAGAGCGTACCCGCGGGGCGACGGCCTCCCGTTGCCGCGGAAGGTCGGGAACGACGCGGCGTTCGTAACGCGGATCGCCGGTACGCTGGATGGCCATGGACGACTGGCGGTCCTACGACAGCGTGGCGGAGACCTATGCGCGGATCCACGCGCCGCGTCTGGCCGAACCCGCGCGCGATCTCGTCGAACTCACGGGGATCGAGGCCGGGTGGAACGTGCTCGACGTCGGCACCGGGACCGGCGTGGCGGCGTTCGCCGCCGCCGGATCGGGCGCGACCGTGGTGGGGATCGACGAGGCACCGGGGATGCTGAAGGTCGCGAGATCGTTGAACGGGTCGCTGCCGATCGCGACCGCGCTCGCGATCGATCTCCCCTTCCGCGATGGCGCGTTCGACGCCTTGTTGGCGAACTTCGTGCTGGCGCACTTCACCAAGTACAAGACGGCGCTGTTCGACATGAAGCGGGTACTGCGCCCGGGGGGGCGGCTGGGGCTGACGGCCTGGGCCGACGCCGAGGATGACCTGGCCAGGGCGTGGCTCGAGCTCGTAGGGACGGTCGTGCCGCCCGAGGTGCTGCAGGCGGCGATGGATGAGCGGCTTCCGTGGCGCGAGCGATTCCGTCGGCGCCTGCCGCTCGAGGAGGCACTGATGGAAGCGGGGATCCGCCACGTCCGCACCGAGGTGCGCCGCTACCGGTTCCAGTACTCCCTCGACGACTACGTGGAAGGTCTCTCCACGTGGGCAACCGGCCGGTTCGTCCGCTTCATGCTGGGCGAGTCCGCGTTCGCGGAGTTCCTCCAACGGGCTCGCGTGGAGTTCGGCGAACGCTTCGCCGACCCGGTGAACGACTTCCGCGAGGTCCTGTTCGCGACCGGGGCCAAGCCCTAGGGACGACGGGCGCAGAGGACCTCGTGAGCGTCAGGCTTTCGCGTCCCCCGCCTTGGTCAGTACGTACCGCACGAGAGCACGGACCGGGGTGCCGGTCGCGCCCTTGGGCCAGTAATCGCCCGGGCGTTCGGCGAACGAGGGACCGGCGATGTCCAGGTGTACCCACGGCACGTCGCCGACGAATTCGCGCAGGAACATGGCCGCGGTGATCGCCCCGCCGTAGCGCTTGCCGATGTTCTTGATGTCCGCGACCTCCGAGTCGATCAGCTTGCGGTACGGCTCGTGCATCGGGAGCTCCCACCCGGGTTCGCCAGCGGCGTCGCCGGCGGCGAGCACGTCGCGGATCAGATCGCGGTCGTTGCCCATCACGCCCCAGATGTCGGTCCCGAGGGCGATCATGCACGCGCCGGTGAGCGTCGCCGTGTCGATGATCACCCGCGGCTTCTTCTCGGCGAGGAAGGCGAGCGAGTCCGCCAGGACCAGCCGGCCCTCGGCGTCGGTGTTCAGGACCTCGGACGTGGTGCCGCCGCGGTGCTTGAGCACGTCGCCGGGCCGGATCGCGGAGCCGCTCGGCATGTTCTCGGCCGAGGGAATCGCGGCGATCACGTTGATCTTCGGCTTGAGCAATGCGATCGCTCGCATCGTCCCCAGGATCGACGCCGCGCCGCCCATGTCGGCCTTCATCCACTCCATCCCCGTCGCGTCCTTGATCGACAGCCCTCCCGAGTCGAACGCGATGCCCTTGCCGGTCAGCGCGATCGGCGAGCCCTTCCCGCCGCCGGAGTACTTGAGCTCGATCAGCCGCGGGGGTCGGACGCTGCCCTGCCCCACGCCGAGCACGCCGCCGAACCCGCCCTTCTTGAGCTCGGCCTCGTTCCACACCCTGGAGATGAGCCCGACCTGCTTGGCCATCGCCTGGGCCTCCCTCGCAAGCTCCGCGGGCGGGAGATCGAGTGCGGGGGTGTTCACCAGGTCGCGCGCCCACATCTGTGACTCGGCGATCACCTCGCCGCGGCGGATCGCCTCCTTCGCCTCCCTGGCCACCTTCGCGTCGGCCTTGCCGGCGCCCAGGACCGTGACCCTGCCGAGGCGTCGATCCGCGTCGTCCGACTTGGACTTGTACCGGTCGAACCGATAGGAGCCGAGGAGCACGCCCTCCACGGTCGCCTGGATCGCCTCGAGCTGGTCCTTCCCGCCGACGATCTGCGGCAGCGTCGTGGCGACGGTCTTTCGCCTGGCGAGCTGCCGCGCGACCCGGCCGATCGCCCGCCGGCACACGTCGGCGCTCGCCGCGTCCTTCGGGCCGACGCCGACGAGCAGGACGGCCTTCGCGGCCGGTGCCTCGAGGCCGGCGGTGGGCACCAGGAGAGATTCGCCGGGCTTGCCCTTCGCCCCCGTCGCGGAGAACTGCACGAGCAGGTCGCTCCCCTTCACGTCCTTGACGCCCGGCCCCGCTTCGGGCCCCTCGAAGACGGGCAGGACGAGCACATCGACGGCGAGACCGGTGGCTCGGTCGGTCGAGAAGGCGAACGTGGGCACGATGGGCTCCTTGACGGGTCGGGGACGAACAGCGCCGGAAGTCTACTGATGGCAGATGGCCCGGCGCCGGCGGCGGCACGTGGGTCCGCTCGATAGGCTGGGCCGCCGTGGATGTCAGGGACCTTCGCGACCTCGTGCGCTTCGACGAAAACGGGCCGCACCACGAGGAGCTGTTCGAATCCGAGCACCTGTGGTCGGAGGTCGTCTGTCTCGAGCGGAACCAGGCGCTCGGGACGATCGAGGACCGGGACTCGGATGCACTCGTGCTCGTCGTGACCGGCCGGGTCGTCGTGCAGGTGAACCTGGGTCGCAAGCGCCTGGAGCAATGGGAAACAACGCTGGTGCCGGCGGGCTCCGAGCTGACGATCACGAACGCGACCGGCGACCCCGCCGTGGTCCTGCTCGTCGCCGCGCCCCCGCCGCCGAGGCGCGCGATCGGCGAGTAGCCCGCCGGGGCAACAGCAGCGTCAGGGCGAAGGCCACCGCGAAGCTGGGGAGGCTCGCGCCCAGCCCCGAGTCGAAGAGCGGGAACGGCAACCCCACGGCGTCGAACACCCGCCCGACCGCGTCGATCCAGCCCTGCGGCCCGGTCGGCACGCACCACTGGTACACGACGAACCCGACGACCCAAGGCATGAACGCCAGCCATCGCACGCCGCTCGGCTCGAAGATGGCCGCCTCCCCGTACCGCCCCCGGTTGCGGACGAAGAAGTCGGCGAGGAAGACGGCGGTGAGCGGCACGAAGATCGACCCGATCAGGAACAGGAACTGCTCGTAGCGCTCGGCGGTGAACGCGAGCGCCAGCAGGAACCCGAGCGCACCCACCGCGACCGCCAGCCCACGCTGTGGCGCCTTGCTCGCGACGTTCTGCGACGAGACCGCGGCCGAGTAGATGTCGGCGAAGGCGTTGTCGCTCTCACCGACCAGCAGCGCCACCAGCACGACGCCGCCGCCGGCCAGACCCACGATCGCCGAGCCGATCCCCAGCGCGTCCGCGCTCGCACCCGTCGCGAGCACCAGGAGGGCGCCGAGCGCGTAGAACCAGGCGTTGCCCGCGGCGTAGCCGGCGTACGTCCCGAGGGTCGCGCGCGACCCGGGGCGCGCGAGGCGGTTGTAGTCCGCGGCGAGCGGGAGCCAGGAGACCGGCATCACGATCACCAGGTCCACGGCGAGCCAGAACGGCAGCCCGCCGAGTCCGGCCGAGCCTCTGACCCCGCCCGAGCCCCGCAGGACCTCGAGGGTGATCCATACCGCCGAGCCGAGCAGCACGTAGATCCCGAAGCGCTCGAGCCACCGGCGCACGACGAGCACGGGGCCGCCGATCGCGAGCGCGGTGCACACGACGGCCACGACGACGAGCCAGAACACCCGCGACTCGAACCCGAACAAGTGAGCCGAGGCGACGTTCGCGACCTCCCCCATCGCCCAGAACTCGACGGCGGTCCACCCGACGAGCTGCACGACGTTCAGCAACGTGGGCAAGAACGAGCCGCGCGCGCCCAGCACGGGGCGGAGCAGGACCATCGTGGGGACACCCTCGCGCTCGCCGGCGAGCCCGACGAGGGCGAGCGGGACGCAACCGATCAGCGTGCCGACCCCGATCGCGAGGAACGCGCGCCCGGTCCCGAGCGCCGGGACCAGGAGCGCGCCGGTGACCATCACGAGCAGGCCGACCGACAGGTCGAACCACAGGACGGCGAGATCGAGACCGCCGAGGTTCCGCCGCTCGGGCGGCACGGGACGGATGCCCCACGCGGGGGTCTCGGGCTGGAAGATCCTCTCGAGGCGTTCGGCGACGCGCGACACGTCCGCTCCCTCCGCCGGTGTGACCCGGATCAGGTTCCAAGGGTCGCCGGCGGCGGTCCGCGTGCACCGAACCCGAGCCGGCCTCTCAGCCCGGTTCCCCGGACTCCCCTGCCTCCCCTCGATGCTACCCGCCCGCTACGATGCGCGCGTGACCACCCGCGACGACGCCGTCCGCCTGCTCGAGGATCAGCACACCGAGCTCGCGGGCCTGCTGGCAGGGCTCGACGAGGAGGCTCTCGCTCGCCGGGGGACGATCGGTGGCGGCGACTGGTCGGCCAAGGACCTCGCCGCGCATCTGGGGATCTGGGAAGAGCTCGCGATCGAGGTGATGGACGCGTTCGGGCGGGGCGAGCGCCCGGCGGTCGAGGATCGGTTCACCGAACCCGGAAACGGAGACCGGGTGAACGCCGAGGGTGTCGAGCGATTCCTCGACACGTCAGTGCCGGACGTCCTGGCCCGGTTCGAGGACCTCCATCGGCGGGTCATCGCCGCGATCGGATCGACCGACGACGAGACCTGGACCGCCGAGTACCCGTTCGACCCGGACGATCGGACGCTCGGTGATCGGATCGGCTCGCTCCTGGGGTCCGAGGACGGCGGGTTCACGCACCCCTCCGCGCACGTGCCAGATCTGCGCGCCTATGTCGCCGCGATCAGTCGCTGAAGGCTCGCGAGACTCGCCCGCATCAATCTTCGAAGCAACGGCCGGTAGATGAGCAGCGCGAGCTCGCCCAGGATCGGGATCGGCAGTGAGAGCTCCTCGGACCAGGTGAACCTGGTCGAACCGTCAACGGGTTCGAGCGACCAGGTCCCGGTGCCGCGGACGAAGCTCCGATGCGCCATCACCATGCGGCGTGGCGGCTCCCACCCGACGACCTCGAGCTGCTCGGAGAACAGCGGGACGTACAGCACGCGGTTCAGGACCTCGATGCGAACACCGACGCCCGAGCGTGCGGTCGTAAGGAGACGCACCGAGACGGCGTCACGGATCCAACGGGACTGCTCCTCCCACCGCTCGATCGACGACCAGACACGCTCGGGGGTGGCGCCTAGGTTCCGAGACGCCTCGACGCGCATCGCTACAGGCCAGTCCCCTCGCCGCTCGGCCGCCGCGCGCGCATGGTCTCGCCGATCGAGAGCACGAGCCCGAGTGCGACGACCGCGGGGATCGCGTTGATGGCGAACGAGGCCGTGAACCCGAACGCCTGCGCCGACCACCCGGCGACCAGCGGACCGATCACGAACCCGAGATCGCCCACGAACCGGAACACGGCGACCGCCGACCCTTTGAGCTCCTCCGGAGTGACGTCGGACAGCATCGGCGCGGGCGGGACACCCGAGTAGCCGCTCGCGACGCCGAG
>JBKPRY010000023.1:0-1111 GCA_046734755.1 Actinomycetota bacterium | reverse complement strand
GTCGGTGAAGAAGGAGGAGGTGAAGCCGCAGTTCCGCCTCGGATTCGAGGAGAACGACGTGGTGCGGATCATCTCGGGACCGTTCGCCGACTTCAACGGCACGATCAGCGAGATCAACCTGGACCAGAGCAAGCTGAAGGTTCTCGTGAACATCTTCGATCGGGAGACGCCGGTCGAACTCTCCTTCGACCAGGTGGCGAAGGTCTAGGAACCAACCAGCACGCGGGAGGCCGACAGGCCGCTCGTACCGCAGGAGGTGACCCAGGATGGCGAAGAAGAAGGTGCTCGCCGTCGTCAAGCTCCAGATCCGCGCCGGGCAGGCGACCCCCGCTCCCCCGGTGGGGACCGCGCTCGGCCAGCACGGCGTGAACATCATGGAGTTCTGTCGGCAATACAACGAGCAGACCCAGCAGCAGGCGGGCCAGGTGATCCCGGTCGAGCTCACGATCTATGAGGATCGCTCGTTCACGTTCATCACCAAGCAGCCCCCCGCCGCGGAGCTGATCAAACAGGCGGTCGGTGTCGAGAAGGGCTCGGGCGAGCCCAACCGCGAGAAGGTCGGGAGGGTCACGCAGGATCAGCTTCGGCGGATCGCCGAGCAGAAGATGGTCGACCTCAACGCGAATGACGTCGACGCCGCGATGAAGATCCTCGCGGGGACGGCTCGGAGCATGGGAGTCGAGGTGGTGGGCGCATGAGCGGCAAGGGCAAACGGTATGCGCAGGCAGCCGAGCTGGCCGACCGCGGACACGAGCACTCCCCGGTGGATGCGATCAGGGCCCTCAAGGCCTTCCCCGACACCAGGTTCGACGAGACCGTCGAGATCGCGTTCCGGCTGGGTGTCGACCCGCGCAAGGCCGACCAGCTCGTCCGAGGCACGGTCTCGTTGCCGAACGGCTCTGGCAAGTCGGTCCGCGTGGCCGTGTTCGCCCAGGGTCCGAAGGCGACCGAGGCCAAGGAGGCCGGCGCTGACGTCGTGGGAGGCGAGGAGCTCGTCGAGACGGTGATGGGCGGGACGATCGACTTCGACGCCGCCGTCGCGACGCCCGACATGATGGCCGCCGTCGGCAAGGCCGGCCGGGTGCTCGGCCCCCGAGGCCTCATGCCCAAC
>JBKPRY010000022.1:0-5998 GCA_046734755.1 Actinomycetota bacterium | reverse complement strand
ACGACCGCCAGGATCACTAGGATCGCGTGTCCGAGCGCCCGGCCGCCGATCCTGAGCAGGGCGGCCGCGACGATCCCCACCACCGCCCAGGAGAGACCCTCGAAGACGCCCGCGATCGACGTGACGTCCCCGTGGACCGCGTAGATCCACGACAGCGTCACCATCAGGACGAACGCAGGAAGGAGGAAGAAGACGCCCGCCGCGAGGGCGCCGGGCGTGCCGTTCAGGAGCCAGCCCACGTAGATCGCCAGCTGGTGGGCCTCGGGACCCGGAAGCAGCATCGCGAAGTTCAGCGCGTGGAGGTAGCTGCCCTCGTCGATCCACCGGCGCCGTTCGACCAGCTCGGTGTGCATGAGCGCGATCTGGCCGGTCGGGCCCCCGAAGTTCACGAACCCCAGCCAGACCCAGAACCGGAACGCCTCCCCGAAGGGGACCCGTGGAGAGCCGGGGAGGTCGCGGGGCGCGGGGTGTGGCTCGGTCACCGGCGCACCATATCCTCGCTCGGGCGCCCGACCGAAGCCTTGTCGGCGCCTTCGGTACGATGCCTCCGTGGGAACCGACACGCTTGTCATTCATGGGGCTCGGGAGCACAACCTCAAGAACATCACCCTGGAGCTGCCGCGGAACGCGCTGATCGTGTTCACCGGGCTCTCGGGTTCGGGGAAGAGCTCCCTCGCCTTCGACACGATCTACGCGGAGGGCCAGCGCCGCTACGTCGAGTCGCTGTCGTCCTATGCGCGACAGTTCCTCGGCCAGATGGAGAAGCCCGACGTCGACTTCATCGAGGGGCTGTCCCCGGCGATCTCGATCGACCAGAAGGGGACGTCGAAGAACCCGCGTTCGACCGTCGGGACGATCACCGAGATCTACGACTACCTCCGGGTGCTGTACGCCCGGATCGGGCACCCGCACTGTCCCAAGTGCGGCCGGCCGATCGGCCGACAGACGCCGGAGCAGATCGTCGACCAGGTGATGCAGCTGCCCGAGGGGACGAGGTTCCAGGTCCTCGCGCCGGTCGTCCGGGGCCGCAAGGGCGAGTACGAGAAGATGCTCAAGGATCTCGCGGGTCAGGGGTTCGTGCGCGCCAGGATCGACGGCGAGGTCCGCGAGCTCGCCGAGCAGATCCGGCTGCCCCGCAACTACAAGCACACGATCGAGGTGGTCGTCGACAGGCTCGTCGCCAAGCCGGACATCCGGCGCCGGGTCGCGGACTCGGTCGAGTCCGCGCTTCAGCTCACGGAGGGGCTCGTCGCGATCGCCGTGCAGACGCACGACGGCGAGGATGTCCAGAACTACAGCCAGGCGCTCGCCTGCACGTTCGACGGGCTCTCGTTCGACGAGCTGCAACCGCGGAACTTCTCGTTCAACTCGCCGTACGGCGCCTGCCCGACCTGCGATGGCCTCGGCGTCCGACTCGAGGTCGACGCGGCGCTCGTCGTGCCCGACCCCGATCTGTCGATCGCCGATGGGGCCCTCGCGCCGTGGTCGAGCGGCCGGATCGAGTACTGGGACCGGGTGCTCGACGCCGTCGCGGACTCCCACGGCTTCTCGACGGGCACCCCGTGGAAGAAGCTCCCCAAGAAGGTCCGCGACGTCGTGCTGTACGGCTCGGACGAGGAGATCTACGTCAAGTACAAGAATCGGTACGGGCGGACCCGCTCGTACTGGACCACCTACGAGGGCGTGGTGCCGGTGGTGGAGCGGCGGCACGTCGAGACCGACTCGGAGAGCCAGCGTGAGCGGCTCGAGGAGTTCATGCGGGAGGTCCCGTGCCGGTCCTGCGGCGGTGCCCGGCTTCGACCGGAGACGCTGGCGGTCACCGTCGGCGACCTCAACATCTCCCAGCTCACGAGCCTGTCGATCCGCGACACGCTGTCCTTCACGCGCGAAGCCCGGCTGAGCGAGCGCGAGCAGATGATCGCCGAGCGCCTGATGAAGGAGATCCGCGAGCGGCTGCAGTTCCTGGTCGATGTGGGGCTCGACTATCTGACGCTCTCGAGGGCGTCGGCGACGCTCGCGGGTGGGGAGGCGCAGCGGATCCGCCTGGCCACGCAGATCGGCAGCGGGCTGGTCGGCGTGCTCTACATCCTGGACGAGCCCTCGATCGGCCTGCACCAACGCGACAACCGACGCCTGATCGACACGCTCGTCCGGCTGCGGGACCTGGGGAACACGCTCGTGGTAGTCGAGCACGACGAGGCCACGATCGCCGCCTCTGACCACGTCGTCGACATCGGACCCGGCGCGGGCAATGCGGGTGGCGAGATCGTGTACACGGGCGACCTCAAGGGGCTGCTCGAGTGCGACGCGTCGCTGACGGGCGCGTTCCTGTCGGGCCGCCGGGTGATCCCCACGCCGCAGGTCCGGCGCGCGCCGGGGAGCCGACGGCTGAGGCTGCTCGGTGCGCGTGAACACAACCTCAAGGACATCGACCTCGACATCCCGCTCGGGCTGCTCGTCTGTGTGACGGGGGTGAGCGGCTCGGGCAAGTCCACGCTCGTGCAGGAGGTCCTGCTCCGAGCGCTGATGCAGAAGGTGTACCGCTCGCGAGCCCTTCCCGGCAAGCACCGTCGGCTCGTGGGGTGGGAGCAGATCGACAAGGTGATCGACATCGACCAGTCGCCGATCGGACGCACCCCGCGTTCGAATCCCGCGACCTACACCGGGATGTTCGACCAGATCCGCAAGCTGTTCAGCCAGGTGCCGGAGGCGAGGGTCCGCGGCTACCAGCCCGGCCGCTTCTCGTTCAACGTGCGGGGCGGGCGCTGCGAGAACTGCGCGGGTGACGGCCAGATCAAGATCGAGATGCACTTCCTGCCGGACGTCTACGTCACGTGCGAGGTGTGCAAGGGCCACCGGTACAACCGGGAGACGCTCGAGGTTCGGTACAAGCATCGGTCGATCGCCGACGTGCTCGAGATGAGCGTGGACGAGGCGCTCGAGTTCTTCCAGAACATCCCGGTCATCAAGCGCCACCTCCAGACGCTGTCGGACGTTGGGCTCGGCTACGTGAAGCTCGGGCAGCCGGCGCCCACGCTCTCGGGCGGGGAGGCGCAGCGGATCAAGCTCTCGTCCGAGCTTCAGAAGCGGGCGACCGGAAGCACCCTGTACATCCTGGACGAACCGACGACGGGTCTGCACTTCGAGGACATCCGCAAGCTCCTGTCCGTGCTGCAGCGGTTGGTCGCCCAGGGCAACACGGTGATCGTGATCGAGCACAACCTGGACGTCGTGAAGACGGCCGACTGGATCGTCGATCTGGGTCCCGAGGGTGGAGACGCGGGTGGCGAGGTCGTCGTCACCGGCACCCCCGAGACGGTTGCGGCGCACCCGACCTCGCACACGGGGCGGTTCCTCGCGGAGGTTTTGGGCACGCTCCCGCTCGAACCGGTGAGGGCGTCGCAAGAGGCCTGACACCGTCGCGCGATGCTCCGCTCCGCGCCCGTCACCTTGCTAGGATTGCGCCCGCTTATGCCCCAGGCCCTCCGATGGAAGTTGCTGCCGCTGGCCTTCGTGCTCGCCCTGGGCGCCGCGGCCTGCGCCGAACCTCCGACCGCGACCGTGAACCTCGGGTCGGGTGTCCGATTCCTCCCGGAGGTCGCCGACTCGCTGAACGACGCCGGCCTGTACCCCTCGGTCGTGACGAACCCGGACGGCCTCCCCGTCGTCGCCTACTTCGGGTTCGAGGAGAAGCTCGAGCCGGGCGAAGTGCCGGTCACCCGACCGGTGGGTGCTCCGTCGATCCCGGGGATCCTCCTTGCGACGGTGAGCGAGCAGGGGTTCTGGACGCGGGGAGCCATCGCGATGGCGCAGGAGATCCCCAACGTGCCGATCGCGTTCGACCCGGCGTTCGAGCCGTCGGTCGCCAACCTGACCCCCGACAAGGTCACCGGGCTCGCGATGGTCGCCGACGGCGACACGTACCACGCGGTCTGGGGTTCGGACGCCGGGGTGTTCTACGCGACCGGCTCCCTGGACCCCGCCACCACGACCCAGGCGGTCGTCACCCAGGTGACGAAGACGCCGGGCTACGGGCCGTCGATCGGTCTCGCCGGCGGCAACCCGGCGATCGCCTTCTACACGTCGACCTCCTCCAACGCGAAGGTGCAGCTCGCGACGACGAACGGCGATACGTGGTCGGACGACACGATCGCCGAGGGCGCGGGATGCGAGGCGTGCCGGACCGCGGTCATCGGGGGGGACCGGCCGACGGTGGCGTATTCGAAGGGCGGCACCGGCGTCGAGGTGGCGTCCAACGACGGGGAGAACGGGTTCGTGAGCTTCGAGGTCTCGGCAACCGGCGGCCAAGGGCTGTCGGGGGTCGCGATGGACGGCGGCGTCGTACTGTCGTACTACGACGCCGCGAATGGGCAGGTGACGATCGCGACCCGCAGCGGCGACGGCTCGGTCGACACGGCGCCCGCGGCCGAGGTCCCGGAGGGCAGCGCGGAGGGACCTTGGGCGGCGACCGGGATCGCGCTCGGGGCCGACGGCTCCTTCGACGTGACCTGGTGGGACGCGGACGCGGGCGTCCGGTTCGCGACCGGCGACCCTGGTTCGCTGAAGCCGGTCGACACGGGTACCTCGGCGGTGGACGGATCGCTCCCGTCGATCGCCGCGAACGAGGACGGCTCGGTGACGTACCTCGCGTGGTACGCGACCACGGAGGCGGACCTGCTCGTGGGCGGATACGGGGCGTTCGAGGACGTGCCCTTCGCCCAGCCCAGCCCCACGCCGACCGGCCCGATCACCTCGCCGTCGGCTCCGCCCACCGAGTGCACCCCCATCCAGGGCGGCACGGTGACCGTGGTCGCGCAGGGCATCGCGTTCACCGAGGGCGACTGCATCCAGGCCACCGCTGGCGAGCCGTTCAAGATCGAGTTCGACAACCGGGACGAGGGCACGCAGCACAACATCGAGATCTTCAGCGGCGAGGAGCCGACGGGCGACACCGTCTTCTCCGGCGATCTGGTGACCGGTCCGGACCAGGCCACATTTGACGTGCCGGCGTTGGACGCGGGTACCCACGCCTTCAACTGCGTGGTTCACCCGACCACGATGATCGGCTCGATCGAGGTCGCCGAGGGCGGTGGCGGCGGCCAGGGTGGTGGCGGTGCTGGCCAGGGTGGTGGCGGTGCAGGCCAGGGTGGAGGCGGCGGCCAGGGTGGCGGTGGCGGCGGGGCCGCGACCGTGAACGTGACGGCCTCGGGGATCGCGTTCGACACCTCCACGATCGACCTGCCGGCGAATCAACCGAGCACGATCCACTTCGTCAACGAGGACAACGCCACCCAGCACAACATCGCGATCTTCCCGAGCGCCGACGACCTCGCGAACCCCCTGTTCCGCGGCGAGCTGCTGACCGGCCCGGGCGAGATCGACTACGCGGTGGACCCGCTCGAGGCCGGGGAGTACTACTTCCACTGTGACGTTCATCCGACGATGAGCGGAACGGTGAGCGTCTCCTAAGCAACCGAGAGGCGTCCAACCGGGTTCCCGCAGGTTGCCGCGTTACGATGGGTCGTGTGAGCGTCCCACGACCCGATGCCTCGTCGATCCCCGACAGCCCGGGCGCGTACCTGTTCCGAGACGACGATGGGCGGGTCGTCTACGTCGGCAAGGCCAGGTCCCTGCGCAAGCGGCTGGCCAACTACTGGGCACGAGACCTTCATCCCCGGACCGAGGCGATGATGGCCGCCGCCGCCTCGGTCGAATGGATCATGGCCTCCACCGAAGTCGACGCGCTGCTGCTCGAGTACAACCTGATCCAGGAGCACCGGCCTCGTTTCAACGTCCGCTACCGAGATGACAAGTCCTATCCCTACCTCGCGCTGACGGTGGGGGAGCGATGGCCTCGTGCCCAGGTCCTGCGGGGCGCCAAGCGCAAGAACGTCCGGTACTTCGGGCCGTTCGGGCACGCCTATGCGATCCGCGAGACCCTCGATGCCCTCACGCGCGTGTTCCCCGTCCGGACGTGCTCGAACTCCTTCTTCGACCA
>JBKPRY010000021.1:0-5842 GCA_046734755.1 Actinomycetota bacterium | reverse complement strand
GCGCTGGGCGTGGGCGGGATCCCGCGCGGACGCGTGGTCGAGGTGTTCGGGCCGGAGGGCTCGGGCAAGACCACGGTCTGCCTCCACATCATCGCCGAGGCCCAGAGCCACGGCGGCATCGCGGCGTTCATCGACGCCGAGCACGCGCTCGACCCGACGTACGCGCAGCGGCTGGGCGTGAACATCGACGAGCTCCTGGTCTCGCAGCCGGATTCAGGCGAGCAGGCCCTCGAGATCGCCGACATGCTCGTGCGCTCGGGCGCACTCGACGTGGTCGTGATCGACTCGGTGGCGGCGCTCGTCCCTCGGGCCGAGATCGAGGGGGAGATGGGGGATGCCCACGTCGGCCTCCAAGCCCGGCTGATGTCGCAGGCGATGCGCAAGCTCTCGGGCACGCTGTCGCGGTTCGACACCACGGCGATCTTCATCAACCAGCTCCGCGAGAAGATCGGCGTGATGTTCGGCAACCCCGAGACGACTCCCGGGGGGCGGGCGCTGAAGTTCTACTCCTCGGTCCGTCTGGACGTGCGCAAGATCGAGAACCTGAAGGACGGGACCGATGTGGTGGGGTCGCGGACGCGGGTCAAGGTCGTGAAGAACAAGGTCGCGCCGCCGTTCCGCCAGTGCGAGTTCGACATCATGTACGGCGTCGGCATCTCCAAGGAGGGGAGCCTCCTCGACGTCGGCGTCGGCCTCGAGATCGTCAAGAAGAGCGGCGCGTGGTTCACGTACGAGGGCGATCAGCTCGGGCAGGGCCGCGAGAACGCACGTCAGTTCCTGGCCGAGCACACGGACATCGCGACCGAGCTCGAACGCCGGGTCCGCGAGGCGGTCGGCCTGACGGCGTTCGGCGCCGAGGGCGACGAGACGCCGATCGAGGTCGTCCCGGACCTCGTCGAAACCGACGAGCGGCATGCTCCGAAGGCGGCCAAGGCCGACGAGGAGCGTGAGACGACGGGGGCACGAGCGGGTTAGGGGAAGGCCCGCTCGCCCCCCGTCGTCCTCACATGGCCACCGAGCGCACCGTCAGACGACCGCTCGACTGCCACGAGCGCGCGCTCCGGCTGCTCGCGGTCCGTCCGCGAGCGCGGCGCGAGCTCGAGTCGCGGCTGCGCCAGGCGGGATTCGAGACGGCCGAGGTGTCGTCGGAGCTCGACCGGCTTGAGGAGGTCGGGCTGCTCGACGACGGGGCCTTCGCGCGGGAGCTCGCCGACCACCACCTGACGGTTCGCGGGAGCGCGCGGAGGGCCGTCGCGGGTGCGCTCGCGTCCAAGGGCGTTTCGCGCGAGACGATCGACCGGACCCTTGCCGGCCTGGAGCAGGACGAGAGCGTGCGCGCGCTCGAGGTGGCGACGGAACGGGCTCGGCGCCTCACGAGCCTGCGGCCCGAGGCGGCGTACGGACGCCTGGTCTCGTTCCTGGCGCGGCGAGGGTACGACGGAAGCACGTCTCGGGAGGCAGCGAAGGCGGCCCTGGGACTCGACGATGGCCACGCCTGAGCGCCAACGGCGGCACCCGAGGCGGCCACCCTTGCCTCTGCCGAGCGCACGCCGTAGGCTCTGTTCGTACGGGGTTCATCCGTTGGTCAACTGTTCATCGTGCCTGAAACCTTGAGAAACCAGTCGTCACAGGGAGCACACCGGATCGGAGGGCGAGCGGGGCCGCCGGCCCCGGCATCGCTCTAGTCCGCATCCTTCGGACGCACGGCCGAACAGTGCCCGATGGGCCTCGGTTGGGCTGTTGCGTGTCTACGAACGAGGCGGTGGCCGATGGTACCGGTGGTGGTGGGGATCCTTGCCCTGGCACTGGGCGTGGCGATCGGGTTCGTGATCCGACGAGCGGTCGCCAGGTCGCAAGCCGAGAGTGCCGAGAGCAGAGCGCAGAAGGTGATCCTGGAGGCCGAGCGTGAGGCCGAGCGCCTCACGCGCGAGGCCCTGGTCGAAGCGAAGGACGAGATCGGCGGGCTTCGGCGCGAGACCGAGGAGGACGTTCGCACCCGGCGGGACGAGATCAAGCGCCAGGAGGAGCGCCTCACCCAGAAGGAGCTGGTGGTCGACCGCAAGCTCGACGAGGCGGACCGGCGTGCGGAGGAGCTGGATGATCGGGACCGAAAGCTCGCGCTGGTGCGCGAGCAGCTCGAGCACTCGGCGGTCCAGCATCGCGCCGCGCTCGAAAGGATCGCGCGGCTCACGGCGTCCGAGGCCAAGGAGGCGCTTCGCGCGCAGGTGGTCGACGAGGCCAAGCGCGAGGCGATGGCCACGGTGCGCGAGATCGAGCAACGCGCTCGCGAGGAGGGGGAGGAGCGCGCGCGCAAGATCGTGACGATCGCGATCCAGCGCGTCGCTTCCGAGCAGACGAGCGAGTCGACGGTCTCGGTGTTCTCGCTCCCGAGCGAGGACATGAAGGGCCGCATCATCGGTCGTGAGGGGCGGAACATCCGGGCGTTCGAGGCGACGACCGGCGTGAACCTGATCATCGACGACACCCCCGAGGCGGTGGTGCTGTCGAGCTTCGACCCGGTGCGGCGCGAGACGGCGCGGCTCACGCTCGAGAAGCTCGTCCAGGACGGGCGGATCCACCCGGCGCGGATCGAGGAGACGTTCGAGCGATCGCAGAAGGAGATCGACGAGCAGATCAAGCGCGCGGGCGAGGAGGCGGTGCTCGATACCGGGATCACCGACATGCATCCGGAGATGATCCGGTTGCTCGGTCGGCTGCAGTTCCGAACCTCGTACGGCCAGAACGTCCTCAAGCACCTCGTCGAGTCGGCGCACATCGCCGCGGCGATCGCGTCCGAGCTCGGGATCGACCCGACGGTCCCCAAGCGCGGGGCGCTGCTGCACGACGTCGGCAAGGCGGTGACGCACGAGGTCGAGGGTTCCCACGCGATCATCGGTGCCGAGATCGCCCGGCGGATGAAGGAGTCGCCCGAGGTCGTCCACTGCATCGAGTCCCACCACGGCGAGGTCGAGCAACGGACGATCGACGCCGTGATCGCTCAGATCGCCGACGGGATCTCGGGCGGCCGCCCGGGGGCCCGCCGCGAGAGCCTCGAGACCTACATCAAGCGCCTCGAGCGCCTGGAGGAGATCTGCACGAGCTACCCGGGCGTGGGGAAGGTCTACGCGATGCAGGCCGGCCGCGAGGTCCGCGTGATGGTCAAACCCGAGGACGTCGACGACGTGTCTGCGCAGGTGATGGCGCGGGACATCGCCAAGCAGGTCGAGGAGGAGCTGCAGTACCCCGGGCAGATCAAGATCACGGTCGTGCGCGAGACGCGTTCGGTCGAGTACGCCAAGTGAGTCGCGCGCGAGGGTAGCCTGGGGGCCATGGCCGAGCGGCGGTACCTGCTCCGAACCTTCGGGTGCCAGATGAACGAGCACGACTCCGAGCGGATCGCCGGCCTGCTCACCGCGGACGGCTACGTGCCGACCGGAGAGGCCGCCGACGCGAGCGTGGTCGTCTTCAACACGTGCGCGATCCGTGAGAACGCCGACAACCGGCTCTACGGCAACCTCGGGCACCTTCGGCCGCTCAAGCAGGCGAACCCGCGGATGCGGATCGTCGTCGCCGGGTGCCTGGCGCAGAAGGACGGCGGCGCGATCCGCCGGCGCGCCCCGTGGGTGGACGTCGTCGTCGGCACGCACGCCCTGCCCGGGCTGCTCGACCTGCTCCACCGAGCCGAGACCGAAGGCCCGCAGCTCGACGTCCGCGAGCAGACCGAGATCTTCCCGAGCGCCCTGCCGGCGCTGCGCGAGGTCCCGCACCACGCGTGGGTCTCGATCGCGGTCGGGTGCGACAACGCGTGCACGTTCTGCATCGTGCCACTCGTCCGTGGACCGCAGCTCTCGCGCTCGATCGGCGACGTGCTGGCCGAGGTGCAGGGCCTCGCCGGCCGTGGCGTGGTCGAGATCACGCTGCTCGGACAGAACGTGAACACCTACGGCCGGGATCTCACGGTGCCGGGGTCGGCTCGGCGTCCGCTGTTCGCCGAACTGCTCCGAGCCCTGAACGGGGTGGACGGGCTCCGCCGGATCCGGTTCACGAGCCCGCACCCCCACGACTTCACGCCCGACGTGATCGACGCGATGGCCGAGAGCGAGAAGGTGTGCGAGCACATCCACTTCCCGCTGCAGTCGGGCTCGGATCGGGTGCTGAGGGCGATGCAGCGTTCGTACCGGCGCGAGCGGTACCTCGGCTGGCTCAAACGGATCCGCGCCGCGATCCCGGATGTGGCGGTGAGCACCGACATCATCGTGGGATTCCCCGGCGAGACCGACGAGGACTTCGAGGACACGCTTGACGTCGTTCGGCGCGCGCGCTTCGACCAGGCGTACACGTTCCAGTACTCCCCTCGGCCGGGGACGCGTGCCGCCGAGATGGACGGTCGGCTCGACAAGCCCGAGGTT
Source organism: Actinomycetota bacterium (assembly GCA_046734755.1). Lineage (GTDB taxonomy): Bacteria > Actinomycetota > UBA4738 > UBA4738 > HRBIN12 > DASSJM01. The sequence continues at coordinate 1,433 of JBKPRY010000021.1, read as the reverse complement.
CAGGAGCGGTTCGACCGGCTGGTCGCGCTCCAGGAGGCGATCGCGCTCGAGCGGATGCGCGAGCAGGTGGGCACCTCGGCCGAGGTGCTGATCGAGGGGCTCGGCCGCAAGGGCGGCGCGCGGGGCCGGACGCGGGGCAACCGGGTCGTGCACGTCGGCGGCGACCACGCGCCGGGCACGTTCCTCGACGTTCGGATCGTGGCCGCTCACCCGCACCACCTGGACGGCGAGCTCGCGCAACGGCGGGAGCCGGCCGCCGTCGGGTGATGGCCGGGCGAGGCGTGTCCGGCGTCGCAACGCCGCTCCTCGCGCTCGTCGGCCCGACCGCCGCGGGCAAGACGGAAGCGGGGGTCGCGGTCGCCGAGCGTCTCGGCGCCGAGATCGTCTCGGTCGACTCGATGCTCGTGTACCGGGGGATGGACGTGGGCACGGCCAAGCCGACCGCGGAGCAGCGGGCCCGGGTCCCGCACCACCTCCTCGACGTGGCCGAGCCCTCCGAGCTATTCAGCGTCGCCCGCTTCCAGGAGCTGGCCCGCGCGGCGATCGCGGGGATCCGTTCGAGGGAGCGGCGGGTCCTGCTCGTGGGGGGTTCGGCGCTCTACGAGCGCGCGGTGGTGGACGAGCTCCGGTTCCCGGGGACCGATCCCGACACGCGCGGCGGACTGGAGGCCGAGGCCTCGGTGGTCGGGGCGACCGGACTGCACGAGCGCCTCGCCGCGTCCGACCCCGCGGCGGCGGCGAAGATCGAGCCGGGAAACGTCCGCCGCACCGTGCGGGCGCTCGAGGTCGCCGAGCTGACCGGCCAACCGTTCTCCAGCTTCGCGGGAGGGTGGGAGACATACGAACCCGATCGTGTTCGGACGGCGGGCGTCTGGATGCCGACCGAGGTTCTCCGAGCCCGGATCCGAGCGCGCGTGACCGAGATGCTCGAGCGCGGATGGATCGAGGAGGTCCATGGGCTCGTCGAGGGCGGGTTCGGCGCCTGGCTCACTTCGGCCCAGGCCATCGGGTACGCTGAGTTGGCCCGTCACCTCGCCGGCGAGCTCACGCTCGACGCGGCGATCGCGGGCACGGTGAAGCGGACGAGGGCGCTCGCGCGCCGGCAGCTCGCCTTCTTCCGGCGGGACCCGAGGATCCGCTGGTTCGAGGCGGGGGAGGCCGGGGCCGAGCCGCTCATTGGGGACGTCGTGGCGTTCCTGTCGGAGGCCCGGGAGAGCGCGAATGGATGAGCTCCGTTTCTGGAAGTACCACGGGACGGGCAACGACTTCGTCCTTCTGGAGGACGTCGCGGGGCGCTTCGAGCTCGGCGAGGAGCTCGCGCGGCGGCTGTGCGACCGACGGTTCGGGATCGGCGCCGATGGCGTGATCCGCGTCGCGCCGTCCTCCGAGGCCGACTTCTTCATGGATCACCGCAACTCGGACGGCAGCCAGGC
>JBKPRY010000020.1:0-1081 GCA_046734755.1 Actinomycetota bacterium | reverse complement strand
GATCCAGGGTGAACACCCGGCCGCTCGACAGATCGGTGACGTTGACCTTCAGCTTCGGGTTCCCGAGGAAGGTGGTCGACTCGTCCTTGCTGACGGCGAACATCTCGGCGTCGGGGCCCGCGGTATGCAGGAGGTCGCCGTCCTGCGCGAAGGGGTGGACGGTGTTCCCGAGCCCCTCGCCGGGGTCGCCGTTCACACCGGCGAGCGCCCCGTGGTTCCTGACGATCCTGGAGAGCTGTCGCCGCGACGGCAAGGACTCGTCCGCGATCGTGGTGTCCAGCGTGATGGCCTTCGACAGGTCGATCTTCAGCACGAACGTCCGCAGCGGCAGCTGCCGCTGCACGATCCTGATGTACTTGAGGCCCGGGGCGATCTTCCGCGTCTTCACGATCGGGGCTCGTGCGCCGGGCGCCGAGCGACCTGCCTCGGCGTCCTGAGCAGGGCCGATCGCGAGCACCAGGAGCGCTGCAGCGGCCAGGTGGACCGGGAGGCGGATGGTAGGGTGCACAGGTTTCACGACGGCACATCCTAAAGGGGAACCGTGCGAAGGGTCAGCTTCATCGCGATCGCGGTCCTTGCGCTCCTCGGGCTCGCTCCGACCGAGGGCGGCGCGCAGCCTTCCGCGTTGGCCTCGAGCAACGGGCTGCTCGTCTTCGGGTCGGATCGGGACGGCGAGCCCGACCTGTTCACCATCGATCCCGCGACGTTGGCCGTCACGAAGCTCACGACACGTTCCGGCGCGGCCGAGCTGCAGCCGGCCTGGTCACCGGACGGCGCCCGGATCGCGTACGTTCGGCGGGGCGGGATCACCGGCCGCGCGGACATCTGGGTCATGAAGGCCTCCGGGAGAGGCCGGATAGGGGTGACCTCGACCCCCGTCCCCGAGCGAGACCCTTCCTGGTCGCCGGACGGAACCCATCTGACCTACTCGGCGCGCACTGGGCCGGGCGAGCCGTTCCGGATCTTCGTCGCCAACGCCGACGGTTCCGCCCCCGACCAGCTGACGACTCAGGCGCCCGGCTCGGCCGACCGGTCGCCGGTGTGGTCGCCCGACGGGAGCCGCATCGCGTTCGTCTCCAAC
>JBKPRY010000019.1:0-4907 GCA_046734755.1 Actinomycetota bacterium | reverse complement strand
AGGCACGCCCGAACGTGCTGCCGCGCTCGGCGCCCGTACGATAGGCGCGCCGTGACCGAGCTCACTCACATCCGGAACTTCTGCATCATCGCGCACATCGACCACGGAAAGTCGACGCTGGCCGACCGCCTGCTCGAGCTCACCCACACCGTCGCGGACCGCGACATGCGCGAGCAGTACCTCGACAAGATGGACCTCGAGCGCGAGCGCGGGATCACGATCAAGGCGCAAGCCGTGCGCCTCGCCTACCGGTTCGAGGGCGTCGACCACGAGCTCAACCTGATCGACACGCCGGGCCACGTCGACTTCACCTACGAGGTCTCGCGCTCGTTGGCCGCGTGCGAGGGGGCGGTGCTTCTCGTCGACGCCGCGCAGGGGATCGAGGCCCAGACGCTCGCGAACTTCCACCTTGCCCGGGACGCCGGGTTGGTCATCGTCCCCGTGCTGAACAAGATCGACCTCCCGCAGGCCGACGTCGACGAAACCCGGCGCGAGCTCGCCGAGGTCGCGGGGTGCCGGCCCCAGGACGTCCTTGCCGTCAGCGCCAAGACCGGCGAGGGCGTAACCGAGCTGATCGAGGAGGTCGTCCGCCGCGTCCCGCCGCCGGCCGGCGAACGCGAGCTGCCCCTCCGCGCGCTGATCTTCGACTCCTCGTTCGACCCCTACCGCGGCGTGATCGCCTACCTCCGCGTGAAGGAGGGCGTGCTGCCATCGCGCTCGAAGGTGCGGTTCATGGCGAGCGCGATCGACTCGGAGGCAGAGGAGGCCGGGGTCTTCGCGCCGGAGGCCACCCCGGTCCCGAGACTCGAGGCGGGGGAGGTGGGCTACCTCGTGACCGGTCTCAAGGACGTCCACCAGGTCAAGGTCGGCGACACGGTGACGCTCAGCGGCAAGCAGGGCGCGCACGAGCCCCTGCCGGGCTACCGCGAGCCGAGGCCGATGGTGTGGAGCGGCCTGTTCCCCGCGGAGGGCGGCGACTACTCGGAGCTGCGGGATGCGCTCGACCGGCTGAAGCTGAACGACGCGGCGCTCGTCTACGAGCCCGAGACCTCGCGGGCGCTCGGGTTCGGGTTCCGCTGTGGGTTCCTCGGCCTCCTCCATATGGACATCGTCAAGGAACGGCTCGAGCGGGAGTTCGGGCTCGAGCTGATCGCGACGGCCCCCAACGTCGAGTTCCACGTGATCCGCGGCGACGAGACGATCGTGGTGCACAACCCGAGCGAGATGCAGCAACCTGGGACCTACGACCACGTCGAGGAGCCCGTCGTGCGCGCGACGATCATCACGCCGAGCGAATACCTCGGACCCGTCCTCGAGCTCTGTCAGGCGCGGCGCGGCGAGCTCCTGGACATGCAGTACCTGTCGCCCGAGCGTGCCGAGGTCCACTACAAGCTGCCGCTCGCCGAGATCATCTTCGACTTCTTCGACCAGCTGAAGTCCAAGACGCGTGGGTACGCCTCGCTCGACTACGAGCCGACCGGCTACGAGCACGCCGATCTGGTCCGGGTCGACGTACTCCTACACGGCGAGCCCGTCGACGCGTTCTCGAGCGTCGTGCACCGAGAGAAGGCCGCGCAGTACGGACGCCAGATGGTCGAGCGCCTGCGCGAGCTGATCCCGCGACAGCTCTTCGACGTCGCGATCCAGGCCTCGATCGGCTCCCGCATCGTCGCGCGAGAGACGGTGAAGGCCAAGCGCAAGGACGTGCTCGCCAAGTGCTACGGCGGCGACATCACCCGCAAGCGAAAGCTGCTCGAGCAGCAGAAGAAGGGGAAGGACCGGATGCGGCGTGTGGGTCGTGTCGACGTGCCACAGGAGGCGTTCATCGCCGCGCTCAGGGTCGACCAGAAGGCGGAGGCGAGGAAGTGAGCACGGGCGTCTACGTCCACGTGCCGTTCTGCCTGACTCGCTGCGGCTACTGCGACTTCAACGCATACGCCGGACTCGAACATCTCGCGTCGCGCTACGTGAGCGCGTTGCTTCGCGAGGCCGGGCTCGCGGCGCCCGGCTGGTCGACGGACGAGATCGCGAGCGTCTTCGTGGGAGGCGGAACGCCCACGACGCTCGAGGTCGCCGACCTGAAGGCGCTCCTGGCGCGTCTGCGGCACGACTACGCCGTAGCGCCCGACGCCGAGATCACGATCGAGGCCAACCCGGACACGGTCGATCTCCCCAAGCTCGAGGGGCTGCTCGACGCGGGGTTCGCGCGGCTGTCGATGGGGGCGCAGTCGTTCGACCCGCTGGTGCTGACCTCGCTCGAACGCCTGCACGACCCGGCGTCGGTCCGCCGCGCGATGAGCGAGGCCCGAGCCGCCGGGTACGCGAACGTGAACCTCGACCTGATCTACGGTGCCGACGGCGAGCGGATCGAGTCGTGGGATAGGACCCTTCGCGAGACCGTCGACCTCGCGCCCGAACACGTGAGCGCGTACGCGCTCACGATCGAGCCGTCCACGCCGCTCGGCCGCAAGGTGCAGCACGGCGCGGTCCCGCCGCCCGACCCCGACCTGCAGGCGGACATGTTCGAGCTCGCGTGCGAGGTCCTCGGCGACGGGGGCTACCAGCACTACGAGGTCTCGAACTGGGCCAAGCCCGGCTTCGCTTGCGTGCACAACCTCGGCTACTGGGAGCGCCGTCCCTACCTGGGGCTCGGCGCGGGCGCGCACTCCTACCGCGACGACCGGCGTTGGTGGAACGTCCGCCCGCCTGAGGAATACCTGTCGCTGGTCGAGGCGGGAACGCTCCCGCTCGGGGGCGAGGAGCTCCTCGAGCCGAGCGACGCTTACCTCGAGGAGGTGTTCCTCCGTCTGCGGATCCTCGAGGGCGTGCCGGCGTCGTGGGTCGAGCCCGAGAAGGCGGCGCCGTTCGTCGAGAGCGGCCTGCTCCTCAGCCACGATGGCTCGTTGATCCCGACCGAACGCGGCATGCTCGTCCTGAACGAGCTCGTCCTCGCGCTCACCGGCTAGGCCTGCGACGGACCGAGGTTCGAGCCGCAGAGCGTCTCGCCCGACTGGAACGACGGCGGAGCTGAACCGACGGGTTCGGTGAACTCCCTCACGTCAATGATCGACACAGTGAAGTCGTCGTTGAGCGAGTACGTGATCGCGGTCGCCCGCCAGACGGCATCCGTCGAATCAGGCGGATCCTCCGTCGCCGCGGTGTGGATCAGCACGCGTCCATCCGGGGAGTCCTCGCAGCGGAGCGTTTCGACGTCGAACGCGTCGCCGCCGAGCCACAGCTGAGGCTCCACTCCCGGTTCGAGTCCGCCTCGCGGGTACCCTGGTGGCGCCACCGTCACGGGGCCGAGTGCGGCTCCGCCGTCTCCCAGCTGTACATCGAACAGCTTGAGCCCCACGATCGAGAACTGAACGTTCTGAATCAGGATCTCGTCGACCCCGTCACCATTCACGTCGGGCGCGGAGAACGCCGAGCAGAACCAGTCGCACTCGAGGGGGCCGTACGACGTGTCCGCCCGCCCGTCGCCCGTGACGTCGGTCGCCAGCACCTGCATGCCGTCGCCGAGCGAGGGACACCCGATGTCTCCGGTCTTCGTCGCCACCCAGGCGGTCCCGTCCACGCCGGGCGCGAACACGCCGGAAACCTTCGTGACGTTGCACACGGGGAACCCCAGACCGATGTCTTCGCCCGTCGGCGGTACGTCGGCCGGCGTGGGTTGGACGGAAGGTGCGACGCCACCGCCGGTGGGCGTGGGTTCCGGTGGTGCGGAGGGCGCGACGCCGCCGACCCCGCCGGGACGTATCTCGGTCGGCGCGAAGGCCCTCGAAAGGATCACGACGCCGACGATGCAGGCGGCGATGACGACGAGGGAGACGGCCCCCACGCTCAGTCGCCGTGCCATCCGACGGCGTTCGTGCCGTCTGATCAAGTCCTCGTAGACGCCGCTCGGGTCGGCGGGCCGGCCAACCCTGTCGAGCTCGCGCTGCAGTCGCTCGTCAAGCGCCACGGTCGTTCGCCTCCTCGTGCTCGTCGATCCCCAGAGCCACTGCGAGCGCCGCCCGAGCGCGGGACAACGTGCTCTTCACGGTTCCCTCGTTCAGCTGGAGCGCCGAGGCCACTTCTCGCGTATCCAGTTGCAGGAAGTAGCGGAGCACCGCTACCTCGCGCTGCCGGCGAGGGAGCGCGCCCAACGCCCGGTCGACGTCGATGCGATCGGCCGTCGGCGGCTCGCCGTGCGCCGGCGAGTGGAGCCGACCCCTCGCCCGACGTTCGGATCGGATCCGGCGGAGCCCGCTCCGCGCCAGGTTCAGCGCCACCGTGGTCACCCAACCCTCCAACGAGTCGATCTCCTCGCCCTTCTCCGAACGCTCCCAAGCCCGCAGGAGCGCCTCCTGCACCGCGTCCTCGGCGGCCGGGCGGCTGCCGCTCGTGAGCGCGACCGCCGCGACCAGCCGCGGATAGGAGGTATAGAGGAACTCCCTGATCGCGACCTCGTCGACCCTCATCTGCTCTCGACTCTAGGACGCGCGTCGGGCGCGAACGGTTGTCACGACCCGGCGAGGTTCCTAGCACTCTCGGGGGTAGACTGCTAAAGCCATGTCGGAGCGTGAGCTGGGAACCAGGAAGGTCGAGGTGCTGCGCGCGGTCGTCGAGGAGTTCGTGCGCACCGGCGAGCCCGTCGGGAGCGAGACGATCGCCGAGCACGCCAGCCTCGGCGTCTCGAGCGCGACGATCCGCAACGAGCTGGCGGCCCTGGAGGAGCTCGGGTACCTCTCGCACCCTCACACGTCGGCCGGGCGTATCCCGACGGATGCCGGCTACCGCAAGTACGTCGACGCGTTGCCCCCGGGCGGGCGGATGCGTGACACCCAGCGGCGGGCGATCGCGGGCTTCTTCGCCGAGACGATGCTCGATCTCGAGGACGTCCTCAAGGGGACGACCCAGCTGCT
>JBKPRY010000018.1:0-3571 GCA_046734755.1 Actinomycetota bacterium | reverse complement strand
GAGGTCGCGCGGTACTCGATCGACCTGCGTTCGATGACCGGCGGGCGGGCGGCGTTCACGATGCACTTCTCCCACTACGAGGAGGTGCCGTCCCACCTCGCCGACAAGATCATCGCCGCGGCGCAGCAGGAGAAGGAAGAGGCCCGGAAGTAGGACGATCGTTCAGAGCACCTCGGCGAGGAACCCGAGGACGACGTGATTGAACTCCTCGGGTCGGCGGAGGTTGATCACGTGATCGGTGTCCGGGATGCGGACCAGACGGGCATTCGGGATCGCGGCCGCCATCGCCGTACACGTCGGGTCCATCTCAGGCGGATCGTGATCCGCGGGCAGGACGAGCGTCGGGACGGCGATCTCACCGAGGCGCTCGAACGCGGGCGGGTCGAGCCGCTCGCAGGCGCTCTCGTCCATCGTGAGCTCGTGCAGGTTGGCGAACGCGATCTCGCGGATCCTCCGGCCCGCCTCGTCCCCGGTGCCGAGCGTGGCCCACATCGTCTGCAGCCGCAGGTCCTGCGCGAGTTCGAGGTCACCCGCCTGGATCGCCTGGTCGATCGACGGCTCGCGCTCGGCGTACCAGGCCTCCCATGCGGACTCCTGTTCGGGTGTGCCCTCGAAGCCGTCGACGCCAGCGGCGACGAGCACGAGCGCGAGGACGCGATCTGGATGCTCGAGCGCGAAGTCGACCTCGTTCGTGCCGCCCATCGAGCAGCCCACCAGCGCCGCCCGATCGATCCCGGCGTCGTCGAGCACCGCGAGGAGATCTCGGACGTGCGAGTAGGCGACCCCGGGCTCGGGTCGCGTGGATCGGCCGTACCCGCGAGCGTCGTACCGGAGCACGTGGTATCGGTCCGCGAACAGCTCGAACTGCGGGTCCCACGTCCGGCAATCCCACAGGCCCGGATGAAGCAACACGACCGCCCGGCCGTCACCGGCTTCTTCGACGTAGAGCCGCGCCCCCTCGGTCTCGACGAACCTCGAACGCGCGCCCATCGCACTCACCCCTCGAAACGGGGGCGGAGCCGCGCGTACGTCTCCTCGAGGAGCTCAGGCAGGACGCGGGTCTCGCCGACGACCGGCATGAAGTTCGTGTCGCCGTTCCAGCGGGGCACGACGTGCCAATGCAGGTGATCGGGGATGCCGGCTCCGGCCACCCGCCCGAGGTTCATCCCGAGGTTGAAGCCGTGCGGCTGCATCTCGCCGTCGAGCGCCCGGATCGAGTCCGCGACGAGCGCGTCGATCTCCGCGTGCTCGGGTGCCTCGAGCGCTCCGAAGTCCCCCACGTGCCGGAAGGGGGCGACCATCAGATGACCCGGGTTGTACGGGTACGAGTTCAAGATCACGAACGCGAGCTCGCCGCGCACGAGGATCCCCGTCCGCTCGTCGTCGCCCTCGGCAGGCAGATCGCAGAAGATGCACCGGGCGTCGTTGCTCTGTTCCTTGGCGGCCTGGATGTACGCCATCCGCCAGGGCGACCAGATGCGATCCACGCCGTCTCCCGGCGTCCTCGCCTCAGCCGCCGAACCGCGACTGCGACAGGCGCTTGGAGGCCGCCTCGTCCACGAGCGCGGCCGCGAAGTCGTCGAACGGCACGCCCTTGGTCTCGACGCCCTCCCGATCGCGCACGGTGAGCTCGCCCGACTCGATCTCCTTGTCGCCGATCACGAGCACGTAGGGGGCCTTGGCGAGCTGCGCGGCGCGGACCTTCTTGCCGACGGTCTCCCCGCTCTCGTCCACCGCGGGACGCAGCCCGACTGCCCGCAGGAGTGAGGCGAGCTCGCGCGCATGCTCGAGGTGACGGTCGGCGACCGGCACCAGGCGCACCTGCTCGGGCGCGAGCCAGAGCGGAAATGCGCCGGCGTAGTGCTCGATCAGCACGGCGCTGAAGCGCTCGATCGACCCGAGGATCGCGCGGTGGATCATTACCGGACGGTGCCGCTGGTTGTCCTCGCCGACGTACTCCATCTGGAACCGTTCGGGAAGGCCGAAGTCGCACTGCACGGTGGTGAGCTGCCACAGGCGCCCGATCGCGTCCCGGAAGTGGAAGTCCACCTTGGGCCCGTAGAACGATCCCTCGCCCTCGGCGACCTGGAACTCGAGCTTGCTTCGCTCGAGCGCATCGCGCAGGGCGCCGGTCGCGCGCTCCGCCATCTCGGGCGTCACGATCGACTCGCCCGGCAGCGTGGAGAGCGTGACCACCGGCTCGGTGAACCCGAAGGTGCGGTGGATCTCCAGCGTGAGCTCGAACACTCCGAGGATCTCGTCGACCAGCTGATCCTCGCGGCAGATGATGTGCGAGTCGTCCTGGGTGAATCCGCGCGCCCGCAGGAGCCCGTGGACGACACCGAGTCGCTCGTACCGGTAAACACCCCCGAGCTCCGAGAGCCGGATCGGCAACTCGCGGTACGACCTGATCTGCGACTTGTACACGAGCACATGCAGGGGGCAGTTCATCGGCTTGACGAAGTAGCCCGGGTCGCCCTCGTGCCGCATCTCCGGGTACATCAGGTCCGCGTACTTCTCCGTGTGCCCGGAGGTGTCCCACAGCTCGCGGCGCGCGAGGTTGGGCGTGACGACGGGGTCGTAGCCGCGGGCGAGGTGCAGGTCGCGCACGTAGTCCTCGAGCTGCTTGCGGAAGATCCCGCCCTTCGGATGCCACACGGCGAGGCCCGGCCCGAGCTCCTCGGGGAAGGAGAACAGGTCGAGCTCGCGCCCGAGGCGGCGATGGTCACGCTTCTCGGCCTCCTCGAGCCGGTGGAGGTAGTCGTCGAGGTCGCCCTCGGTGGGCCAGGCGGTCCCGTAGATCCGCGTGAGCATCGGCCGCGCCTCGTTACCGCGCCAGTACGCGCCGGCGACCTTCATCAGCTTGAACGCGGTCAGCCGCCCGGTCGACGGGACGTGGGGACCCAGGCACAGGTCCGCCCAGCCGTCGTTGCGATAGAGCGTGACCGTTTCGCCGGCCGGGACCTCCCCCTCCTCGAGGGACTCGATGATCTCGCGCTTGTACGGCTGGTCGGCGAAGCGTTCGAGCGCCTGCGCGCGCGGGATGCCCTCGCGCACGAACGGCTGGTCGGCCGCGACGATCTCGCGCATCCGTTCCTCGATCTTGCCGAGGTCGCTCTCCGAGACCTGCCCCGGGAGCTCGAGGTCGTAGTAGAAGCCGTCCTCGATCGGCGGGCCGATCGCGTAGCGGGTGCCGGGCCACAGGTCGCACACCGCCTGCGCCATCACGTGCGCGACCGAGTGACGCAGGACGTGGAGCCCGTCGGGGTCCTCCGGCAGGACCGGCTCTGCCTTCCCGTCGGTCGCGGGCACGTAGGAGAGGTCGACGAGCTCGCCGTCCACGCGGGCCGCGATCGCCTCGGGCGGCAGCACCGAGCCCAGCGGCTCGCCTTCGGGGAGCTCGGTGGTGGTGCCGTCGGGGAGCTCGATGGTGGGCATGGGACGGTCATGATATCCGTCGCCCGAGCTCGGCTTGAGCCCGGACCCCCGCTACTCGTACGAGATGGCCTGGAGCACGTTCAGCTTGGCCGCGCGGCGGGCGGGGAAGACCGCGGCGAGCACGCCAAGGATC
>JBKPRY010000017.1:0-1284 GCA_046734755.1 Actinomycetota bacterium | reverse complement strand
TGCGGCCCTGTTCCTCGTCGTGAACTTCTTCACGATCGCCGTGTTCTACCTGGTCCTGGGAGCGTCGTTCCTGTTCGCCGTGCAGATCATCGTGTACGCGGGCGCGATCATGGTCCTGTTCCTGTTCGTGATCATGCTGCTCGGCGTCGACCGCGAGGAGACGCTGGTCGAGCGGCTGCGAGGGCAGCGGGTGCTCGCGGTCGTCCTCGGAGCGGGGATCGCGATCGAGATCGTCGTGGCGATCCGTGCCGGGATCGGGTTCGCGACCAAAGCCCCGGCGAACTTCGACGAGACCGTCAACCAGGGTGGCAACGCGCAGGCGCTCGGCGAGGTGTTGTTTCGCCAGTACTTCTTCCCCTTCGAGGTGACGTCGGTGTTGCTGATCGTCGCCGCGATCGCCGTGGTCGTGTTCGCGTCGCGTCGGCGCCGCGCGATCACGCGGTCCGAGGTCGTGACCGCGGACCATCGGGAGGCGGCGTGAGCACGCCGATCGCCTATTTCGTCGCCGTGTCGGCGATGTTGTTCGCGATCGGAACCGTGGGCGTGCTCATCCGCAAGAACGCGCTCGTGATCTTCATGTCGGTCGAACTCCAGTTGAACGCCGTCAACTTGGCGCTCGTCGCGTTCAGTCGCATGCACGGCAACCTGAACGGTCAGGTCGTGGCGTTCTTCTCGATGGTGGTGGCCGCGGCCGAGGTGGTCGTCGGCCTCGCGATCATCGTCACGGTCTACCGCCGCCGGCAGAGCGCCAGCGTGGACGATCTGACGGTGCTTCGGGGGTAGGCGCGTGCTCGATAGGGTCTGGCTGATCCCTCTCTTCCCGCTCGCGGGCGCCGCGGTGAACCTCTTGCTCGGTCGGCGGCTCGGCAAGGCCGCGGGGTGGCTCGCGACGGGGCTGGTCGGGCTCGGCTTCGTGCTCGCGGTGGCCGCGCTCCTCGAACTGCTCGGGCTCCCCGAGGACCAGCGTGTGCACGTGGCGGACCTGTTCGACTGGATCTCGGTCGGGACGTTCTCGGTCGACGTCGCTCTGCGGGTCGACCCCCTCTCGATCACGATGACCCTGGTGGTCACCGGCGTCGGGGCGCTGATCCACCTGTACGCGGTCGGCTACATGGATCACGACCCGCGGTTCGGAACCTTCTTCGCCTATCTGAACCTGTTCGTCTTCTTCATGCTGATGCTCGTCCTCGCGGACAACTACCTCCTGCTGTACCTGGGGTGGGAGGGTGTCGGCCTGTGCTCGTATCTGCTGATCGGGTTCTGGTTCGAGCGTCCATCGGCCTC
>JBKPRY010000016.1:0-3568 GCA_046734755.1 Actinomycetota bacterium | reverse complement strand
CGCACGTTCGACGATCGGCTCCAGTTGCTCGAGTACGTCCCCACCGTGCTCGATGGGCCACCCGGCGTCGGCGACTCGCCGGAGCCGACCTAGCATCGAGGACCGATGGCGGACCGCAGAGACCCGGAGACCTGGACGCCCCTGATCGACTCGTCGATGCACCTCCCGGACGGCCGTCTCCTCGCCTACGCCGAGTGGGGCGACCCCGACGGCAGGCCGGTCTTTTTGTTCCACGGCATGCCCGGGTCGCGGCTGTTCTTCCCCGATCCGCTCGCCGCCGCGGAAGCGCGCGTCCGCGCGATCACCACCGACCGTCCCGGCATGGGCCGCTCCGACCCGCAGCCGGGGCACCGGATCGCCGACTGGCCACGCGACGTCCTCGCGCTCGCCGAGCAGCTTGGACTGGATCGGTTCGGCGTGATCGGATGGTCGGCGGGCACCGCGTACGCGTTCGCGTGCGCCGCGGTGATCCGCGGGCGGCTGACCGGTGTCGCCGCGACGACGAGCGCCGCGTCGCTGCGCTACCTGTTCGAGGACGACCCCGAACTGCGTGACGCCTTGCTCGACGAAGATGAGCGAGCGATCCTCGAAGCCCTGTCGGAAGGCAGGGATGCCGCCGAGCGTCGGGCGGCCTCCGAGGCGGCCGAATGGGTGCGCGACCTCACCGAGCACCCGGAACACCTGGCCGAGGGAGCGGATGCCGGAGACGAGTGGTTCCTGGACGATCCGGATCGTCGCAGCAGTTTCGTCGGGTCGATCCGCGAGTCCGTCCGCCAAGGTGCGGACGCGATGGCCCCGCAGTTCGTCGCGCAGGTCGCGCCCTGGGGCTTCCGCTTGGAAGACATCTCGATGCCGGTCCACGTCTGGGCGGGCGCCAACGACGCGATCACGCCGCCAGAGCTGATGCGGCGGGTCGCCGAGAGGATCCCCGACCACACGTTCACCGTCTGGGAGGACGTGGGACACGCCGGGCTCGCCAAGCACCTGAACGAGGTGCTCGGCGAGCTCTGACGCGACGTCACCGGACGAGCGGCTTCTATCGGTAAGACGTCGTACGAGGAGCCGCCGTGCGCGTCACGCGCCGAGCGCCCTGAACCCCTCGTAGATCATGTACGCAGGCCAGAAGATCGCCTTCGGGAAGATCGCCCAGACGTATTCCCAGAACGAGTCGGCCTGCTGCCAGTAGTAGAACAGGGCACCGAAGATCCCGAGCCCGTAGAGGGCGCCACCACCGGCGGCGGCACCCGTGCTGCCCTTCGCCATCGCCTTCCCCCCGTCGATCGTCGTGAGGACCCTACCCGAGAGGTTGGCGCCCGTGGGAGATGGGTAGCTGGCATCGGGAGGTGATCACCCTGATCTGGACGATCCTGGCTCTTGTCTGCATCGTCCTCGGGTTCGTCGGCGAGCTCGTCGACCAGAGGATCCTGATGGGAACCCTTGAGTGGTTCGTGGCCGCGATCGCGTTCAACTCGCTCGGGGGGCTGCCGGGCGTGTTCGGGAAGCGGAGAGGTTAGACCGACGAGCGATCCAAAAGCCTTCGGAGCGGGGGGGGTTGGATGACGGTCAGGTAGGGATGGCGGTCGGATCGGCGCTCAGCGTCGTACGACCCCAGGGCCCCCCGCCGATCGGGATCGGCCCGGGGCGAGCGAGGTAGTTGCCTTGAACGAGATCGATCCCGACCCGTCGCAGCGCCTCGGCCTCCTGGTCCGTCTCCACGCCGTCGGCGACGACCGTGGCCCCGATGTCGAGCGCGAACCCGATGATCGACGACACAGGCTCGTGGCCCGTCGCGTCGGCGGACATCTCGCGGAGCGTCGACATCTCCACCGTGATGAGGTCCGGCGCCAGCCGCGCGAGGTGACGAAGGCCCCATCGCCCCGATCCGGCGTGACGGACGCCGACGCGCAGGCCACCGTCGCGCAGCTCATCGCGCGCACCGGTGGACAGCGCGTCGAGGCCTGCCGAGTGCTCGTTCAGCTCGAGCACGATCCGGTTCGGCTCGGCTCCTCGGATCAGATCACGGAGGCGATCGGACGAGGCCGTTCGGGGAGACATGGAGACGGCGAGGAAGGCGTCGGTTGGGAGCGCCTCCATCCGGACGAGCGCCGCGGTCAGGGCGACGAGCTCGAGATCGATGAGCGATCCGTGTTTCGCGGCCTCGGCGAACCAGGTCTCCGGTGGACGCATGGGGCGGGTCCGAAAACGGGGCAGGGCCTCGACGCCGACGACGTGGAACGTCTTCAGGTCGGCGATGGGTTGGTAGGCGAGCTCGACGGCCCGGCGCTCGATGATCCGCGCGACCTGCTCGCGCGGGTCTATCGGTGACGGCTCGTTCCCGTTCGAGGCCCCCTCACCCTCGGCGGTCTCGGCGATCGCCTCGAACACGCCCTTGACCGCCCTCGGGGAAAGGCGCGTTCCCCCTTCGGCCGTACCGTGGATCGCGCCGAGGATCTCCTCGTTCGAAGCGGTCTTCCCCACGTAGCTCAGCGCGCCCGCCCGGATCATCGCCAGGACGCTGTCACGGTCCTCGACCGCGGACAGCGCGAGCACCCGGGTCGTCGGGCTCAGCCGGGCGATCTCGGCCGCCGCCCGCGGCCCTCCGCCGGGCATCCGAACGTCGAGCAGGGCCACGTCCGGGTGCCGCCACGCGGCGAGGTCGATGGCTCCCTGCGCATCCTGCGCGGACCCGACGATCTCGAGCGAGGGGTCGGATCCGATCACGCCAGCCAACGACTCGCGGACGGTCTGTTCGTCGTCGGCGATCAACACCCTGATCCGATCCACCCTGGCCTCCGGTTTCGTGCCGAGACATCGTCGAGGTGGCTGGCTCGCCGCACCTGTTCGCTGCACCCGGATTCAGGTATCGGCGGAACGAACCCTGCGCTGCAGGTCGGCTTTCCTCTCCTTCCGAACGAGGATGAACGCGAGAGGGCCGGCGCCGAGCGCGGACCGATGGTCGTAGACGCCTGCCGAACGCCACTCCGCTCGAGGGCCAAAGGTCCCAGGTCGTTCGACGGTTGGAGGGGCTCGAGGACCACCTCAGGATGGACACCCGCGGCCATACGTTTCCCGAAGCGGCCCGGCCGATACCGGATGCAGAGGATCCACCTCACCGAGCCGAGGAGGCCCGAGTTGCCTACAGCAGAGCGCATCAAGGTGATGGTTGCGGATGACGAGGAGTCCGTCCGGGACGTGCTCGAGGCCCTGCTCGGTTCGGAGCCCGAGATCGAGCTGATCGGCAAGGCGGCCGACGCTGAGTCGGCGATCGAGCTCGCGTGTAGCAAGCTTCCCGACGTCGCGCTCGTGGACGTCCACATGCCGGGGGGAGGCGGGCCTCGAGCCACGCGCGAGATCCTTCGACGGTCGCCGCCCACGAGGGTGGTGGCGTTGTCCGCGCACGAAGACGTCTCGACAGTCCTGACGATGCTGCGGGCGGGCGCCGTCGGCTACGTGGTGAAAGGCGAGTCCACCGAAGAGATCCTGTCGGCGATCCACCGAACCGTCCAGGGCAAGAGCAGCGTTCCCGAGCGCCTGGCCGCGCCCGTCGCCGCGGCCATGGTCGAGCACG
>JBKPRY010000015.1:0-1324 GCA_046734755.1 Actinomycetota bacterium | reverse complement strand
CCGAAGGGCGTCCGCGAGAGCCTCGCGGCCCTGCTGCCGGTGTTGCCGCACGCGGTCGAGCTGCTCGGCGGTCGAACGGGGGCTCATCCGACGGGCCACGCCGACGGGAACGAGGCGAAGCCGCCCGCGCCCGCGGTGGTCGGCTCCGTGGAGGCCAAGGCCGTCAAGGTGCACGGCTCGCCGCCCTGCGCGGTCGGCAACTCGATGCGGATCGTCCCCGGGGGTGAGGTGCACGGGACGCTCGGGTGCGCCGAGTTCGACGAGGCGGCCGTCCGCGACGCCGCCGAGATCCTCGCGTCGGGCGTACCCGGGACCCGCACGTACCACCACGAGCTCGGCCATATCGAGGTGTACCTCGAGCCGTCGCGGCGCGCGCCGGCCCTCGTGGTCGTCTCCGCCACGGACGTGGCCCGCGAGCTGGCGCGGCTCGCGCCCGGCCTCGGGTTCGCGCCCATCCTGGTCGAGTCGCGTCCGGAACGCGTCACCGATGCCGATGCGAACTCGATGCCGGTCGCGCGCGACCTCGGCGAGCTGGAGATCGACGCCGAGACCCGCCTGGTCTTCACCGACCACGACGCGCCGGGGATCGCGGCGGCGCTCGCCGGCGCGCTGCGTTCGCCGGCGCGGTTCATCGGCGTGATGGGGAGCCGCCGCCACGTGGGCCCGTACGTCGAGGAGCTGCGCTCGATGGGATTCGGCGACGAGGAGCTCGCGCGCATCCGATCGCCGCTCGGCCTCGACCTCGGCGGACGCCGGCCGGCCGAGGTCGCCCTGTCGATCGCCGCGGGACTGGTCGCCGACGAGCACGATCGCGCTGCCGGATGGCTCGACCGGTGAGCACCGCTCGCCGGAGCAGACCCGTCACGCCGGTGAGCGCCTCCCGTCCGAGCGCCCCGGCCCAACCCGCCTACGTCCGCCGCAACCGCGCGAACTGGAACCGCGAGGCGGACGACTATCAGCGCGAGCACGGCCCGCAGCTCAACCGCTTCGACCGTCCGGCGTGGGGGATCTGGGGGATCCCGGAGTCCGAGCTCGGCATCCTCGGCGACGTCGCCGGGAAGCGAGTGCTCGAGCTCGGGTGCGGCGGCGGCCAATGGTCGATCGCGCTGGCGCGACGGGGAGCTCGCGCGCTGGGGCTGGATCTGTCGATCCGCCAGCTCGCCCACGCCCGCGGGCTCGCCGGTGGGGCCTCGCAGCCGGTGCCGTTCGTGAACGCCAACGCCGAGCGCGCGCCGTTCGCGGACGGGAGCTTCGACATCGTGTTCTGCGATCACGGGGCCATGACGTTCGCCGATCCGTACCTGGCGGTGCCCGAGGTCGCCCG
>JBKPRY010000014.1:0-1163 GCA_046734755.1 Actinomycetota bacterium | reverse complement strand
GACTCGTGCACATCCGAGCGCTGCACTGGGCCCTCGCGCTCGTGCTGGTGATCGGGTACGTCTTCTACGTCCGGCGCCACCTGCGGGCGCCCGGGGAACGCGAGCTCGAGGACGAGGCGCGTAGCGAGATCCACCCCCTGTACCTCTGGGGCTGGCTTCGCCGGGGGCGACCGTCGCTGGCCCCGTGGTCGTCGGCGTCGCCGGACTGGCCGATGTTCGTTCAGACCGGTCTCTCGCTCCTGCTGATCGTGGGCGGCGCCAGGATGTTCGTGTCGGGCGTCGACACGATCGCCGGGAACCTCGGGGTGTCGCATCTCGTCTTCGCGCTGCTGGTGGCGCCCGTGGCCACCGAGCTCCCGGAGAAGTTCAACAGCGTGCTGTGGGTCCGCCGCGGCAAGGACACCCTGGCGCTCGGCAACATGACGGGCGCGATGGTCTTCCAGTCATCCTTCCCGGTCACGGTCGGGCTGCTGCTCACCCCCTGGCACCTGGCGCACGAGGCACTCGTGGCGGCCGTGATCGCGCTCGTGGCCGGTGGCGTGCTGTGGATGACGATCCGGTTCCGTCGGCGTTTCTCGGCGCCGCTGCTGCTCCTGCAGGGTGCCTTCTTCGCGGGCTACGTCGTCTACGTGGTCACGCGGTGAGCTCGCCCAGGCCGGGGGCCTAGCCGCCGAGCAGCGGCTCGTTCGGCGACGGCGGCACGTTCGCCTTCTTCAGGAGGCCGTCGTCGGCGAGGTCCTTCGAGATCTTCTCGAGCGTTTCCTGGTTGAGCGTCACGACGGACAGGCCGCCCACCATCGCCGTGCCGCCCGGGAAGACGACGTTCTCGACCTTGTTCGCGTTGATCGCCGTGCCGGTGAAGGCGAGGTCGAGCACCTCGTCCAGCGCGAGCGTGGTCGTGCCGTTGCGCACGAACGACGCCGCCCAGATCAGCATCCTGGCCGGGTCCTTGTTGAACTCCTTCTTGAGCTGGGCCAGCGCCGCGACCATCAGCCGGCCCTGGTTCTCCGAGCGCCCGAAGTCGCCGGCCGGCAGGTCGTGCCGGTTCCTCGCGAACGCCAGGGCGTTGTCGCCGTCGAGCCGCTGCACGCCCGGGTCGAAGAACGCCCTCGAGGCCTCGTCGCTCATCGCGAACGGCACGTCGACCACCAGCCCGTCGACGT
>JBKPRY010000013.1:0-4940 GCA_046734755.1 Actinomycetota bacterium | reverse complement strand
ACCAGGCTGATGCTGGACGTGCACCACAAGGGTCGAGCCGTCGTCTCCACCGGTCCCCGCGAGCGCTGTGAGTTCGACGTGTCGCGCCTGCACGCGCACGGGCTGTGGGCCACGATGCAGAAGGACCGCTGATCGTGCGGGGAGCGCTCGTCAAGCGGTCGCGCCGAGGCGGGTTCGATCTTCGGATCCCCACGGCCGAGCGCGAGATCCTCGGCACCATCCCGGGGATGCTGCGTGCCTTGCTCGTCCAGGGCGATGCCGCCGATCCGGCCCTGCAGCGGCTGTATCCGAAGGCCTTCACCGACGACGAGGACGCGGCCGCCGAGTTCCACCACATCACGCACGACGAGCTGCTCGAGCAGCGGCTGGCGGCGATCGACACGATGGAGCGCACCCTGCGTTTCGACCACGTGACCGAGGACGAGCTGCTCGCGTGGCTTGCCGCGCTGAACGACGTCCGGCTGGTCCTCGGTGTCCGGCTCGCCGTCACCGAGGAGGCGACGGCCGCGGATTTCGCCGGCGATCCCGAGATCGAGCGCGCCTACGAGCTGTACCGCTACCTCTCCTATCTCGAGGAGCACGTGGTCGATGCTCTCTCCTCGTGAGTTGCTCGCCCCGCCCACACGGCCGGGGTAGTCTCCCCGGGATGCCGACCACAGGGGGTCCAAGGATGTCTCGACGTGCCCGCACCGCCTGGAGGATCGGCGCGTTCGTCGCGCTGGTCTTCCTGATGACGGGGTGCATCAAGCTCAACATGAATCTGGGGATCAACTCCGACAACACGGTGAGCGGGACCGTCAAGTTCGGCGTCCAGAAGGAGCTGCTCGACCTGACCGGGCAGAACGTGGAGGACCTGCTCGGCAGCGACGCCCCGTTCCCGAGCAGCGCGCCCGGGGTCACGATCGAGCCGTTCGACGACGGCGAGTTCGCCGGACGGCAGTTCACCTTCGAGGACCTCCCGATCGAGCAGTTCAACTCCGGCGGGATCGCGGGGGCCTCGGGTGCGACGGCCGGCGGTGCGGGCGACACGCTGCAGATCGCACGCGAGGGGGACACGTTCGTCGTGACCGGGGTCCTCGACCTGTCGAGCGGCCTGTCCGGCGCCACCGGGCCGTTCGGCGGCACCGGCGGCGCGCAGCTCTTCAAGAGCGCGGACATCAGGATCGCGATCACGTTCCCCGGCGAGGTCCTGCAGGCCCCCGGTGGGGAGATCGACGGCAACACGGTCACCTACGTGCCGGAGTTCGGCGAGCGGTTGGAGATCAACGCGACGGGCAGCGCGGTGGACAACGGCGAGGCCGCGGACGTGGTGGGTGGCAGCGATTCGTTCCTGCCGCTGATCCTGATCATCGGAGGGGTCGCGCTCGTGCTCCTGATCGTCCTCCTCCTGGTGGTTCGGGGCCGGAAGAACAAGGCGGCGGAGACCCCGTCCGGGTCGGAGACCCCGTCCGGGTTCGGCGAGGCGGGTTCCGCGGCGGCCCCCGCCGCGGCACCGCCGGGAGCACCGACCGCCGCGCCTCCACCTGCCCCCCCGATGCCGCCGGCCCCACCGCCGCCCGCGGAGGGCTGACGTCCGCAAGCGTGTGGCGAGGGCCGCGCGAGGGTAGCGATCCCGTCTCGTGGTATTCGTCGGCACGAGCGGGTGGCAGTACCGACACTGGCGAGATGACTTCTACCCGGCCGGGCTGGCTGCCGCCGACTGGCTCGCGTTCTACGCCGAGCGCTTCTCGACCGTCGAGGTCAACGCGTCGTTCTATCGCTTGCCGAAGCGTGAGACGGTCGAGCGATGGGCCGCCACCGTGCCCGATGGCTTCGTCCTGACCTTCAAGGCGAGCCGGTATGTGACGCACGTCCGCAGGCTGCGAGACTGCGTAGAGCCGCTCGAGCGGATGCGAGCGATCTTCGAGGGCGCCGGTGCCAAGCTCGGGCCCGTGCTCTTCCAACTGCCGCCGACCCTTCGCGCCGACGAGCCGCTGCTCCGGGACTTCCTCGGGTCGCTCCCGGCGGCGTTCCGGGCGGCGATCGAGTTCCGTCACCCGTCGTGGTTCACGGACGGGATCCTCGACGCGCTCGATGCGAGCGGTGCGGCGCTGGTCCATGCTGACCGTCCCGGGGTTCGCATCTCGATCCCGACCTTGGGGGGATGGGCCTATCTGCGGTTCCACCAGGGCCGCTCAGACGGACCCCGCTATCGACGCTCGAAGCTCGTTGCGTACGCGGACGCGATCGCCGAAACGCGGCCGCGATCGCTGTTCGCGTACTTCAACAACGACACCGACGGTGCGGCCCCTCGGGATGCCGCCGCATTCGCAGGACTCCTCGCCGATCGACGCGTCGACGTGACCGAGTAGGAGCTTGTAGGACCTTGAGGACGGGTCCCTCCCAGGGAAGGATCAGGACCTCGCAGGAGCGCGTCAGGCGGCCGTCGGCAGCACCCGTCGGATGAAGACGTCCTCCGGGAGCGGAGCCCACTCGCCGCCGTCGAGCCGGATCACGGTCTCGACCGGAGCGAGCGCACGCGCCGGGCCTTGGATCTCGACGATCCCGCCGTCCAGCCTCGCTGACGAGCGTCCACAACCGCACGATCCATGGGACCCTGCGAGCTCGAACGTCTGCTCACATGCAAAGCAGTACAGCCACTTGACGGGCGTCGGTGCGAGCATGTCGGTCATCACCATCACCTCGCGTTGACGTGCGGCCCGGCGAGCAGGGGGGAGGGGGGCGCGCCGGACCGCTCCGTCAATCTCTCTCGGACCACCGGCTCCTCCGCCGCTGGTCGTGGATCGCGTCCGGGTGTTGGGTACCCGGGCGTTCGGACGCCCAAACACGGTGTCGGCGCGCACGGGTCGATTCGGGGCGTGGTCAGCCGACCACCTGGATCGTGAGGATCGCGATGTCGTCCTTGGGCTGCCCGGTCCGGAAGGCGACCACCGCCTCCACCAGGCCGTCGGCGATCCGTTGCGCGCCCGCCCCCGCGAGCTTGGACAGCGTCTCGTGCAACCGCGCCTCGCCGAACTCGTCCGCGTCCCGTCGTTCGTCGGTGACGCCGTCGGTGTACAGGACGAGCGTGTCGCCGACGCCGAGATCGACGGCCTGGTCGACGAGCACCGGGTCCTCGAACACCCCGACGATCGTGCCGGGGCTGCCCACGACCTCGGTGGAGCCATCCGCGCGAAGGACCAGGGGGAGCGGATGCCCCCCGGACGACACGGTCGCCCGCGTCGGGCTCCCCGACGGTCGCAGGCGCACGCAGCACGCGGTGCAGAACCGTTCGTCGTCCGTTTGTTGCAGGACGGCCTGGTTGAGCGTCTCCAAGATCGCGCTCGGGCGGCCCTCGCTCATGGCGGCGGTCCTGATCGTGTAGCGGGCGAGCCCCATCATCGCCGCGGCCTCGGCCCCCTTGCCGACCACGTCGCCGATCACGGCGATCCAACGTTCGGGCGCGGCCTCGAAGACGTCGTAGAAGTCGCCGCCGACCTGCGTCCCATCCGCGGCGGGAAGGTAGCGCGCGGCGATCTCCAGACCCTCGATCCCCGGCAGCTCCGGTGGCAGGAGACTCCGACGCAGCGTCTCCGCGACGTACTCGCGTTCGGCATAGAGCATCGCGTTGTCGACGGCGAGGCCGGTCCTGGCCGCGAGCATCCCGGCGAGCGACAGGTCCTCCTCCACGAACGGTGTCGACGCGTCGTCGCGCACGAGCACGAGCACCCCGAGCGTCCGTCCCCTGGCCGCGAGCGGGACCACGATCAGCGACGCGAGACCCAGGGAGCGAGCGAGCTCGCGCTGCTCACCGGCCGCCATCATCCGTTCCATCTGTTCGAGTGACAGGTTCGGGATCAGCGCCGGCTCGCCGGTCCTCAGGACCTCGGCGACGATGCTGTCGGGGTCCTCCGGGTCGGGCAGGTGGGCGCTCGCCATCCGTTCGACCATCCCGAACCGCGCGGGGTCGCGGTGCGCGCCGACGGCTGCCTCCACGCGACCCTCCCGGTCGACCACGAAGGCCACGCTGTAGTCGCAGACCCGGCGGGCAGCGGCGGCGGTCGCCGCGGCCAACGCCGAACGCGTCTCGAACGACGCGGTCATCGCCACGCCCGCCTCGACGAGGACCTGGAGCCGTTCGCGCGCCTGGGTCTCGAGCCCGCGGGCGCGTTCGGCCTCCTCGCGGGCGCGCACTGCCTCCTCGCGCGCGGCCTCTGCCTCGGCCTGCGCGCTCTCGGCCTCCGCCTGCGCGGTCTCGGCGACCTCTCGCGCGCGTCGCTCGGCCTCGAGCATCCGCCGCTCGAGCGACACCGCCGACTCGGTCGTGTCGTCTTCTCGCTGCACCGCTCCAAGGCTCCTCTCGATCGCCCCTGCCGAAGGACGCGTGCGCCGTCCCTTGTGTCGGACGACTCCCGAGGCGCTCCCCGGGAGCGGCCGACTACGACCGCGCGATGGGCACGACCACGCGCAGGACCTGGTCGTCGAACTCGGCGTCGGGGAACAGGCCCTCGATCAGCGCTCGGCGTGTCGCCCGTCCCGAGACCTCGTCGAGTCCCTCCGGGACTCCGTCGAACCGGCCGCAGGGCTCGATCTCCACGAGCAGGCGTCCCCCGTCGACCACCGAACGGACCTCGATGGCGGCCGGCGGCGCGTCCTGCTCGATCGCCTGGGCGCACGCCTCGGTCGCGACGAGCCGGAGGTCGTCGACCGCCTCCTCCGAGCAACCGGTGCTGCGACCGACCGCCCCGACGAACGCGCGGACCGACGCCACGTGCGCGGTCCCGGGTGGGATGCGGATCGAGAGCCGTTCCATCGGGGCTCGAGCTCCCGCTTCAGCCCGCGGGGAGCTCGGTGGTCGAGCCGACGATGTCGAACACGCGGTCCAACCCCGTGAGGGTGAGCACCTTCATCGGGGTGCCGCCGACCCCCACAAGGACGAGCTTGCCGTCGCGTTCCCGGAC
>JBKPRY010000012.1:0-1901 GCA_046734755.1 Actinomycetota bacterium | reverse complement strand
GATCACACCGGAACTTCACGTGTGCACCTCCTCGCTGCTTCTTGGTTCATCTCTTACTTCTCTTAGTAGCAGTAGGGGCTGGGGAAAACGGGGATAGCAGCCCATCCTGCGAGCGTAGCGGGCCCGTGGGACATGTGGACCCGCTGTGGGAATCGGTGGACCCGCTGGAGCTCCGCCCGGTCCCGTCCCCGGCGTCTCCCGCGTTCCCCACAAGGCCGTCCCCACGGCTGGGGTAGGCGCTCATCCCGCCCGGGCCCGGCCGCGGATGATTCGGGACAGATCCTGGACCTGGCGGTAGGTGGCCGTCCGGGCGCGCATGTCCTTCTCGACCTTCAAGATCCCGTGGCGGGCCGTCGTATGGTCGCGCCCGCCGAACGTCTCGCCGATCTTGACCAGAGACTGTCCGCTGCACTCGCGCATCAGATACATCGCGACGTGGCGGGCCGTCGTCAGCGGCCGGGATCGGTTCGGCGAGATCAGGTCCTGGACCGACAGTCCGAAGTACCGAGCGCTCTCCTCCAGGATCAGGTCCGGCGGGATCTCGGCTTCGGCCTGCGGCAGCAGGTCCTCGAGCGCCTGCTCCGCGAGCTCGCTGGTGATCGGTTGCCCGGTGAGGTCGCCCCACGCCACCACTCGCACGAGCGCCCCCTCGAGCTCGCGGATGTTCTGGTCGAACGTGTTGGCGATGAATTCGATCACGTCGTCGGGGACGTGGAGCTCGTCGCGCTGTGCCTTCAGCTGCAGGATCGCGATCCGGGTCTCCAGGTCCGGTGGCTGCACGTCGACGCACAGGCCGAGGCGGAACCGCGACTGGAGGCGTTCCTCCATGCCGAGCTCCTGTGGCGGGCGGTCGGACGCGATCACGATCTGGCGGTCCTTCTGGTGCAGCGCGTTGAATGTGTGGAAGAACTCGGTCTGGGTCTCCTCGCGTTTGGCGAGGAACTGGATGTCGTCGACCATGAGCACGTCGATGTCGCGGTACCGCGCGGCGAACTGGTAGCCCTGTCGTTCGCGTACCGCCTTGATGAACTCGGCCATGAAGCTCTCGCTCGTCACGTACTTGACGCGCAAACGCGGGGACAGCCCGAACATCTGATGCCCGATCGCGACGAGCAGGTGGGTCTTGCCGAGCCCCACGCCGCCGTAGATGAACAGCGGGTTGTAGGCCTTGGACGGCGGCGTGTCGGCGACCGCCATCGCCGCGGCGTGCGCGAATCGGTTGGACGGCCCGGCAACGAAGGTCTCGAACGTGTAGTTCGGGAAGGGGAGGCCCGGAGCGCCGAACGCCGCGCGCTCGGCCATCGGCTTGTGTTCGGGCGGATCCGGCGGTTCATGTTGCGGTGCAACCTCTTCGGGCGGTGCCGAATCCAACTCGATCGACACGGGAAGACCGACCGCCTCGGCCGCCGCGTCGCGGATCAAGCCGACGTAGTGTTTGGCGAGCCGGTCGCGCACGTACTCGGAGGGCGCGACGACCTCGAGCACCCCGTCGTGCAGGCTCGTGGCGCGAACGCCCCCGAACCACATCGAGAACGAGCTCTCCGAGAGCTCCTCCTGCGCGCGTTCGACGACGTGCGCCCAGGTCCGTTCGGCGGCTTCCTCGAACGATGCGATCGCCATAGCTATCCACAGCGCCTTTCCACAGTTGTGGAAACTCTTGGGGGAAGAGATGGCGTCACGCGGTGTGGATCGACGCCCCCGGGGAACGACGCCGGACTATAGCACCGCGGTTTTCCCCATCGCGCCGTCGCAGGGGCCTCTTGTCACACTTTCTCGCGCATCCTCGTGCATCGAACGCGTCGAGGCCGATCCTTCGGCGACCGGGCCAGCGTGCGAAGGCCTCCGCTATACTGTGCGAACCGCTCGAACGCAGCTCTTCGAACGCGACCACGAGGAAGATC
>JBKPRY010000011.1:0-1534 GCA_046734755.1 Actinomycetota bacterium | reverse complement strand
GAACAGGACCCCGACGTCCGCGCCGCCTTCCGCGAGGCGATCCGGCGACGGATCGACTGGGCACCGGACGAACCCGAGTACCACTGCTTCTCGGTGGACGTGCGCTCGGCGGGGTACACGCGGTTCGGCGGCCGGGCGGAGGCAGTGGCGTGGGACGAGGAACGCGGGCTGCGGCGCCTTCCCCCGCCCGGTTAGCTCAGCCGACCTTCCGCAGCGGGGCGTAGGCGACCAGCAGCCGCTTCTCCCCCGCCTCCTCGAACCGGACCGTCGCCTCGGCGTCCGAACCGGACCCGCTCACGGTGAGAACGACGCCCTCGCCCCACTTGTCGTGCTGAACGGTGTCGCCCGCCGAGATCTGGGGGATCTCGCGCCGGCCTTCGACCGCCGCGCGGATGGGTGACACCGAGGAGTCCTCGGCCACGACGAGATCGCCCTCCTCGAGGGCCCGGACGAGCTCGCTCGGGATCTCACCGAGGAACCGTGACGGCGGGCTGTAGGACGTCGAGCCGAAGAGGGTCCTGCTCCAGGCGAACGTCAGGTACAGACGCTCGCGGGCGCGCGTCACCCCCACGTACATCAGGCGCCGCTCCTCCTCGAGCTGGGCCGGATCGCCCATCGAGCGGTAGTGCGGGAACACGCCGTCCTCCAGGCCGATGATGAAGACCACGGGGAACTCGAGACCCTTCGCGTTGTGGAGCGTCATCAGCGTGACGCTCCCCGACTCCTCGTCGTACTCGTCCTGCTCGGAGACGAGCGACACCTGCTCGAGGAACTCGGCGAGGCTCCCGTCCGGCGAGCGCTGCTCGAACTCGGCCGCGACGCCGCCGAGCTCGCGGATGTTCTCGATCCGGCCCTCCGCCTCGACGGTGCGTTCGGCCTCCAGCTCGAGGAGGTAGCCGGACTCGGTGGCCGCGGCCTCGACCATCCGCTGGGGCCCGGCGCCGGAGTCGTACGCCTCCTGGAGACGCTGCATCACGCCAACGAACCCGGCGACGGCGCCCTTGGCACGAGCCCCGAGCTCGGGGAGCTCGTCGGCCCGCCGGGTGGCCTCCAGGAAGGCGACCTGCTCGATCGCCGCGAAGCCCTCGAGCGCCGCCACCGTCGCGTCCCCGACGCCGCGCTTGGGCGTGTTCACGACCCGACGGGCGCTGATCACGTCCTGCGGGTTCAGCAGGAGCCGCAGGTACGCGAGGACGTCCTTGATCTCCTTGCGCTGGTAGAACCGCACCCCGCCGACGACCCGGTACGGGATGCCGGCCCGCATGAAGATGTCCTCCAGGACCCGGCTCTGGGCGTTCGTCCGGTAGAAGACCGCGACATCCGCGTACCGGTGGGCCTCGTCTTCGACGAGCCGATGGGTCTCCTCGGCGACGAACAGCGCCTCCTCGTGCTCGTCGTCGGCGCGGAAGCGCACCGCGAGCTCGCCCTCGGTCGTCTCGGTCCACAGCGACTTGGGCTTGCGCTGCACGTTGTGCTCGATCAGCGCGTTGGCGATCGCGAGGATGTTCGAGGTGGAGCGGTAGTTCTGCTCCAT
>JBKPRY010000010.1:0-19404 GCA_046734755.1 Actinomycetota bacterium | reverse complement strand
TCCCCGACGGTCACGAATCCGTGCGAGGCAGCCCCCTGGAGCAGGTTCATCGGGGGCGAACCGATGAACCCGGCCACGAACACGTTGGCGGGGTGGTCGTAGACCTCCTGCGGCTGACCCACCTGCTGCAGGACGCCGTCCGAGAGCACCGCGATCCGTTCGCCGAGCGTGATCGCCTCGACCTGGTCGTGCGTGACGTAGATCGTCGTGACGCCGATGCGATCGTGGAGCCGCTTGAGCTCGGACCGCATCTGGACCCGGAGCTTGGCGTCGAGGTTCGACAGCGGCTCGTCGAGCAGGAACACCTCGGGCTCGCGAACGAGGGCTCGCCCCATCGCCACCCGCTGCCGCTGGCCGCCCGAGAGCTGGCCGGGGCGACGACGGAGCAGGTCGTCCAGCCGGAGCATCCGGCTCACCTCGTCGACCCGGCGCTGCACGTCCTCCCGCGGCGTTCGGCGCCGGCGCAGGCCGAACCCCAGGTTCTTCTCGACCGTCATGTGCGGGTACAGCGCGTAGTTCTGGAACACCATCGCGATATCGCGATCCTTCGGCGGCACGTCGTTCACGACGCGGTCGCCGATCGCGATCGTCCCGTCGCTGATCCGCTCCAGACCCGCCACCATCCGAAGTGCGGTCGACTTCCCGCACCCGGACGGACCGACCAGGATCAGGAACTCACCGTCGGCGACGTCGAGTGTCAGGTCCTGGACCGCGACGATCGGCCCCGGGTACACCTTTGTGACGCCGTCGAAAGCGACCCGCGCCAAAGCGCTAGCCCTTCAGTCCCTGGGTGGCGATGCCGTGCACGAAGTACCGCTGCGCGAGCAGGAAGAGCACGATCAACGGCAGCATCGACATGATGTTGGCGGCCGAGACGAGGTGCCACTGGGCGTTGTGGGCTCCCTGGAAGGTCGCGAGCCCGAGCTGCAGCGTGAACGCGTCCTGGTTGGTGAGGATCGTCACGAGCGGCCACAGGAAGTCGTTCCAGGTCCATAGGAACTGGATCACCGCCAGCGTCGCGAGCGCCGGCAACGACAGCGGGACGACGATGCGCAGCAGGATCGACAGGCGCGAGGCGCCGTCGATCCGCGCCGCCTCCTCGAGCTCGATCGGCAGCGTTCGGAAGAACTGCGTGAGCAGGAAGATCCCGAAGACGTTGGCCAGGTTCGGCGCCACGAGCGCGCCCAGGCGGTCAAGCAGCCCTAGCTCTTTCACGATCAGGAACGTGGGGATCAGCACGACCTGGAGCGGCACCATCAACGTGGCCAGGATCAGGAAGTAGACGAACGTGCGCCCGAGGAACCGGATCCTCGCGAACGCGTACGCCGCGAGCGTACACAGGACGAGGTTGCTGGCCACGACGGTGACCGTCACGACGGTCGTGTTCCAGAACCAGGTGCCGAACGCCGACTGGCCGAGCACCTCGGCGTAGTTGCCGAACCGGAACGTCCCCGGCCACAGGATCGGCGGGAAATGAAAGGTCTGCGCCTCGGTCTCGAGCGACGTCACCACCATCCACAGCAGCGGCAGCAGCATCACCGCGGCGAGCGGCGCGAGGAACAGATGCCACGGGTCGAACGGCAGGAAGCGGCGGCGGGGGCGCTCGACTGCGCCGGTCTCGCCGGGCATCGAGCGCGGATCGGGCCGGGTCCGGACGGGAGCCTCTGTGACCGCGCTCATGACGTGTAGTGGACGACGCGTCGGCCCAGCCAGAACTGCGCCAGGGTCAGCAGCAGGATCACCAGGAACAGCACGTAGGCGATGGCGGCCGCGTAGCCCGCGAGCGACAGGCTCCCGAGGCCCTGCTCGAAGGCGAGCCGGTAGACGTAGAACACCACGACCGACGTTCGGCCGAGCGGCCCGCCATGGGTCACGAAGAACACCTCGTCGAACAGCTGGAGGGCGCTGATCGTCGACCACACCACGAGCAGCAGCGTCGCCGGGCCGAGCATCGGCCACGTGACACGCCAGAACGAGCTCCACCGGCTCGCGCCGTCGATCGACGCCGCCTCGAGCAGCTCCTGCGGGACCCCCTGGAGGGCGGCGAGGTAGATGATCGTGTCGAACCCCAGCCAGCCCCACACCGTCATGAGGACCAGCGCGATCATCGCCTGGTTGGGGTCCTCGAAGAACCCGAACGGCCCGAGCCCGACCTTGCCCAGCAGCCAGTTCGCCAGACCGTAGTTCTTGTCGAAGAGCCACAGGAACATGATCCCCGTGGCGATCGTGGACGTGACGACCGGGATGAACACCGCGAGGCGGTAGAAGTTGACGAGGGCGATCCTGCGGTTCAGCGCGTGCGCGATGAACAGCGCGAGCAGGATCGACGTCGGGACGAACAGCACCGTGTAGTAGATCGTGTTGACGGCCGCCTGCCGCGCCTTGGGGTCGCTCGCGATCTTCGCGTAGTTGCTGAATCCGACCCACTCGCGTTCGGGCGAGATCAGCCCCGCCTTCTGGAACGAGAGGATCAACCCCCAGACGATCGGGATGACCCCGAAGACGGCGATCAGGATCACCGAGGGCAGGATGAAGGCCCAGCCGGCGGCGTGATCCGAGACAAGGAACCGCCGAAACCGATCCACCCGTCCTCCGTTGACCTCTTGGCGTCGCCTTCGGTCCGACTCGCCGCAGCCTAACTGGCGAGCGCCAGCGCATCGTTCGCCTGCGCCGCGGCGTCGTCCAGGGCGGTCTGCGGGCTCTTCTCGCCGAGCATCGCCGACACGATCGCGAGGCCCATCGCCTCCGAGACCTGCGGGTAGGCCGCGAGCACCGGACGCGCCTGCTCGACGTTCGCGAGGTTCTCCGCGAAGACGTCGACCCCCGGGATCGTCTTCCCGAACTCGTCCACGAACGCCGTGTCCTGGATCACCGAGAGCCGGAAGGGCAGATGGCCCGTCGCCAGCGCGTCGGCCTTCATCTGATCGGCCGCGGTCAGCCAGGCGACGAAGTCCAGCGCCGCCTGTGCACGGCCGTCCCCGTTGTCGAAGACGGTCCACATGTCGGGACCGGCGATCGTCTGGTGATCGCCATCGAACCCCGGCAGGATCTCGACGCCGTAGTCGACGTCGGGGAAACTCGAAAGGTCCCACGGCCCGGTCACGAGCATCCCGATCTTCCCGCTGTTGAACAGCCCCGTGTACGGCGAGTTCTGTAGGTCGAGGAACACCGACTTGTCCTCGACGGCCATCCCCGTGAGGACCTCGAGCGCCTCGACGCCCTCGGGCGAGTTGAACGCTGCCTGGGTGCCGTCCTCGGTCAGGATCGAACCGCCGTTCTGCCACAGCAGCGGGTCGTAGTGCCAGACGGAGTCCTCGGAGGCGTCCATCGGGTAGGAGAAACCGAACTGCTTCTTCGCGGGATCGGTGAGCGCCTTCGCGGCGGCCCGGAAGTCGTCCCACGTCCAGTCGGCGCTCGGGTATTCGAGGCCGGCCTGGTCGAACAGCGTCTTGTTGTACACGACCGCGAGGTTGTCGATGAGCGCGGGCACGCCGAGCACCTTGCCCTCGAAGGTCGCGGCGTCGCGAGCGCCCGCGACGAAGTCCTCCCAGTCGACCTCGGGACTCTGGACCCAGTCGGTGAGATCGACCAGGCCGGGCGCCTCCGCGAGCTGCGGGAGCGACGAGCCGTATTGGTACGTGATGTCCGGCGGCTCGCCTCCCTGCAGGGCGACCGTGAGCTTCTGCAGCGCCTTGTCGTTGTTGACGTACAGCGGGTCGATCTGGATGTCCGGATTCTCGGCGTTCCATTGGTCGAGCAGCGCGTTCAACGAGTCCGCCTCGTAGTCCGTGTAGCCGTGCCAGAACGTGAGCGTGACGGGGCCGGACGCCGTCTCGCCGGTGGTCGCGCTCTCGTTGTCGTCGCCGCCTGTGCACGCGGATGCCAGCAGGGCGAGCGTGGCCAGGAGCACCAACAGTCGTCTCAACGGGAACACCTCCGGTTCGATCGGGGCTCGGTCACGAGAGCACGACCGAGCGCGTCAGGTGCGCGGGATGATCGGGATCCAGGCCCTTGGCCTCAGCGAGCGCGATCGCCATCCGGTGCACGAGGATGAGCTCGGCCATCGGGTCCAGCGAGGCCACGCGCACGGTGGCGCCGGTCGCCCGCACGTCCTCGGCCACGGCCGGGTCGGGCGAGCCGAGGATCCATACGAGCGATCGCTCGCCGG
Organism: Actinomycetota bacterium; assembly: GCA_046734755.1. Taxonomy (GTDB): domain Bacteria; phylum Actinomycetota; class UBA4738; order UBA4738; family HRBIN12; genus DASSJM01. Next base: position 15,236 of record JBKPRY010000010.1, on the reverse strand, counting down.
CGAGGCTGATGGGTCCGTGTCGGTATTCCATGGCGGGGTACGCCTCGCTGTACGTCTGCGTCGCCTCGAGGAGCTTGAGGGCTGCCTCCTCCGCGAGTGCCACGGTCCAGCCGTGCCCGAGGAAGACCACGTGCTCGAACCCTGTCGGCTCGGGCTCGAGCGGCTCGGTCAGGGCGCGTTCGCCCTCGGCGATCGCTCGACGGAGATCCTGGCCGAGGTGCGCGCGGAACAGTGCCAACGCCGACGTGGCGAACCGCGTCTGCACCACCGAGCGCTCGTCGGCGAAGTCCAGGGCGATCGTCGTCTCGGCGAGCGAGGCCACCGGCGAGGAGGTGTCGGCGGTGACCACCGTCCGGGGCACACGACCGAGGCCCTCGAGGAGCTGGACCACCTCGGTGGTCGTGCCGCTCCGGCTGATGGCCACCACGCGGTCGTAGCGGCGCGCGCTCGGGAACTCGGAGGCCGGGAAGGCGTCGGTCTCCCCCCGGCCGGTGCTCTCCCGCAGCGCCGCGAAGGCCTGGGCGATGTGCAGGGAGGTGCCGCACCCGGCGACCGCGACCCGCTGCCCCGGCGCACCGATCTGGTCCCGCAGGGGAGCCGCGAGATCGGACGCACGCGACCAGCACGCCGGCTGGCTCTCGACTTCCTGCGCGATCGCGCTCATTCAAGGGCAAAGTAGATCACGAACGAGCATCCGGTCAAGCGTGGTTCGGCCGGAACCACGCAAGCCGGGGGTATGCTCGCGCTCGATGCGGCAGGCCGAACGGGTGGCGGCGGTGTTGGAGCTCCTGGCGGCCGAGGGCACGGTCGACGTCAGCGCGCTGGTCGATCGGCTCGGCGTCTCGGCCGCAACGGTCCGGCGCGACCTCCAGCTCCTCGAGGAACAGCGGATGCTCTCGCGCACCCACGGCGGCGCCGTCGCGCACGACGTCCTGTACGAGCTGCCGCTCCGCTACAAGGCCGCGCGGCACCAGGTGGAGAAGCAACGGATCGCCGCGGAGGCCGCCACGCGCGTCGCCGACGGTGCAGTCGTGGGGCTGACCGGGGGGACGACCACCACGGAAGTGGCGCGGGCGATCCTGGACCGGCGCGGGATCACCGTCGTCACCAACGCCCTCAACATCGCGGGCGAGCTCGCGATCCGCGACCTGAAACTCGTGGTCACCGGCGGGACCGCACGTTCCGAGTCCTACGAGCTGGTGGGACCCGTCGCCGAGCAGGCGCTCGAGCGCCTGAACCTGGACGTCGCCTTCGTCGGCGTCGACGGCATCTCGCTCGAGGCGGGACTCACCACCCATCACGAGATCGAGGCGCACACCAACCGCACGATGATCGAGCGGGCACGCCTCGTGGTCGTGGTGGCCGACAGCTCCAAGCTCGGGCGGGTCGCGTTCGCGCAGATCTCCCCACTGGTCGCGGTCGACGAGCTGATCACGGACGAGGCCGCCCCCGCGGCGACGATCCGCGAACTCACCGAGGCGGGCGTTGCCGTGACCGTCGCGATCGGCGCCGGGGCCTAGCCGCGGCGGATCGGCTCGGGGATCAGTTCCCCGTGCGCGTCGATCAGCTCGTCCACCATCTCGACGATCGAGTCGACCGTGAGCGTGGCGGCGGTGTTCGGGTCGACGAGCGCGGCCTGGTAGACGAGCTCGCGCGACCCCTCCACGACCGCGCGGACCGTGAGCTCGACGACGTTCAGGAACGTCCGGTTGAGAGCCAGGCATTGCGGCGGGATCGCGCCGAACCGAGTGGGCTCGATGCCGTCACGGCCGACCCGCACCGGCACCTCGATGCACGCGTCGTCGGGCAGCCCCTCGATGGATCCGTCGTTGCGGACGTTCCCGTACAGCTCGGTCTCGGTCCCGGTCTCCCGCGCCCGGACGAACTGGCTCGCGAGCTCGTCGTTGCGTTCGATCTCGAGCTCCTCGCCGGCGTCGAGCGCCCGCTTGACCCCTTCCCACTCCGCGAGGTTGTCCTCGGAGCGACGCAGGTACTCGTCGACCTCGATCCGGTACCGCTCGACCTGCTCGTCGTGTGACAGGAACCACGGCACGTACTCGGCGCCGTGCTCGGAGGACTCGGTCGGGAAGTAGCCGAAGCGCTTGAAGAGCTCGACGCGGACCCGCCGCCCCAGGCCCTGGGGATCGGCCTCGATGACCGCCCGCAGGCGGGGGTACAGGTCCTCGCCGGACTCACGCTCGCGGAACACATAGACGAAGCACTGGTGGTTGAACCCCGCCGTTCGGAACTCGACGCTCCGCTCCGGAACGCCGACCGTGCGTGCGAGGAACGCATGCGTGTCGCGGACGCTGTGGCAGACGCCGACCACGTGGGAGGCGGGCAGGCCCGAACCGCTCCAGATGCCCCAGGGCACCATTGCCATCGGGTTCGTGTAGTTGAGCAGGAGCCCGTCGGGGCATCGCTCGACCATCTCGTCGGCCATCTCGATCATGACCGGGATCGTCCGGAGACCGCGCATGATCCCGCCGATGCCGATCGTGTCGCCGATCGTCTGGCGCAGCCCGAACGTCTTGGGGACGTCGAAGTCGGTGCGGGTCGCCGGGTAGCCGCCCACCTGGATCTCGTTGATCAGGTAGTCGGCGCCATCGAACGCGGACGCGCGCGACTCGTGCGCCGAGACATCGTACCCCGCCTTCGACCGCTCCACGATCTGATCGGCAGCCAGGAGGGCGTACGCGAGACGTTCGGCGTCGATGTCGTGGAGGGCGATCTCGAGCGACCCGTGCAGCTCCTCGTACGCGCACAGGTCCGCGAGGATCCCCCTCGTGAACTCGACGCTGCCCGCGCCGATGATCGTGACCTTCGCCACGATCGCGAGTCTCGCACCCGACCGAGCGGGGCGTCGACCTCGACGGGTAACGTTCCCGGCGTGATCGTCTGCATCGCGGCGAACCCATCGATCGACAAGCTGTTCGAGGTCGAGCGGTTGGTCGCCGGCGAGATCCATCGTCCGCTCGGGTTCGTGCAGACCGCCGGCGGCAAGGGCCTGAACGCGGCGCGGGCCGCGCACCACCTGGGCGGCGAGGTCCGGGTCGCGGCGATCCTGCGGGGACACGCGGGGAGGTGGCTCGAGGAGACCCTGCAGGCCGGGGGGATCACCGGCGCGTTCGTCTGGACCCACGGCGAGAACCGGTCCTCCCTGTCGGTCGCGGACCGGAGCGCGGGTGACCTCACGGAGTTCTACGAACACGGTCCCGTCGCGCCGGAGGCGGCGTGGGCGGAGCTCATGGAGGCCGCCGGCGGCCTGTTCCGACCGGGGGGCTGGCTCACGATCTCGGGTTCGATGCCGCGAGGGTTGTCCAACCGGGGGTACCACGACCTCGTGGCGGAGGCCCGGGACGCGGGCATGCGGGTGGCGCTCGACGCCGAGGGTGAGCCGCTCCGGCTGGCCGTGGACGCTCACCCTGAGATCGTCAAGCTGAACGCCGCGGAGGCCTCGGGGCTGCTCGGCGAACACGTGGCCGAGCGTGGGGACGCGATGGCCGCGGCCACGAAGATCCGAGTGCTCGCCGGCGGCGAGGGCCATGCCGGGATCGTGACCTGCGGCGCGGACGGGGTGGCGGTGGCGGCGCCCGACGGCGTGCGGTACCAGGGCGTCCTGTACGAGCGGGGCCGTTACCCGGTCGGCAGCGGCGACGCGTTCCTCGGGGGCCTGGTCGTCGGGCTCGAGCGCGGCGAGCCCTGGCCGGGGGCGCTTGCGCTCGCCCTCGGAACGGCCGCATCGAACGCTGAGCTCCCCGGCGCGGGCGCCCTCGACGCCGTGCGTGCCTTCGAGCTCGCGACGCGAGCCGAGATCCGCGAGCTCTGAACGCGCTCGAGGTCTCGCCGGCCGGAACCTCAGTCGCGGCGAGCTTCGAACAGGTCGACGGGAGCCTTCAGACCCTGAAGCTCGATCGCCCCGATCCCGACGAAGGTCACGCCCGGAACCGAGGCCTTCTCGACGACCGGCTCGCTCACCAGGACCTGTCCGCTGGCGGCGCGATCCGAGATCCGAGAGGCGAGGTTCACCGTTCGCCCGTAGTAGTCGCCTCCCTGACGGATCACCGTCCCGGCGGCGACCCCCACGTGGGCGGGCGGCAGCCCGGCCGCCGGGATCTCCTCCACCATGTCGAGGGACGACACCACGGCGGCGCTCGGGTCTCGGAATCGGAACATGACACCGTCGCCGACCCACTTCACCGCCTCGCCCCCGTGCGATCGCGAGCCCCGTTGGACGATGTCGGCGAGCCTGTCCGCGAGCGCCGCGGCCTCCGCATCGCCGTGCTCCTCGGTGAGGCGGGTGTAGCCCGTCAGGTCGAGGAAGCACATCGCCGTCGGCGGGATCTCGGGGAAGGAGACGCCGGCGTCTTCCAGGGCCTGTTCCACGTGCTCGATCTGGTGCTCGGTCCACGTGAGCTCCTGTTGCCGTCGGTACGCCGCGTGGACGGCGTCATCGAGCATCCCCGTCAGCGCCGGGCTCAGGCTGGAGGCGAGCTCCATGGCCCTGCTCTCACCCAGGCCCGAGCGGAGCAGCGGCACCTCCACCTCGGAGTGGTAGACCTCCGTCTCGGCCAGGGCGATCCGTCGGAACGCCTCCGCGTAGACGTGCGCGAGCCGCGTCAATGCCGCCGCGTCGACGATCTCGTGCTCGGCGAGGCGCCCCGCGAGCAGCGCGATCGGGCGCTCGGCCTCGGCGACGACGTCCTCCGGCTCGGGTCGGACGAACCCGAAGGCCTCCACGAGGCTCCGCAGCGACTCGAAGGGGAGACCAGCCTCCTCGGCAAGCTCGAGATGGGTCTGTGGCGTGCGGGAGCTCTCAGCCTCGAAGGGCCAGCTCTCGACGAACGCGAACGAGAGGAGACCCGCCCGGATGGCCTCGGCCATGCCCTCCATCGGCAGGCCGCCCGCCTCGCACGCGCGCGCGACCCTCACCTTCAAGACGTCGGCCGCTCGGTAGGGCCGACCCCCTCCGCGCGGGACCAGGATGCCGAAGCTGGCGAGGCGTTCGACCTCCGAGGGGGAAATGCCGGCCCTGGTCGCGAGCTCCTCGGGCGACAGCTCGTCCGGCTGGCCCTCGGGTGAGGGCGACGCGCCGTTCACCATGCACCGATCGTAGTCGCGGTGGCGGAACCCTGGGGCTACTCAGTCACCGCGGGTCAACGCAACGCCTTTCAACCGGTCGCTCGCGCCGCGATCGAGTCGGCGAGCTTCGGGCTGATCCGGCCGACCACCGCGAGCTGCTTGATGCGGCCGATGCGGATCTCGAACCTTTCCTTGCGCAAGCCGATGGCGATCTCGCCGGCGACGTATTCCGGCGTGACCTTCGCTCCCTTGATCTCATGGGAGAGCTCGCTCTCCACCCACGGCGGCAGGACGTCGAACACCTTGACCTGGCCGTCGAGCTCGGCGCGCAGTGAGCGGGCGAGCGAGTGGATCGCGGCCTTCGAGGCCGCATACACGGCCATCCCCGGAGCCGAGACCAGCGCGAGCGCCGAGGACAACAACACGACGGCGCCGTCGTTCGAACGCCGGAGCAGCGGCAGCGCCAGCCTCGTCATCCGCACCGATCCGAGCAGGTTGACCTCGACGTCCGCCCGCGCGGCTCGCTCGGCCCCCGCCTCGTCGAACGCCCCGCTCGTGAACACCCCGGCGCTGTTCACCAGCAGGTCGAGACCGCCGAGGTGCTCATCCACCCAGCCGATCGCGCGACGCGCATCGTCCTCGGACGTGACGTCAAGGCGAAGCGCCTGCAGGCGCGGGGTGCTCGCTCGTGCCGCCTCGAGCTTCCGCTCGTCCCTGCCCGCGATCACGACCGTGTTCTCGGGCGCGAGCGCCCGGGCCAGCGCGAGCCCGATCCCCGAGCCCCCACCCGTGATCAGGATCCGGCGTTCGACGAGTCGCATCGCGCTCACCTCTCGACCCGCTCGACGACCGGCTCGAGCCGGAGCGGCTCACGATCGAGCGTGATCGCGACCGGCTCCTCTTCCCGCGAACGTGACGGCAGGAACAGGAGGGCGAGCACGGCTCCCGCGAGCGCCACGGCGCCAGTCACGACCGACCCAATCTGGAAGGCGTGGACGAACGCGTCCTGCGCGGCGAGCGCGATCCCACGCCCCGCGGCACCACCCACGTTGCCGGCGATCTGGAGCGCCTCGGCGAGCGAGTCGCCCACGGCGGTCCTCAGGCCGGCGGGCAGCGGGGTGCGCGAAAGCGCGTCGAGGATCCGACCGCCGTAGACCGAGGCCATGATGCTCCCGAGCACGGCGACCCCGAGCGTGCCGCCGATCTCACGGGTCGTGTCGTTGACCGCCGAACCCACGCCCGCCTTCTGGCGAGGGAGCGAGGCCAGGATCGACTCGGTGGCCGGGGCCGCCGCGGACCCGAGCCCGAACCCCATCAGGATCATCGCGCTCGCGATGACCGAGTAGGGCGTCGAGGCATCGTTCGTGGAGGCGATGGCGAACCCCCCCGCCATCAGGGTGAGCCCCGTCGCCACCACCAGCTTGGTCCCGACACGCTGCACCACCTTCGGCGATGTCACGGCCGCCACGACCATCGCGAGCGCGAACGGCAGTGTCCGCACGCCCGCCTGCAGCGCCGAATACCCCTTCACCAGCTGCAGGTACTGCGTCACCAGAAAGATGAACCCGAACAGGGCGAAGAAGCCGAGCGTGATCGCGAGGCTGGCCGCGGTGAACCGCATGTTCCGGAACAGGTGCACGTCGAGTAGCGGCGCCGGGGTGCGCAGCTCCCACCACGCGAACACCGACAGGAGCGCGACTGCCCCTGCGATCCCGCCGATCGTGGTCCCCGAGATCCAGCCGTGGCTCGGCGCCTCGATCAGTGACCACACGAGCAGCGTCACGCCGGCGATCGAGAGCCCGAGGCCCGGAAGGTCGAGCCGGGGCGCTCGCGGATCGCGGGAGCGAGGGACCAACACGAGCGTCCCGGCGATCCCCGCGAGCGTGACCGGCACGTTCACGAGGAAGACCGAGCCCCACCAGAAGTGCTCGAGAAGCCATCCACCCGAGATCGGTCCGAGCGCCACGCCCACGCCCGCGATCGCTGTCCAGATCCCGATCGCGGCCGCGCGCTCGCGCGGCTCGGTGAAGACGTTGACGACGATCGCCAGCGTGGTCGGGAAGATCAGCGCGGCGCCCACACCCATGAAGGCGCGGGCCGAGATGAGCTGCCCACTGCTCGAGACGAACGCGCCGACCGCCGAGAACGCGCCGAAGAGCGCCAGGCCGGCGAGGAGCGCACCCTTGCGACCGAACCGGTCGCCGAGCCCGCCCGCGGCCAGCAGCAGTCCGGCGAACACGAGCGTGTAGGCGTCGACGATCCACTGGAGACTGCTCGTCCCCGCGTCCAACTCGCGCGCCAGCGTCGGCAAGGCCACGTTCACGATCGTGTTGTCCATCACGATCACGAACAGCGAGACGCAGAGCACGGCGAGGATCTGCCAGCGCCGCGGGTTCGGGCCGGCCTCGTCGAGGGCCGATTCCGCCGGTCGGATCTGGGTCGTGGTCATCGCGGGTTCCTCCTCTCCCGTCGTTGGACTAGTGAACGGTCACTACCTTCGAGAACGAAAAAGAGAGAGCGGTGTGGAGCACGAGAGCGGCTCATCGCGTGTCCTTCATCGGAACCAGCAGGTCCCGCGCCCAGGGCTGCCGAACGCGGTCGAGCTCCATCGCGGCGACGACGTTCATCAGCATCCCGGTCTCGAAGAAGCGACGGACGTCCTCCGCGGGTGCGCCGGAGACCTCGGCCACGAAGGTCGCCAGACGGCGGAAGCCCTCGCGGACGATCGTCCGAACGTCGGGGTCGTCGCACGCGACGTACGCCTGAAGCTGCAACAGGAGCCGTGTTCGATCCTCGAGCAGCCCCGCGTACGCCCGCCCCATCGCGTGCAGGGCATCCTCGCCGGCATGGCCTTCGGCCGCCGTTCGGAACGTGTCGAGCGTGGTCTCGAAGCAGCGCTGGATGACCGCGAGGAACAGGTCCTTCTTCGTTCGGAACAGGCGGAACAGGTAGGGCTGCGAGATCCCGACCCGCCTGGCGATCGCCTCGGTCGGCGTGCCGTCGAGCCCACCGCGCGCGAACTCGTCGATCGCGGCAAGCAGGATCTCCTCACGGCGCTCCTCGGCGGTGAGCCTCGTCTTGGGGCTGGTCGACGTCATGATTCCAGTAAGTTAGCACTCACTCACTTCACCGTCAAGACCCACCCACCCCGGGCCCGTCAGCCGCGGAGCAGCGGGCGGGTGAGGCAGGTCGGTCCGCCCTCGCCCTTGTGCGCGATCTCGGAGCCCTCGAACATCGAGACGTCGACGCCCGCCGCCTCCATCCGCCGCCGAGTCTCGGGGTTCCCGTCGACGGCCACGGCGACACGAGGGGCGAGGGCGAGGACGTTGGGGCCCATCGAGTCGAACTCTTCCTCGGGCACCTCGACGATCGCCATCGCGCGTTCGGCGAGCAGCTGCAGCAGGCGGATCGGCATCAGCGGCGGGAACGCGACCACCAGGTCGTCGTCGAGCGGAGAGAGCAGCGACAGCAGGTGGAGGACCACGGCGGGCCCCTGAACGCGTGGCAGGTCGAACGCGAGCACCTCGACCCCCGGCAGCGCCTCGCGCAACGCGTCGATGCCGGCGTCGTTCGTCCGATAGCTGCGACCCACCAGGAGCGTGCGCTGGTCGAGCCACATCGTGTCGCCGCCCTCGGCGGTGGCGGGCTCCGCCATCTCGAACGCGACCGGCACGCCCAACGCCCGGAGGTCTTTCGCGATCGCCGGCTGCTCGAGCCGGCGGCGCTGCTTCCCCGGTCGCAGGAGCAGCGCCCCGCGGTCGGACCCGATCACCGGGTCGAACACGTAGACCGCGTCGGGATCCTCGCCCACGTCGCTCCCGGCGTACACGACCTCGGCACCCGCGGCGCGAAGGAGCTCGCAGAGGGACTCGTGCTGTTCGACGGCGATCGCGGGGTCGGGTTCGGCGAGCCATCCGAACTCGCGCCAATGCGCCAGGCCGGCTGGATCGGGAGCCCGGACGAGCACGCGGCGGAGCGGCGCGACGAGCGTCTGTCCCCCGAAGGTCCGTTCGTTCGTGACCGCCATGCGCTCCGTCTCCACCTCGTCCGCCCGGGCTGCCATCATGGCACCGTCCCGGCGAGGGCCGAGCTTCGGAGGTGTGGGATGAGGTACTTCGACGACGACGCGCTGGCGTTCCTTGCGGACCTGAGGCGTCACAACGACCGGACGTGGTTCAACGAGCACAAGGACCGCTACGAGCGGTCGCTCCGGCAGCCGTTCCTGGACTTCATCTCGGACGCCGGCCCCGAGCTGCGCACGATCAGCCCCAACCTCGTCGCCGATCCGCGCCCGTCCGGCGGTTCGCTGTTCCGGATCCATCGCGACGTGCGATTCTCCAAGGACAAGAGCCCATACAAGACGCACGCGGGCGCGCACTTCCAGCTCGGCGGCAAGGGCGTCCACGGGCCGGGCTACTACCTGCACCTCGAGCCCGGCGAGTGCTTCGTCGCCGGCGGGATGTGGATGCCCGAGCCCGAGGTTCTGCAATCGATCCGTCAGCGGATCGCCGACCAGCCGGCGGAATGGGGCAAGGCGCGGGGAAAGCTCGACCACTCCGAGGAGACCCTGAAGCGGCCTCCCCGGGGGTTCGACGCGGACCATCCCATGATCGAGGACATCAAGCGCAAGAGCTTCACCGGATCGGTCCGGCTCACGGACAAGCAGGTCACCTCGACGACCTTCATGGCGACATTCGTGCGGGATTGCGAGCGGATCTCGCCCCTGATGCAGTTCCTCGCGTCCGCCTCCGGCGTCCAGTGGTAGCGCACGACTCGTCCCAGGCGGCCGAGTCGTGAACCGGTCAGACGAAGGTCGTGACGACCTCGCCGTGCTTCCAGCGGAGCTCGAGCCGGACGACCTCGCCGATGCTGCCGGTTCGGATCCTCTCGCCGTTCACCTCGAGGTGGACCGCACCGGCGCTCCCGAGCTCCAACGTCAGGATCCGGTCCGCGTGGAACACGACCCGGTCGCCGGCCTCCAGCGTGGTCCCCGGCTGGACCGACACTCCATCGGCCTCGGCGACGACCCAACACCGGTCCCGCAGCTGGAGGGTCGCACGGATGCCCTCGATCTGCGGCTCGGGCGATTGCCGTTCGACGGATGACGGACCAGGAGACGCGGCCGCAGCCGCCGGGGCGGGAGAGCCCGTCTCGGGGCCCGACTCGGACTCGCTTCCGAGTCGCGTAACCGCCATCGACAACAGGGCGAGGAGCGAAGCGACGGCCAGTGCTACGGCGACCACCCGTCGTCGTGGCCGGGGATCGGGGAGCGGCTCGAGGACCTCCTCGTCGTGCGCCGGGTGGTCCTCATCGAACCGACGGACGATGCCCTCGGTCTCCAGATCGAGGAACTCAGCGTAGGCGCGCAGGAACGAGCGGGCGTAGACCGGAGCGGGAAATTCCTCGAGCGAGGCGTTGGCCTCGAGAGCCCGGAGATATCGTTCCGCGATCCGGGTCCCCTTCGCGGCGTCCGATACCGTGAGGCCTCGCGCCTCCCTCGCCTCCCTGATCGTGGTGGCGACGCGCTGGGAGGTCACGCCGGTCGCGCCAACGTCGGGCACGTCCACCAGCTCGATCAGCTCGCCGGGTGACCCCGATGGTTCGGATTCGAGCTCACCGACGGCCGAAGCCACGACGGCGGTCGTTCGCTCGTAGGGCCAACGCAGCCCGCACAACTCACAGAGCCACTCGCCGGACGTGTCCCTTCGACCCATGGGAGCCGTGCTGCTTCGGAGTTGCAGCACGGACTCCGACGGACCGCCGGCCATGGCCGGCACGACCAACGCCGACTCGCAGCGAGGGCATTCCGGGCCCGAGGTCGCGGGGACCAGGTGGCGGGAGGTCACCAAGCCTCGCCTCGCGCGTCCCGGCTCCCGCGAAGGCGTCCGGCGGGCATGCGGCAGCGCATGGACGGCCACGCCTCGCGGAACCGCTTCCCTCGCATCTCCAACCCCGGCCATGGGGACTACCCATCGACCCTAGGCTCGTGCCGTGCTGGAAGTCAACGGCGTTCTACCCGAGCGATGAGTTCCGCCGCGCCACGGCGTCTGCATAGCGTCCGCATAGAAGGACCCGGGAACGGGGATGACCTGCCCAGGAGGGCGGCAGCCCCTGAGGAAGGAGGCGACATGAACCTGAACAGCGTGCTGATCGGGAGCGAGGATCCGAAGCCCCTGGTGGACTACTACACGAAGCTCTTCGGAGCCCCGTCCGGCAGCGAGGGCGGCTACACCTGGTGGCAGCTCGGGACCGGCGGGTTCACCGTGAGCGAGCACAGCGGGGTCAAGGGCAAGAGCGCGCACCCTGGCAGGGTGATCTGGAACATCGAGACCACGGACGTCAAGGGCGATTTCGAGAAGCTCAAGGCCGCGGGCGCGAAGGTCGTCCAGGAGCCATATGCGCCCGATACGGGCGACGCTCCCGAGGCACCCGAGATGTCCGTTGCCACGTTCGCCGATCCCGACGACAACTACTTCCAGCTCGTCAGCCCGATGTAGATCACCGCCTATTGACCAACGTTTTTCCGGTTGCTCGACCCTAGCTCGCGTGCCGCCGTCACAACAGGGAAGGCCCACAGCTCGCGGCCGTGCTCGCAGTCATTCGCAGCGAACAGCAGCGCCGCCGTCGCCCCGGAGTTCGACGACGACGCCGCCATGTGCCTCGACGCCTTCGCGAGCCACCGTTGCGAACCTGCTTGCCCAGCTTCGCCGCGGCCTCGGCGCCCTTCGTCTGGATGAAGTGGGTGTAGCGGCGAACGTCGGCGATCAGGAATGCCCGAATGCGGACGTCGTCCTGGAGCCGGCGCTCACCCTCCACGGCCGCTCCCTCTTCGGCCAGGCTCGATGATGCGCCTGTCGTCCAGCGACCTGGAAATGAGCGTGCCATCCTCAAGAGTGAACGGTCGCGAGCCACTGCACGGCGCGAACGTAGGTGAGCGCGCGGGCAACGGTGCGTCTCCATCCGGACACGCTCGGAATCTGACCGCCTGCTCCTTCCGACCCGTCGATCATGTTTCGACCATCGGTCGTCACGGGTGTCTTTGACCAAGGAGCGGTTTCCTGTAGACCTCGAGCACCGCCCGGAGCGTCCGATCCTCCTCGCAGTTCGATCGGCGCGGCTCAGGCGATCTCCCACACCGCCTTGACCGTCTCGCTTACCTGGAGCGAACTCGGGGGAACGATGGGCGTAGGGACCGTGGCGGCCAGCGCCGCCTGATCGAAGGCCGCCCGGTAGACCGGCTGCTGGTAGTTCTGCTCGTCGATCGTCACGACTGAGACGACGCGGGTGCCGGCTGCATCGGCCAGGGCGTCGGCCTTGGCCCTGGCGCCGGTCACGGCTTGGTGCAGCGCGTCGGTGCGGACCTCGTGCGGGTTCGCGAGCTGGAACCGGATGTCATTCACCGAATCCGCACCCGCCCCCACTGCCGCGTCGATCACCGAGCCGACCGTGGACAGGTCGTGGATCACAACCTGCACGGAGTTGGACGCGACGAACACGCGTTGCTCGTTGGGCTTGCCCCGGTACTCGGTGTGCTGCTCGAGCGACACGTTGGTCGTCTGCATGTCCTTGTTGGCGATGCCCGCCGAGCCAAGGGCGTCGAGTACGGCCTGCATGGTCTTGGCGTTCTGGGCGAAGGCGTCGGCGCCGGCGGCGGACTCCGAGCGGACCCCGAGGTCCACGACCGCCTCATCCGGGGTGACCTTCACCGTGGCGGTCGAGGTCACGGTGATGGTCCTGGACGGCTTTCCACCTGGGGAGACGTCGTCCTGGGCTATCGCGGTGGCCGCAAGCCAGACCACCACTCCGATCACGATGGCCCCGGCCACCATGATTCCCGCTCGTCTGCTCACGGGCTCCTCCTTTCATAACGCCGACGGCCTGGGGGGTCACGCGAGGAGGTCCCCCCAACGCTCGATGCCCTGGACGGGCACGAGCGTGACAGCGACCGTTCCGCTGAGGTCTTCGCCCTTAGACGCACGGTCGATTGCAGTCGTTCCTTGGAACAGAAGGAGCCGTCGTGAGCAAGGGGCCGCGGGCCTGCTGCGGCGTCATCGCGGACCGGGAAGGAGTGGAGTCACTCTCCTCCTGGTTTCATTGCCACGTTGAAGGCGCTGGACGGCGGTCGCCGTGTGGGGAATACGGCCATTGAGCAGCCCGCAGGTTGACACCAGGTGGGCACGCTGCCCACCAGATCAGACAGCTGACGACTCGTGAGTGAATGTCGTCCGTGGGTGGGCATCTGGTGGGCAGACTCATGCCCGCCATGCCCGTCAGGTCAACCACCGTGGTGCCTGATCAAGGTTGGGAGTCCTCGCGCCTGTGCGTGCGGAGAACTTCCAGCTCGTCAGCCCGATGTAGCGGGGTCGAGCGCCGGCGCGCACGGCTACCGGTTGAACAGCCCGGCCACGACGTTGATCGTCATGGCGACGACGACGGTCCCGAACAGGTACGACATGTAGGCGTGACGTAGGGCCGTTCGCCGGATCGCCTTCGAGGCGATCGACGTGTCCGAGACCTGATAGGTCATCCCGATCGTGAACGCGAGGTAGGCGAAGTCGGTGTAGGTGGGCGCGCGGTCCCCGTTGAAGTCGATCCCCCCTCCTGCGCCGTAGTAAAGCCTTGCGTAGCGCAGCGTGAACACGGTGTGCACGGTCGCCCAAGAAAGGATCACGCTCACCGAGGCGACCCCGACGATCATCGCCTTCTCGAGGCCCTCGGTGTCGGACGCCTCGAGGAGCGAGAGGCCCACCCCGACCAGGCTCGCCACGCTCGCGAGGATCAGGATCAGGTCCGCGGTCGACCGCGAGAGGTCCTCGATCGCCGCATGCCTCGCCGTGGCCGCGGCGTCCATCCCGGCGACCGTGAACCAGATCCAGGCGATGAAGACGGTCGCCGCGACGCTCCATCCGACGAGGGCGGCCGCCTGCCACGGCGTCGCGAGCCATGCGATGGCGAACGCGACGATCCCCGCGGCGAACGACACCAGCACACGTTTGCCGGCGGTGCCGTGCGCGGTCTCGACGCCTCCCTGCGGATCGCCCGCGGCCGTCCCCTCCACCGAGCCAACGATACGCGGCACCCACCCGGCTCGCACCGGACACCGAACGCGCCGATACGCTGACCCGATGCCGTTCGGTCGCTACACGGTGCTGGACGACGGCCAGCCGGTCGGGACGGAGGAGTTCCGATCCGCCCCCGGCCCGATGGGCTGGCGCTCGTTCAGCCAGGTCCAGACCTCGGACCCGACGCCGCACGCCGAGATCCTGGACTTCGCGGTGGACGCCGGATGGCGCATCGCTCGCGTCCGGATCGACACCGGGGAGCACGACGTGCTGCTGCAGCCTGCAGCCGGCTACGACGTCCTGCAGGGCTTCCGGGATCGCCGGCCGATCGAGATCCCGTACGGCCCCGACGTCCATCTCGATTACTTCACGCCCACGACGAACGCGATCACGACACACCGCCTCACCGGCACCACCGAGATCGACGTCGTCTATCTCGAGCCGGTCACCCTCGAGCCCAGCCGCGTCCGCCAGCGCTACGAGCTCGTGGGCGACGAACGCGTCGAGACGTCGGTCGGTACGTTCGAAGCGATCCGGTGGCGCTTCACGGCGCTCGGGTCGGGCCAACGATCGGACTGGACCTCGGACCTGTGGGTGGCGGGTGACATCGTCGTGCGGTACGAGCGGCTGTTCGAGCTCGAGTGGCTCGACCCCGGCGCCACGGGTCCACGCCCCCTCGCCTGACATGGGACGGCGCTGGGTCACGGCCGCCGGCACGATCCGTGCGATCGCCGAGATCGATCCGGACGTCGCGGCACGGATCTTTGGGTCCCGCGATGCGATCGCGCTTGGCGGCTGGCCGGGAGCGACGACCGGTCGCTCCTGGGCCAGCTCCGCGCGATTCGCCGAGGACGTCGCGAACGAGACGATCCCGGACCTCCTCCAGGTTGCGATGTACGACCCGGAGCAATGGGAAGCCACACCGCTGGACGAACGGCTCGACCCGCACGCGGCGATCGAGACCTTCGGTTCGCTCGCGCGTTCGAGGGGGTACACCGCCCTGATCACGCCCCACCCGAACCTCGTCTCGGCCCCGGGAAGCCCGCTCGCGGCGAAGGAGGGCGAGACGCGCGAGGCGGCGTACCTGCGCTC
>JBKPRY010000009.1:0-1825 GCA_046734755.1 Actinomycetota bacterium | reverse complement strand
AGAGCGCGCCTACGCGGCGAGCAGCGTCGAGCGCGATCTCGCGCTCCTCGGGCGCGAGCGGCCGCAGGGGGGAGCGCACCGCGGGCCGGATCGGAACGCCGCGTGCGACGAGGATCTCCTTGAGCGCGGCGTGGAACGGGATCGGGCCGAGGAGCGTCCGCAGCATCGAGACCCGTTCGGCCGCCGTCGCGTCCCGCGCGTGCACGAGCGCGGCGACGATCTCGGGGAACGCCGTCGCGAGGCCCGACACCGCACCGACGGCGCCGTGCTCGAGCCCCTCGAGCACCAGCGGCTCCGAGCCGACGAACAGGTCGAGCCCCTCGAGCAGGTAGGGTTGGACCGCGCTCCAGGGCGTGTCGGACACCTTCAGCCCCGCGAGGTTCGGCGAGGTCTCACGCAGGCGTTCGATCACGTGAACGGGGATCGAGTAGCCCGATCGACCGGCGAACTCGTAGACGTAGAACGGCAGCGGACCGCATGCTTCGGCGGACGCCCGCAGGTGTTCGAGCAACTCGCGCCCGTCCAGGGGGAAGTACGGCGGGGCGATCACCGCCACGGCATCGGCCCCGGCCTCCTTCGCGTGCGTCGCCAGCTCCACCGTGTCCGACGTCGACTGGGCCCCCGCGTGGATCGCCACCTGGAACCCCTCCGGGCGGGCCCGAACGAACCGCTCGGCCACTCGCCGTCGTTCGGGTACCGAAAGCAGGATCCCCTCGCCGGTCGTGCCGCAGGCCAGGACGCCGTCGATGCCCCCTTGGGCGAGGAAGCGCGTGAGCGGTCCGATGGCGTCCTCGTCGAGGCCTTCGCCGCCGTCGGCGAGCGGCGTCACCGCGGCCGCGATGGCTCCGGTCAGCATGCGCGAGATGCTATCGGCCCGGGGTTCCCGTCGCGGACGTCTGGGTAGGGTGTCAGCATGCAGGAACGCGATGACCAGCAGCGCTGTCCCCGCTGCGGGAAAGGCGTCTTCGTCGACGTTGTCTACGAGGATCCCGAGCCGGACGAAACGAAGCCCAAGCTGACCGGCGACAGCTACGAGGTCCTCCTCTTCTCGTGCGGGCACGAGATCCGAGGAACGTCGCTCGCGACCGCCGACGCCGAGCGCTTGACCGTCGAGGCGCGTGACAGCGAGGGGGCCACCGACCCGATCGACGAGCCAGGGAACGAGCCCAGGAACCAGCCAACGGACGAACAGGTGGACGAGGAGGAGCGATGATCCGTCTCGAGACCCCCGACCCCGATCCGCAGCCGTCGCCGAGTCCTCAGCCGCCGCAGCCCGCCCCCTCGCCGGACCCGCTCCCGACACCGGAACCGCTCCCGACACCCGAACCGCTCCCGGGACCGATCCCGACGCCCGAACCTCCGACGCCCGAGCCCTCGCCGCGGCCGGAACCGCCGCCAGACTCGGAGCCGCCGATCCGCGCCTGACGGGTCGGTGGTCTCGGCTCAGTCGAGGATGCGCTCCGACGGCCGCCGCGAATCGTTCTTGCCGTTCGGCGTCGCGAACTGCCGCCGCTCCGTCGAGTCCGCGAGCGCGAGCGTGGACGCGCCGCCGCGGCTCACGACCTCGGAGACGCGGTCGAAGTAGCCGGTGCCGACCTCGGCCTGATGGCGGGTGGCCGAGTACCCCAGCGACTCGAGCTCGAACTCGCGCTCCTGGAGCCGGACGTAGGCACCCATGCCCTCGTCGGCGTAGGAGTGGGCGAGCTCGAACATCGACGCGTTCAGCGCGTGGAACCCGGCGAGGGTGATGAACTGGAAGCGATACCCCATCGCCCCGAGCTCACGCTGGAATCCCGCGATCTTGGCGTCGTCCAGGTGCTTACGC
>JBKPRY010000008.1:0-1569 GCA_046734755.1 Actinomycetota bacterium | reverse complement strand
GGCCTCCTGTCACACGGAGTCGCTCCGGGTCGCCGATGAGCTCGGGGCGCGGACGGTGGCCTTTCCCGCGATCTCGACGGGGGTGTTCGGGTACCCGGTCCATGAGGCGGCGAGCGTCGCGGTCGGAGCCGTTCGCGGTGCCGAGACCCAGGTCGAGGAGGTCCGGTTCGTGCTCTTCGGGCGGGAGGCGTTAGACGCTTTCGAGCGGGCGATCGGGCGCTGAGCGCACGTTCTTCCGGTCGTTCCGCACCTCGCTGCTAGGATTCGCATCGACATGACCGACGTGGCGACGGACCTCACAACCTCGAGCATGGTCTCGAGGAGTGGGCCGAACAGGGCCGGCCGCTCACGACGCCCGACGGCGCCGCCGGTCACGTCGCCTGATCGTTCAGCTCGAACGCCAACGCCGGTAGACCGGGTCCCGATCCGTGCCCTCGTAGGTCGTGCCGACGGCTGCCTCCACCGAGAGCGCGTAGAACGCGAGCGGCGGCGGCGTCGCTCGGGCGATCTCGATCGCGGCAGGCTGGTCGGGCGAGATCTGCTCCATCCATCCGCGGACGAGGAACTCACCGCCGACGCCGTCCGGGTTGTCCATCGGTGAGTGCAGCGCGTACCGAGCGTCGTGGGCGACCTCCCGCACCTTCGGGCTCTGCCGACGGAACCGAACCATCAGGAGCCCCGCCGCGACCCAGGGCTCGATGGGATGCACGCGAGGACTGCCGTCTCGACGCAGGGTGGCATGGAAGCAGACGCGGCCGTCCAGCCGCTCGCGTCCGAACGCGGCCAGTTGAGCGTCCGCCCGCTCGAACTCCCCCCACGTCGCCACCGGCTAGGCCTACCCTAGGAGCGTGGCCGATGTCGAGGGCGCCCGGCGGGCGCTCGAGGACGCGCTCGGCGCCGGCGAGGTGCTCTCGGACCCGCTGGCGCTCCGCCTGTACGCGCGGGACGCCTCGATGGTCGAGGGCGGCTGCGCGCTCGTCGCGTTCCCACGGTCGCGCGACGACATCGTCGCGTGCGTCCGAGTCGCCGCCCACTACGGGCTCCCCGTCGTCCCTCGGGGTTCGGGGACCGGCCTGGCCGGGGGCTCGACGCCGATCGGGGACGCGCTCGTGGTCGTGACGACGAAGATGACGGACATCCTCGAGATCCGGCCGCAGGACCGCCTGGCCTGGGTCGAGCCCGGCGTTCCGAACCTCGATCTCGCGAACGCCCTCCGCACGCACGGGTTCACCTTCGCGCCCGATCCGTCGTCGCAGCAGACCTCGTCGATCGGCGGGAACGTGAGCACGAACGCGGGCGGGCCCCACTGCCTCGCCTACGGAGTGACGTCGAACCACGTCCTCGCGCTCGACGTCGTCCTCGCGGACGGCGACCTCGTTCGCCTGGGCTCGGAGGCTCCCGAGGCCGCCGGCTACGACCTGCGCGCGATCATGGTGGGCAGCGAGGGGACGCTCGGGATCGTTGCGGCGGTGTGCGTTCGGCTGACGCCGCTCCCCCCAGCCGTGCGGACGATGCTGTTCGACTTCGCGACCGTCGAGGACTGCGCCGCGACCGTGAGCGGGATCATCG
>JBKPRY010000007.1:0-2892 GCA_046734755.1 Actinomycetota bacterium | reverse complement strand
CTCGCGGCGGGCCGGCCCGCGGCGATCCTGGACGCGGATGTCGGTCAGAAGACCGTGGGGCCACCGGCGACGATCTCGCTCAAGATCGTTCGAGGTCCCGAGGATCTCGAGCCCGAACCCATCGCGACGCCCGACGCGCTGTACTTCGTGGGCTCGACGTCGGCGCAGGGCCACCTCCTGCAGGTGGTCGGCGGCGTCGCCGCGCTTCACGAACAGGCCAAACAGCTCGGGGCCGACTTCATCGTGGTCGATTCGTCCGGGCTGGTGTCCGGGATCACCGGGCAGACGCTCAAGTACCACAAGGTGGAAGCGCTCCGGCCCGACCTGGTCGTGGGGCTGCAACGTGGGGAGGAACTGCTGCCGTTGCTCGGCGTGATCCAGCGGTTCTTCGCGACCGAGGTGGTGCCGCTTGGGGTCCATCCGAAGGTCGTTCCGACGACGGTGGACCAGCGGGCCGAGAATCGAGAGCGGTCGATGCGCCGATACTTCTCGGGCGAGCTCCACCGCTTCCGAGTCAAGCCCACCGTGTTCATGCCGGCGCTCCCCGCCTTGTTCGAACCCGCCGACCTCGACCGGCTCCTGGTCGGATTGTCCGACGGCGCCGGCGCGTACCCGGGGATCGGCTACCTGGAGCACGCGCCGGACGACGGCGTGATCCGGCTCATCTCGCCGGTGGCAGAGGGTCCCAAGGCGCTTAGACTGGGGTCCGTCCGTCTGGATGCGTCCTTCCGCGCCAAGCGCGTGGACCTCCGGAATCTGTTCGGATCGGAATAGGAGATCGCTGCGTGCCGTCGCTGGTCAAGAAGCGCCGCAAGAAGATGCGGAAGAAGAAGCACAAGAAGCTGCTGAAGAAGACCCGCTGGCAGCGCCGCCAACAGGGCCGCTAAGGAGCCGGGTCGGTGCGCGTGGCGGTCCCGTTCGGGGCCCGTCCGATCGCGATCGTGCTGCTGGGCGCGATGGCGCTCGCGGCGTGCGGCGAACCGCCGCCTCCCGATCTCTCGGGTTCTCGGCCGGTCACGTTCGAGTCCCGCGACGGCGTCAGGCTGGAGGGCCGCCTGTTCGGCCAAGGCTCGACCGCCGTCGTGCTATCGCACATGCGACCCGCCGATCAACGCTCGTGGTTCGCGTTCGCGAACCGACTCGCCGACGAGGGCTACCTCGTCCTCACGTACGACTTCCGCGGGTACTGCCCCGGCGGCGAGGGCGGCTGCTCGCAGGGAGAGCTCCAGATCTCCGCGATCTGGCAGGACGTGCTGGGAGCGATGGACCTCGTCCGGTCCGAGGGGGCGACGACCGTCGCGCTCGTGGGCGCGAGCATGGGCGGCACCGCCTCGCTCGTCGCGGCCGCTCAGGAGGGCGTGGACGTCGCGGCGGTCGTGACGCTTTCCGCCCCGGGGTCGATCGAGGGTCTCGACGCCGACGCCACCGTGCTCCAGCGCGTGTCGGCGAACAAACTGTTCATCGCGGGTGTGGGGGACGCGGCGGCCGCGGCGTCGGCCGAGCAGCTCTACGAGATCGCCCCGCCGCCGAAGGGGCCGCTCGAGATCGTCCCCGCCGATGACCACGGCACCGACCTGCTGACGGGCTCGCGGGGAGAAGCGGTCCAGCGCATCATCGAGACCTACCTCGCGCAGTTCGCGCCGCCCTGAGACATCAAGGCGACGGGGTGAAGCTCGGGAACGGCGTGCCCTGGACCGGACCGGGGAACGGAGCCTGGTCGCGGTTCGCGAGCGCGATCTGGTAAACGGCCGCGCCGATGATCAACGTGAACAGCACGACGATCGTGATCAACGTGAAACGGCGCATCGCTCAGGCGGGGAGGGTGGTGAGCCCCGCCTCGCAGAGCTCGCGGTTGCGGGAGAGGATGCGGCGCAGGCCCTGATCGTCGTCGAGGTGGTCGCGCAGGTCGATCTCGAGCGAGATCGCCCCGCGGAACGCACGCCCCGCGAGGGCCTCGAGGAATCGGCCGAGGTCGAGGACGCCTTCGTCCAAGGGCAGGTGCGAGTCCCAACCCCTGCCCGCGTTGTTCGACAGATGGACGTGGGCGAGCCGGTCGCCGACCCGAGCCACGGCCTCGACCGGGTCGACACCCGAGACCGCAAGGTGACTCGTGTCCAGCGTCACATCCGGGAACCCCCCGAGCTCGTCGAGCGACTGCCGCGCGTGGAACCGAGCCACGCTCCGCCCCCGGACGCGCAACGGGAACATGTTCTCGACGGCGACCCGCACGCCGCGGTCGATCGAGACGTCCGGGAGCCGTTCGTCGAGCCAGCGCCGATAGGCCGACTGCCACCGGTAGGGCGGGTGCACCACGACGATCGGCGCGCCCACGCCCAGGGCGAGCTCGATCGTTCGCTCGATCTTGCCGACGGGGTCGCGGCCCAAGGCCCGGCGAGACAGCAGGAGGAACGGTGCGTGGATCGCCAGGACTGGGAGCGCGTGGTCCTCGGAGAGCGCTCGGATGCGCGACGCGTCCTGGGTGTCGGGATCGTTCGTGACCATCAGCTCGACCCCATCGAAGCCGGTCCGTGCGAACAATGGGAACGCGACGTCGATCGGCTTGGAGAAGACCGAGATCGTCGAGCAGATGATCGGGGGGCGATCCTCGGGCACGCCGCGATGCTAGCAGCGGTCCCCCCGGCTACGGCTATGCTGCGGACCCATGTGGGTGTTCCCCCTGGCGGCGGCGCTCGTCGCTGTGCTGTTCGCCGCGGCGCTCGTGCGCCGGTACGCCCGCAGCCGTCGGCCGCACGAGCTCGTCTGGGCGCTCGCGCTCCTCATGTATGCGGGGGCGTCCCTCGCCGTGGCGTTCGGCGTCGCGAACGGATGGACCTCGGGAGAGTTCCGCGTCTATTGGGCGCTCGGCGCCGTGCTGAACGTCCCGTTCCTCGC
>JBKPRY010000006.1:0-2369 GCA_046734755.1 Actinomycetota bacterium | reverse complement strand
GGGAGCGCGGTCCTGTCCGCGGAGATGGGGCTGGATCTTCTGGACCCCGAGCGTCGGGCGCGCGTCGTCCTGTCGGACGCGCCGTTCGTCGAGGGAGCGGTGGCCGCGGCCGTCGCCGCGAAGCTCGGGCGTCCCCTCGAGGAGGTCGAGCGCGAGGCCCGACGCGGGCTCGCGGGGAAGGCTGCGCACCTGGGGTCCGAAGTGCCCTCGGCCGAGCCGATCGAGGAGGCCCCCGTCGCCACCGCCGACGGGCCCGAGGTCCGCGTGACGCTGGAAGTGGACCTCCCGCACGGACTCCACGCGCGACCCGCGGCGAGGCTCGTGCAGACCGCGAGCGCGTTCGATGCCGATGTCCGCGTCGCGAACGTCTCGGCGGGCCGCGGACCGGTGAGCGCGAGGAGCCTCAACGCGGTCGCGACGCTCGGAGCGACGGCGGGACAGCGGATCGAGGTCGTGGCCCGCGGTCCCCAGGCCGCGCTCGTCGTCGACGCGATGCGTGCCCTGGCCGACCGGCGGTTCGACGAGGTCGCGACGGAGGCCGGCCCGGCGCTCCCCAGCGAGGTCGAGGACGAGGAGCTTCCCGATGGTGCGATCCGAGGCGTGGCCGCCTCTCCGGGGGCGGCGGTCGGGCGGGCGCGACACCTCCGGGTGCCGGACCTTCCGATCCCTGCGGGATCGGAAGGTCCGGCACCGGCAGAGCGCGACCTGCTGGAGCGAGCCCTCGCCTCCGTCCGTGACGACGTGCGCCGCCAGCGAGACGACGCCGAGATCTCCCTAGGACGCGAGCAGGCCGCGATCTTCGACGCCCACCTTCTGTTCCTCCAGGACGAGGCCCTGCTCGCCCCGACCCAGGCCGGGATCGTCGCCGGGGCAGGCGCGGCCGCGTCGTGGTCGGCCGCGGTCGACGAGCTCGCCGCCGTCTGGGAAGGACTGGAGGACCCCTACCTACGCGAGCGCGCCGCCGACCTCCGCAGCGTCGGCCGGCAGGTCCTGGCTCGGATCCTGGGCGTCGAGATCCCCCACCCGCGGCTGGGCGCGACGGGGATCCTCGTCGCGGCCGACCTCCAGCCCGCCGACACGGTCGGGCTCGATCCGGACGTCTGCCGGGGGATCGCCGCCGCGCACGGCGGGCCGACCTCCCACGCGGCGATCCTGGCGCGCGCCCTGGGGATCCCCGCCGTCGTCGGTCTCGGCGAGCGACTGCTCACCGTCGACGACGACGTGCCGCTCGGGATCGACGGCACGACCGGCCTCCTGTACGTCGACCCCCCGGCGACCACGATCTCCGCCCTCGAGGCCGCGGCGGCGGAGACCGCCCGCCGAGAGCACTCTGCCCGGGCCAGGGCCGCGGGCCCGGCGTCGACCGCCGACGGCGTCCACGTGGAGGTGCTCGCGAACCTCGGGGGAGCCGGCGACATCGCGAGGGACGCGCGGGCGGCGGTGGCCGCCGGATGCGACGGCGTCGGCCTCCTCCGGACGGAGTTCCTGTTCATCGGGCGCGCGTCGGTCCCCGACGAGGACGAGCAGGAGCGCGCCTATCGGGCGGCCGCCGAGGCGCTGGACGGTCGCCCGCTGACGATCCGGACCTTGGATGTCGGCGCGGACAAGCGGATCCCCGGGATCGCGCAGGCGCACGAGGCGAACCCGTTCCTAGGCGTCCGCGGGATCCGCCTGGCGCTCGACCGTCCGGACGTGTTCGGGCCGCAGCTGCGAGCGATCGCGCGGGTCGCGGCCGACCACGACGTCCGCATCCTGCTCCCGATGATCGCGACCGTCGACGAGCTTCACCGCGCGCTCGCCGCCCTCGACGACGCCGTCGGCGGAGGAGCCGTGCCGCACACCGGGATCATGATCGAGGTGCCCTCGGCCGCACTGCTGGCGCGACGGCTGGCGGCCGAGGTCGCCTTCCTGTCGATCGGGACGAACGATCTCACGCAGTACGTCCTGGCCGCCGATCGAGGCAACGACCGCGTGAGCGGGATCGCGGATCCGCTCCACCCGGCCGTCCTGCGGCTGATCGGCGAGACGGCGGACGCGGCGACCGCCGCCGGGATCCCGGCCGCGATCTGCGGCGAGCTGGCCGGGGACCCGAACACGACCGCGCTGCTGATCGGACTCGGAATCCGCGAGCTCTCGATGAGCGCACCGGCGATCCCCACGGTCAAGGATGCCGTCCGCCGCACCACCCTCGCCGACGCGACGGCGCTCGCGGCCGAGGCGCTCTCGCAGTCGACCGCCGCCGAGGTACGGGCACTGCTGGCGAGCTGAACCGGGACTGTTGACGCGCTCGGCTGCGGGAGAGTCGCCGATTGATCCGCGCCGGCCGGACGGGTCCTCAGCGCTGCGAGTCAGTCCAACGGATCCGGTGC
>JBKPRY010000005.1:0-23249 GCA_046734755.1 Actinomycetota bacterium | reverse complement strand
CGGCTGGGCGCCGCGTACCACGATGCTGTCGCCGTTCGACAACCTGATCGCAGACCGATCGCGTTCGGAGCTGCTGTTCGATCTCCCGTTCCGGATGGAGATCTACGTCCCCAAGGCCGAGCGTCGGTACGGGTACTACGCCATGCCGGTGCTCGACGGCGACCGGTTCGTCGCGCTCGTCGACCCGGCGATGGACCGCGTGAAGGGGCGGTTGCTCGTGCGGGCCGTCCACGCCGCGCCGCAGACCGAGCCCACGCGCGAGGTCTGGCGTTCGGTCGCCGGGGCGGTGGGGGACCTTGCCGCCCGGCTCGGCGCGACCGAGATCGAGCTCGAGGGCGCCGCGCCTGCGGCGTTCCGCACGGCCCTGCGCTGAGTCGTTCGCCGGGCGCGAAGGGGCGTGCGGTAGCCTGCGGCGCGTGAGGCTCGTCCGCTTCCGTTTCGGCGACCGGATCGCGACCGGTGCTTCGGAGTTCGAGTCGGGCACGATCCGCGCGCTGCAGGGCACGTTCTTCGAGGATCCGGTCCCGACCGGCGAGGAGGTCCCCTTCGACGACGTTCGCCTGCTCGCGCCGGTCCTGCCGTCGAAGGTCGTCTGCATCGGGAAGAACTACGCGGCGCACGCGGCCGAGTTCGGGATGGAGGTGCCGGAAGAGCCCTTGGTGTTCCTCAAGCCCTCGACCGCCGTGATCGGGCCGCGCGACCCGATCCGGCTGCCGCCGATCAGCCGCCGGGTGGACTACGAGGGAGAGCTGGCCGTCGTGATCGGCCGGATCGCGCGGAACGTCCGCACCGAGGATGCGTTCAAGCACATCCTCGGCTACACGTGCGGGAACGACGTCACCCTCCGCGACCTCCAGAAGACCGACGATCAGTGGGCGCGCGCGAAGGGGTTCGACGGGTCGTGTCCGCTGGGGCCGTGGATCGAGACCGACCTGGACCCCAACGACGTTCGGGTCGAGGCGCGCGTCAACGGCGAGGTGCGCCAGGCGGGGCAGACGAGCGAGATGGTGTTCGGCGTCGCGACGCTGATCGAGTACGTCACCACCTTCATGACCCTGCTGCCCGGCGACGTGATCCTCACGGGGACCCCGGAGGGGGTCGGCCCGCTGTCGGCCGGCGACGTGGTCGAGGTCGAGGTCGACGGGGTCGGCACGCTCGCCAACCCGGTGGAGGCGGGCACATGATCCCGGGCGTTCGGACCCGGTTCGCGCCCGCGCCGTCGGGGTCGATCCACGTCGGGAATGCGCGGACGGGGCTGTTCTCGTGGGCATTCGCGCGCCATCACCACGGCGCCTTCGTCCTGCGGATCGAGGATACGGACGCCTCGCGGGTCACCGAGGAGGCCTTCCACGGCGTGATGGACTCGCTCCGGTGGCTCGGGATCGACTGGGATGAGGGCCCCGATGTCGGCGGGCCGCACGCACCGTACCGCCAGTCCCAGCGCCTCGGCATCTACCGCGAGATGACGGAGCGGCTCCTGTCCCAGGACGACGCGTACCGGTGCTACTGCACGGAGGAGGAGCTCGAGGAGCGACGCGAGGCCGCCCGCGCGCGGGGCGAGGCGCCCGGCTACGACGGCAAGTGTCGTGATCCGCAGGTGCGGGCGGCCTTCGAGGCCGAGGGCCGCGTCGCGGCGATCCGCTTCCTGATGCCAGAGCGGGAGCACGTGATCCCCGACCTCGTGAAGGGCGAGGTCAGGTGGCCGCCGGGTCAGATCCGCGACTTCGTGATCGTGCGTTCGGACGGCTCGCCGGTGTTCCTGCTCGCGGTCGCGGTCGACGACATGCTGATGGAGATCACGCATGTGATCCGCGGCGACGACCTGCTCGCGAGCGCGCCCCGGAACGCGGCGGTGATCGAGGCGCTCGGCGGCACGCCACCCGCGTACGCGCACGTGCCGCAGGTGAATGGCGCGGACGGCAAGCCCCTGTCCAAGCGGCACGGCTCGACGAGCGTCGAGGCGTTCCGCGAGCGGGGGATCCTCCCCGAGGCGCTGATGAACTACCTCGCGCTGCTCGGCTGGTCCAAGGACGCGGAGACGACGTTCCTGTCCAAGCGGGAGCTGATCGACGCGTTCGAGCTCGAACGCGTCTCGAGGAACCCGGCGCGGTTCGACGTCGAGAAGCTCGAGTGGATGAACAACCACTACGTCCAGTCGCTCGAGGACGACGACCTCGCGTCTCGTTGCCTGCACTTCCTGTCCGCCGCGGGGTTGTCTCCGGATCTCGAGCTCCTGCGCCGCGCGATGCCGATGGTCAAGGAGCGGATGAGGACCCTCTCGGACTCGGTGCAGCTGCTCCGGTTCCTGTTCACCGACGACATCGCCCCGGACGAGCAGGCCTCGGGGGTGATCTCCAAGGCCCCGGAGGGCTACCTGAAGGGCGTCGCCGACGGGCTATCCGA
Source organism: Actinomycetota bacterium (assembly GCA_046734755.1). Classification (GTDB taxonomy): domain Bacteria; phylum Actinomycetota; class UBA4738; order UBA4738; family HRBIN12; genus DASSJM01. The sequence continues at coordinate 20,846 of JBKPRY010000005.1, read as the reverse complement.
CCTGCGGCGGTGGGAGGCCGATGGGATCAAGGCCAGGCTCGACGAGCTCGCCGCGTCGGCCGGCCTGAACCGCACGAAAGGGTTCCAACCCGTCCGGGCCGCGGTGACCGGGTCGACGGTGTCGCCGCCGCTGCCAGAGTCCCTGGAGCTCCTCGGGCGCGGGCGCACCCTCGAGCGCCTCCGGGCTGCCGCGTGAGACGCGCCGCCGCCCTCCTGGTCTCGGCGCTGCTCCTGGTCTCGGCCCTGCTCCTGGTCGCGCCCCAGTCGGTTGCGATCGCGGTCGGGGTCCCGGACCCGGGCGACGTGAAGCCGGAGATCGTGTGGAAGAAGATCCCGTTCGGCGCGGCCCGCAAGCGACAGATGGCTCGGTACTCCCAGCGCCACTACGGCGAGCACACGTACGAGCTCACGGATCCCCAGGTCGTCGTCGAGCACTACACCGATGGAACCTCGTTCGACTCCGCGTGGAACCTTTTCGCCGCGAACGACACGCATCTGGGCGAGAAGCCGGGGGTGTGCGCGCACTTCCTGATCGACACGGACGGAACGATCTACCAGCTCGTGAACCTGGGGATCCGGTGCCGCCACGCGATCGGGATGAACTGGACCGCGATCGGGATCGAGCACGTCGGGACGAGCGCCGGGGCGATCCTCGGCGACCACGACATGATGCGCGCGTCGCTCCGCCTGACGGTGTGGCTGATGTCACGCTACGGGATCTCGTGGGGCAATGTGATCGGGCACGCCGAGACGCTCCAGAGCCCGTTCCACCACGAGCGGTACCCGGACTGGCGCTGCAGCACCCACGCGGACTTCAACCGAAGGGAGATGCGGATCTACCGCCGCAGGCTCACGCGCCTCGCCGAACGGCTGGAGGTGCCCGTCGGAGCCGGGCCGCGCTGGGTCGACTCGGGGTGCTAGGCGTTGGCGAGCGCCCGCCGGAGGGCGTCCGCGGCGTCCTCGGGCGCGACCGTGTTGATCGCCATCGCCGAGCCGATCTCGAACCCCGCCTGGGTCGAGATCCGGGGGATCAGCTTGAGGTGCCAGTGGAAGACCTGCTCAGCGTGGCCGCCGTTGGTGGGCGCCGAGTACATCACGAGGTTGTAGTCGGGATCGCCGCACGCGCGGCGCACCGCCGCCAGCGTTCGGATCAGGACCTCAGCGAGGTCGTCGATCGCCTCGTCGGCCAGGTCGCCGAACGACCCCTGATGGAACGTGGGCGCGATCCACGTCTCGAACGGGGTCTGCGCGGCCCACGGCTCGAACGCGACGAACCCCCCGACCTCCTCGACCATCCGCACGCCCGCGCGCATTTCGGCCTGGATCAGCTCGTCGTAGACGCACGCGCCGTTCTCGTCGTAGTAGCGCGTGGCCACGTCGAGCCTGCGGAGCAGGCGGGGAAGGTACACGGGGGTCGCGACGATCTGCGAGTGCGGATGGGTGAGCGAGGTACCGGCGAGGGTTCCGAAGTTCTTGAATACCACCACGGCGCGGACGTCCGGCCGTGCGATGAGGGCTCGATACCGCTCCCGCCACACCCGGACCACTCTCGCGACCGCCTCCGTGGACATCTCGTCCATGCGGCCGTCGTGCCGCGGGGTCTCGATCACGACCTCGTGGCTCCCGATCCCGGGCATCTCGCGGAACATCGGCTCGCCCGACCGGCCCGCCGTTCCGTCGCCGGAGAGCGCGGCGTACATGTTCGGGACCACGCGGACCTGCCAGTTCGGCCCGGGCGGCTCCCGCAGGATCTCGGGCGGCGTCTGGTCCTCGTTCCCCGGGCAGAAGGGGCAGGCAGGATCCCGTTCGGGCAGCTCGGGGCGGGGGATCACGACGGGTTCGTGCGGCCGCTCCTCGCGACGGGTGGCGAGGATCGCCCACTGACGGGTGGTCGGGTCCTGTCTGAGCGTCGACATGAAGCTAGGGAGGGTAGCGAACCGGCGGTTCAGCCGCGACGTCGCTTCGGCGACAGCGCGCGGCCCAGGTAGGCGATCGCGACGGCGAGCCCCACCGGGAACACGACCACCGAGATCACCAGCAGGGTAAGGACCACGCCGGTGTTCGCGGTGCCGGCGGAGAACGTCGTCCCCTTGATGAGCGCGTAGATGTTCGCGACGACGTAGAAGGTGACCGGGATCAGGAAGGGGAGCATCACGAGGATCACGAGCGTGGCCAGCCCGATCCCCAGGCCCACGAACCTCGAGCCGAACCGACCGGTGGCTCCGGTGCCGCTCTCGGGTCCCACGCCGCGGATCCTACCGCGGCCGGATCTCGACGACGCCCTCTGAGATACGCGTCTCGTACGTTCGCGCCGGCTCGGTCGCGGGACCGCGCAGCACCCGGCCATCGGCGAGATCGAACGTGCTGCCGTGGAGCGGGCACTGCACCGTCCGGAGCGATCCGCCGAACCGCACCGGCCCCCTGTGCAGGGGTGCGCCCTGATGCGTGCAGCGGTTGCCGATCCCGAACAGCTCCTCGCCGTTTCGGACGAGGAGCACCGCCGAACCGTCCGCATCCACCTTCACCGGCTTGCGATCCGGCAGATCGGACGCGGGCAGCACCGCGATCCAACCGCCCTGATCGACCTCGGTGTCGACGTCATCGCTCAGGTCGCCCGCCTCCTTCCGTCCGGACGGCGCATTATGGTCTCCTCGGGCGCCCGGGCTCCATCTTCGTCTCACGATCCAACTTCCGGATGGGGCGCCATGAGGGCACAATCCGGGGCGGGGTGAGGACATGACCACGTGGACCGCTCGGAGGCTGGCATGGTCCGTCGGGATCGCCTCCATCGTGCTGCTCGTCGCCGCCCTCGTGCTGTTGTTCGTCGATCGCGAGAGCGACCTGCCGGGCAACGTCGGGATCTGGAGCGCCGCCGACGTCGCCGACCTGATCGTGAACATGGGCGTGCCGATCCTCGGCATCGTGATCGTGAACAAGGCTCCGCGGAACGCGATCGGCTGGGTCTTCATCGTCGCGGGCGCCGCGCTCGCGCTCGCGAGCTTCGGGCAGGCCTACGCGCTCCACGCGCTCCTTGCCGACCCCGGAGTCCTCCCGGCCGGACGGGCGCTGGCGTGGCTCAGCAACGTGCTGTGGCCCATCCCCATCGTCTGCCTCACCCTGCTGTTCCTTTTGTTCCCGACCGGACACCTCCCCTCGCCACGCTGGCGTCCCGTCGTCTGGCTCGTGATGGTCATCTACGTCCTGCTCACGGCCGCCTCCCTGACCCTCGCGACGGCCAGCTGGTCGGACCCGTTCGAGGGGATCAACGTGGCTGCCGGGTCCGCCGGCGACATCGCGCGAGTGGCGATCGTGATCGCGGTGCTCGCGGAGATCGTCGCGCTGATGCTGTCGGTCGTCTCGCTCGCGTTCCGGTACCGGCGCTCTACGGGCGCCGAACGGCTCCAGCTCAAGTGGTTCGTCTCGGCCGCGGCGGTCGCCGCCGTGGCGTTCAGCGTCGGGTTCTTCTTCGACTCGGCCGTCGTCTCGGCGATCGTCTCGATCTCGTTGCTGTTCCTGTACGTCGCGATCGGCATCGCGATGCTGAAGCACAACCTCTACGAGATCGATCTGATCATCAACAAGACGATCACGTACGGGGCGCTCGCGGCGTTCATCACCGCGATCTACGTGATCGTGGTGGTGGTGATCGGTGCGTTCATCGGGGTCACCGAGGGCGTCTCGCTGGTCGCGACCGCGGTCGTCGCCGTGGCGTTCCAGCCGATCCGGCGGCAAGCGCAACAGATCGCCAACCGGCTCGTCTACGGGGAGCGGGCGACGCCCTACGAGGTCCTGTCCCGGTTCGCCGAGCACGTCGGCGAGACCTACTCGGATGAGGACGTCCTGGTCCGGATGGCACGGCTCCTCGCGGAAGGAACGGGCGCCTCTTCGGCCGTCGTCTGGCTCAGGGTCGGCAACGAGGTCCGGCCGGTGGCGACATGGCCGACGAACGGGGCGACGGCCACCGCGATCGCCCTTGTGGGCCAGGAGCCCCCCGTTGTCGAGGGGGCGACCGCGTCGGTGCCTGTTCGGCACCAGCGGGAGCTCCTCGGACTGCTCACCGTGACCAAGCCGCCCAACGAGGCCCTCTCACCGGTCGAGGAGAAGCTCGTGACCGACCTGGCCGGGCAGGCCGGGCTCGTGCTCGCGAACTCCCGGCTGATCGAGGATCTCCGCGCCTCCCGCCAGCGGCTGGTCGCGGCCCAGGACGCGGAGCGACGACGCCTCGAACGCAACCTGCACGACGGCGCGCAGCAGCAGCTCGTCGCCCTGGCGGTCCGGCTGAGGCTCGCCCGGTCGACCGCGTCGAAGGACCTCGCCGAGGCCGATCGCATGCTCGAGCAGCTGGAGGGCGACGTGACCGACGCGCTCGAGAACCTCCGCGAGCTCGCGCGCGGCGTCTACCCGCCGCTGCTGGCCGACCGGGGACTGGCGGCCGCGATCGACGCGCAGGCTCGACGCTCACCCGTACCGGTACACGTCGAGGCCAATGGGATCGGTCGCTACCCGCAGGAGCTCGAGACCGCCGTCTACTTCTGCACGCTCGAGGCCCTGCAGAACGCCGCCAAGTACGCGGAGGCCAACGAGGTCGCCGTGACTCTCCTCGAGGACGACGGGGAGCTCGTGCTCTCGATCCGCGACGACGGCCGGGGGTTCGACCGCGCCGCGACACGCCTCGGCGGCGGCCTCCAGAACATGACGGATCGTCTGGCCGCGCTTGGTGGCACACTCACCGTCCGCTCCCGCTCCGGCGCCGGCACGACCATCGAGGGGCACGTGCCCGTTCGGACCGGGTGAAGCGCTGCGGGCCCGGTTACGGAGCGGTTCCGTTGAGGCGCGAGTTCACGACGTAGTCGAAGAGGTCGATATCGGCCGGCTCGACGTCGATGGTCGCGAACTTCCCCTGCTCGTCGTATCCGATCCTCACACTCAGGTTCATCTCTATGTCGTGGCGTGGGCCGCTCACGTTGATCGCGTGTCTCACGACCATCTGGTCCCCTTCGTGGAGGAACGTGATCAACCTCGTATCCGAGTTGAGCACCTGGCGGAGCGCCACGACGCCGCGACCCACTTCCTCGAGACCCAGGTAGGTACCCGCGACCCAGGACGACCCAGGCATCTCGAGCGTGACGTCAGGCCGCATGGTCTCCTCGATGACGCCGAAGTCTCGACGGATGAAGGCGTCGATGTTCCTGGCGAACTGCGCCTCGCGCTCCTCCTGAACCCCGGGATCGACAGGGTTCGTGGGCCGCTGAGCCCCAAGCCGTTTCATGAGAACGAAATCGGCACCGGGGAAGGGGACTTTAGGACCATCCCGAACTCGCCCTCCCACGACTCGCCGTCCACCGTTCGGTCGTGCCCAGATCGGGCGATTGCGCGCGACCGGGCGGGTCCGTACCGTTGAGCGTACGTCGCGCTACATCGCTCACCCGTCGCTGTGCCCACGATGCGCCCAGCAACTCGCGCGTCTATATCTCAGCGCGTTCGTCGGCGGGCAGGCGATCGTTCGTCCCGACGCACTCTGCTCGACGTGCCAGATCCGGCTCCAGGAGTTCGCGCAGAGCCATCGTCGAGAGGTGGCATAGCAAGGTCTCAGAGCGGACACCCATGAGGACGCTCTTCTTCGGGCGGGCGCGTAACGGCGGTTCGCCGCTCGCTAGTGACCGGAGATCGCGTGCGGGACGTACGGCTCCTCGAGTCGCGTGATCTCGTCCTGCGAGAGGACAAGATCCTCCGCGCGGATGGCGTCCTCGATGTGTTCGACCTTGGTCGCCCCCACGATCGGCGCCGTCACCGCGGGCTTGTGCAGGAGCCACGCCAGCGCGACCTGGGCGGCCGAGACTCCGCGCGCGGAGGCGACCTCGTCCACCCGTTCCACGACGGCGAAGTCGACCTCGGGGGTGTAGAGGCTCTCGCCGAACTCGTCGGTCTTGGCGCGCGTCGTAAGCCGCCTGCCCTCGCGGGTTCGATTCCCGGCCAGGAGGCCGCGCGCGAGCGGGCTCCACGGCAGGACACCGACCCCCTGGTCGACGCACTGTGGAATCATCTCGCGCTCCTCCTCCCGGTACACGAGGTTGTAGTGGTTCTGCATCGAGACGAACGGAGTAGGCGCGACGTGCTGAGCCTTCGCGAACTGCCACGCGAACATGCTGCTCGCCCCCAGGTAGCGAGCCTTGCCCGCCCTGACCACATCGTGAAGCGCCTCCATGGTCTCCTCGATCGGTGTGAGCGGGTCCCATCGGTGGATCTGATAGAGGTCGACGTAGTCGAGCCCGAGCCGCTCCAACGATGCGTCGATCGAAGCGAGCACGTGTTTGCGCGACAGGCCGCGGCCGTTCTCGCCCGGCATCGTCTCGAAGAACACCTTGGTCGCCACGACGTACTCCTCGCGCGTGCCGAAGAGCTTCGGGAGGAGGTTCCCGGTGACCACCTCGCTCTGGCCGCCGTTGTAGGCGTCTGCCGTGTCGAAGAAGGTGATCCCGTCCTCGACGGCGCGGCGGACGATTGGGTCGGCGGCATCCTCGTCGAGGGCCCACTCCCGCCCCGGGTGCTTGCCGAAGCTCATCATCCCGAGCACGAGGCGCGAGACGCGGAGGCCGGTGGTGCCCAGGTTCACGTATTCCATCGACCTAACGTTACCGTCCGCCGGCCTCGGTGCGAACCGGGGTCACGACCCCCGAACCGCCCGGTACAGCACATCGGGTTCGCGACGCCTTTCAGGTGCGCGGTAGTGATCGCTCGAACCTGGCGGACGCTCCTCGGTCCTGGCGGTTCGGGGCGTTAGTTGTTCGGCGGCGCCGCGCTGATGTCCGCCAGGACGCCGCGGGCCTTGCGTGATGTCGAAAGGTCTCCGAGCGAGATGACGCCGATGGGCCTGCCGGTGGCGTCCACCACAGGGATACGGCGGATGTCGTGTTGGCGCATGAGGCCCATCGCCTCCTCGACGGTGGCGTTCGATCCCACGCTGACGGCCGGTGATATCACCTCTCCGACCTGGACGCTTCGCGGATCCTGACCCTCCGCAACGACACGGATCGCGATGTCCCGGTCGGTGACGATGCCGCGGAGCGCGCCGCCGGAATCGACGACCAGGACGTCGCCGATATCCGCACGTGCCATCCGCTGGGTCGCCTCGACGAGGCTGGTGTCGCCCTGCACGGTCTCGACGGATGTGGACATGACCTCGGTCACCGAACGGACATCGACCGCCGAGGCGGCCCCGGTGCGACCACGCATCTGCTGCGTGGTCTCTCGCAGCTTCTCCATCGGCTTGTCGCCGAGCTTCATGCCGGTCGCGTAGCCGGCTCCGAACGCGAGCGCGGTTCCGAACAGCCCCATGCGAACCTCCCATGTGATCGATTGGACACGTACCGCTCTGGTACCCGGTGTGGGCGCGATCTATGCCGAATCAGCGATTCCGGATCGCGCGGACCGCGGGCCGGAGCACCCGGTACAGCGCCCATGCGAACAGGGCGAGGCCGATCGCCGTCCGGATCTGCTGCTCGGACCAGCGTGTTCGCTGGGAAACGGGCTTGGCTACCGCACCACCGACCTTCCCAGGCAGACCGGTCAGGGCGGATTCGCCGAGCGCGGTGACGACCGTGCCCTTTTTCGATTCCTTCGTTTTCGAGGCCATGTCTCCGCCATACCCTTGTATTCGGCTCTCAACCACCGTTTCGTTCCTTCCGTGGTAGGTAAAGACTTGAGACGGAGCCGGCTGAGAGGAGCGCCGAGATGCCCGACAAGCGACCGAGCGTGAAGAACGAGAAGCAGTACGAGGCCCTCAAGCGCAAGGGCATGTCGAAGGAGCGCGCCGCGCGGATCGCGAATTCGCCAGGCGCCTCAAGCCGCGGCGGTAAGAAGTCCGGGTCGGGCGGAAGTTCGAAGCAGGGCGGAACGACGGCCCAGAAGAAGAACGCTGGGCGAAAGGGTGGCAAGGCCGCGGCTCGGAAGAGATCGTCCTCATAACCTTCCGTAAGAACCTCCAGATCAGTTCTCGCAGCCCTCGATGTTGTCCTTGCCGGGGCCGCCCTTGCACGTGTCTCTGCCCGGGCCGCCACGGATCCTGTCGTTGCCGATCCCGCCACGGATCCTGTCGTTGCCGGCGTCGCCTCGAAGCGCGTCCCTGCCGCCTGCGCCTCGGAGCGCGTCCTTGCCGCCCCCGCCTCGACCCGCGTCGTTGCCGCCGCCGAGCCTGACGGCGTCATTCCCGGCGCCACCGCGACCGTTGTCGTCACCAGACCCGCCGCGGATCGTGTCGTTGCCACCGCCGCCGTTGAGAGAGTCGCCGCCGTCACCGCCGCCCAGCGCGTTGGGTCCGCTGGATCCGGTGAGCGTATCGCCGCCGCTGCCTCCGGACAGGTTCTCTGTGTTCGTGATGGTGTCCGTGCCCGCCCCGGTCGTGTTCTGGGCGGTCGTCACGGAGAGGTTCACCGTAACCGAACTCGTTGTCCCCGCGTAGCTCACGGTGTCGGTGCCGTCGCCACCGTTGATGATGTCATCCCCGGAACCCCCGATCAGGGTGTCGTCGCCGGCATCACCCTGCAGGCTGTCGTTCCCGTCGCCGCAGTTGATGATGTCGTCCCCGTCACCACCGTCGACGGAGTTCGCGACGCTACTCCCCGTCAAGTTGTCGGCACCCGATCCGCCGGTGAGGTTCTCGAAGGCCGAGATCGTGTCGGTTCCGCCCCCGCCGGTATTCTGCGGGGTCGTGGTGGCGAGGTTGACCGTCAGCGCGACCGTCACACCCGCATAGGTCAGCCTGTCCGTGCCGTCGCCACCGGTCAGTGTGTCGTTCGCCGTGCCCGTACCACCGTTGATCGTGTCGTTCCCTGCACTGCCGTTGACCGTGTCGACGCCGCTCCCGCCGGAGAGGATGTCGTTTCCCGCATCGCCGTTGATGATGATGGCAGTCGCGAAGGGCCCACCGCTCACGGCGTCGTTACCGAGCCCGGTGTTCACGGTGAATGCCTCGACCGATCCCGAGGCGAGCGTGATGTCTGTGCCCCCGCCAAGCGTGATGCTCGTCGCCGATGCGAAGCCAATCGTGTCAGCACCGCCGGACCCGACGATCGTGAGCGTGTCGGTCCCGGTTCCCAGATCGATATTGAAGTCGTTGCTCGATCTAAAGGCGCCGCCAGACAAGGCAACGACGAAGGTCTGGCTGCCGGCACTCCCATCCACGCCGATCAGATTCGTGTTCGTCACGTCCGCGTTACCGCATTGCGCGGCGCCCGCAAGCGTCGTGTCATTGTCGAAGATGATCTCGTCTGGTGTGGGCGCCGTGTTCACGCCGATGATGGCGGAGTTCCCGGCATCGATGGTCACCGTCGCGGTGGCGCCCGCGAAGGTGCATTGCGTGACGGCGCCGGCTGCCGGTGCCAGGAACAGCATGATCAGCAGGAGCGAGAACGCGACGACGAAGAGCGAAGCCGGCCGCCGCCGTTCCTGCTGCCGAAGACCCCATTTCCTCCGTTGACCGATCATCCCTCCCCCTCCCTTCATGCGCGGAACGTAGTCACGAGGAACCTTCGTGAAGGCCAGAACGGCGACTGCTGGTCGACACCTCCTTCGAGTGCGCTGCACAGAAGTAAACGGGAGTCAGGCTCGAAGGTTGCCCGGAGGTACGGCTCTGCTTCTTGCCGTCGCGCTACTGCCTGGGCGTCGAGCCAAGTCGCTCAAGAAGGTCCGCTCCACCGGCCGATGAGTTCGAGGTGAGCCACACTGCGATCACGATCCATCCGCCTTCGCGATGCGAGGGGTATCACTGTCCCTGGCACAACCCCTCCGACCACGGCATGGTCGGCTGGCCCCGCGACATCCTCACGGATCGACACAATCTCCTGGTCCGGCTGTGCGCCGACGGAATCGGGCACCCCGATCCTGACTCGCTGGAATGGCTCCATCGAATCGGCGCCGTCGACGATGGCGACCATGCCTGTGATGGCTGCTGTCAAGAGGCCCGCGCACTTCGCCGGCGAGGCCGGCTCTTGTCGGAAGATCCGGGCCACCGGGCGCACCGGGAGCCTGCGCCCCACGGTGAGCCGGCGGAGTAGGTCCGAACTACGATCGGCGCGAGATCGAGCGTTAAGCGCCGGCTCCAACAGCGCCCTCAACGCAGAGCGCGGGCCCCGTGGGCGGGAGTCGCCCTGTGCGGTCGGGATGCGCCCAGATCTGGAGGGCGGAGGAGGCCAACGCCCGGGGAGCCGCCGCCGCACGGCGATTGGCCAGGCTGAGAGTCGTCCCCGACGCGGCCGCCCGAACTAGCCGTTCGGCCAATCTCGTTCGCCGTTGGTCCGGCCGATACTGAGCTCATGAAGCCGCTCAGGATCCTCCTCGTAGCGCTTGCCGTGCTCGTCGTGGCCGGCACGATCGCCAGCGCCGCCACCGGCGGCGTCCACGGCAAGCCCACGTCAAGCACCTCGCCGGCTGTCTCAGACTCGCCTGAGCCCACCGAGACCGAGGCCCCCGAGGCCGAAACGACGACCCCGGACCAGACCGGTACCGCACCGGACTTCTCCGCGTGCGTCGGCATCACCGGGCTCGACAACGCGATCTGCCGTCACGAGGCGCTGCTCAAGGTGAAGCCAGACAACCCCGGCCTTGCCAACTCGCTCGCGCACCTGCAGGCGAACGCTGCGGCGCATGCTGCCAAACTGGCCGCGAAGGCTGCGGGCACGCACGGGAACTCGGGCACGCACGGCCCGTCGGGTTCGTAGCGGGAGCGCGGTTCGAGCTAGCGAAGAGGCCGGGACCCCCCTACCCGGCCTCTCGCTCTCTCGGCAGACCGTCCCTTCACAACGAGGTCTACCCCAAGCCCTCGTGACGTTTGGCTCGGCTCTGTCCCCAGGAGTTCATGGCAAGGAGGGAGAGAGAGCCGTTACGCCCGGCCGTGACCTTCACCCGGGCGCGCAGGATGCATCGGCAGCGAAGGCCTCCCGCTTGAGAGCGGTCCCGACGGGCCGACCGCGTACGAGGCTGATCTCACGCAACCCTTGACGCCCTCGTCTGGGAGATGCGGAACGCTGACAGCCCGCTTCCATGGGTCGTTCGACGCCGACGGGAGGATCATCACCGGTCATTGGGAGCTCGCCGGTTCCGAGTGGCGACCGTGGATGGGACATCAAGCTGACGAAGCAGGCGTCGTGAGCCGTCTGTCGTGGCCAGGGCTTAGCCTCGGGCGATGGGAGCGCAAGGGATGGAGCTCATCGCGGTGCCGTCTCGGCGGAGGCCGGGACCTGACATGCGGGCGTCGAGCCCGGGAGGCGGAAGCGGTTCCGTGCGATGACGGCGTACACACGAGCGCCGAGCCGATCCAGTGGCCGGACGCCCCCGAGGGTCCCGAGGATCCACCACACGCCTCCGAATGCCCGAGCGGCCTCGGCGAACGCGCGGTGTCCGCGGTGGGGGCGCTCGTGCGCGTCGATCCACCACACAGCCTCGGCGATCGTCTTGCGCGTGAGCCCCACCGACGACGGATCATCGACGAGCTGCCAAGGCACCACGCGGACACCGGGTGGAAGGCGTCGCCGGGAGAAGTTCGCGGCCCGCGTGCAGATCCCGCAATCCCCGTCGAAGATCAGGATGGGCTGTCGGTTACCCGAGTGAGACGGAGGCTGCTCCACAACCCAAAATGGTATCTGTCAGACCTCGCCGATCGACTTGATAGGTTCCCTTATCACCACATGCGCTCTGGTTTGTGCTGCCGCTCGATGAACTCGCCGACCGGCCGTCGTTAGCGCGTCTGGCCGCCGACGACTTCACGCGACCGGACGGGAGCTACTGATCAGACCGATCGTTGGTCTGCTCGAGGATGCGTCGCGCTTGCCCCTCGGAACTCGCAGGGACGAGGAGCTCTACGGGACCGACCGGGTAAGGGCCTTCGCCGCCTTCGCCTCGAACATCGACCGTGATGCCCTCGGCTTCGAGTCGGCCTTTGGCGATTTCTGCCTCGACCCATGACACCGCCGAGAACACCGGCACGAACTCGCTCCCCACGGGCTCATCATCTCACGGATGAGGGTCGCGATGGACCCATGTACCGACCGATATCTTCATCCGGGGGGTAGCGTTCTTGCCGTCTCCGCCGAAGGGAGGACACATTGAGCAGACAGCGCACGCTGCCCCTCGAGCCGCATCCGGCGCTGGTCGAGCACGCTCAGCAGCGCGCCGAGAAGCTCCAGAACCGGATCGCGGACCGAATCACGTCCTATGCGGGGTCGATGCACTTCGTGTACCTCCACATCGCGCTGTTCGCGATCTGGATGCTGGTCATCGAGAGGAGCCCGTGGCCGACCCTGACCCTGATCGTGTCCCTCGAAGCGATCTTTCTTTCGACGTTCGTGATGATCAGCCAGAACCGCGCTGACGACAAGCGCCAAGTGGTCGCCGCGCAGGAGTGGAAGTCCGTCCAACTCGAGGAGAAGCAGAACGAGGAGCTGCTGGACCTGTCGCGTCAGATCCTGACGCTCACGAACGCGATCCACCAGCTGACCTTGGGGCACGCGGGAGGATCTGACTCGGGCACGAGCCGCGCACCGACGCCCTCACCGAGCTGAGGCCGGCCGCGCCTTCGATCCGTATCGGCGGCGGTACGCGAGGTACGCGATCCCGCCGAGCGGGAGCGGAAGCCAGTACGACACCAGGCGATACAGAAGCGTCGCCGCGAGGGCGGCCGTTCCGGGGACGCCGGCCAGCGAGAGCGTGCCGACGAGGCCGGCCTCCACGAACCCCAGCCCGCCGGGCGTGAAGGGAACCTGAGCGAGGAGCTCAGCCGACGCGTAGGCGAGGATCACCAGCGATGGGCGGGGTGATGCCCCGACGGCTCGAAGCGCGCACAACAGGGCGAGGTAATCGAAGGCAGTATTGCCCACGGCCGACACCAGGGCCGCCCGCCACCGCCGACCGATCGTGTTCACGATGAAATCGCGATCGGCGATGAGCTCCTCGGCGACACCCTCCAGGGGGTGTCCGCGCTTGACCGTGGCGTTGAGCACCGATTGAGCCAGGTGGCCGATCCATCTGAGCGGTGTGTCGGTGGTGAACAAGACGACGCCGACGACGATCAACAGGACCAGGACCGCCAGACCGATGGAGGCCGCCGTTTCCAGCCCGCGGTCGACGGGCGCGCCTCCCAGCATCGCCGGCACAGCCAGCACCGGGAGGGCGAGCGCCGTCGCGATCTGGAGCAAGGTCGACGCGGTCAGGGCGGCCGCGGCATCACCCCCGTCGAGCCCCGCTCGGCGCAGCAACACCACCGTCGAGGGAGTCGCGGCTCCGGGCACGATCCGGCCGAGGGCGTTGCCGGCCAGCTGCGCACACGCGACCGCGAACCAGCCGGACACACCGAGCGCGATCCGGTCGAGCTCCCACAGGCAGATCCAGCTCGCGAACTCGAGGAGGAGCACGAGCGCCGCGAAGGGCCAGTCGAGGTGCTCGAGGGATCGCCACGAGGAGAAGACCGAGACGAGACCGGGCAGGAGGACGTAGAGCGCGACCGCTGCGACGACCAAGAGGGCGACGGGTTTGATGAACGGCCGGACCCGGCTGAACCTCTTCGGGTGGTCGAGCGATCGATCGGGACGAGGATCTGGGTCGCTCACTCGGGCAGTATCGTTCCTCGCGTCCCGGGCGTGAGTCAGGATCACTGAGCGTGTGGCGGGCTACAACTACCCTTCGGCGGTCTTCGGATCAAGGGGGCCTCGCCAACCGTGAACTACGGCCGGCGGAGAAGTCTCGAGATATTCACCCGCGGGCTCGAACAGCTCGACCACGTTCCCGGATGGATCCTCGACCAGGATCTGCTTGCCTCCCGGACCGGTGACGATTTCGTTTCGAAAGCGCACCCCTTCGGATCGCAGACGCTCTACCTCCGCCGCGATGTCCTCGACCACGAACTCGATCCGGTTCCACCCACCGGGACCGGGCTTCTGACCGTCAGGCATCGGACGCCCGGCCGAACTCGTCGGTCCGCTCAGCAGGATACGAAGGTGATCTCGAACGACGTCGGCGAAGGCCGGGGCGGCGTTGGACTGGACGGTGAAGCTGAAGTGCTTCGTGTAGAAGTCGACGGCGTTCTCGACATCGTCGACCATGTATCGGACGTTGACCGTGTCTTGGGGCATGTACCTCACCTCCAAGCGCGTCGCTGTCGGACGATCACGCCATCTAGATAGGTCTCTCCGCACCTAACCTGAGGCTCCCGAGCCTTCCTGCGAGACTCATACCCGTTCTTACGGCCGGAAAAGCCGAGTGGAACGCTGCCAGGCACTCGGACGAGGGAACGCCTCCACCACGCCCGTTTATCGAAGACGTCATCGATCGGGTAATACTGCCAGCCGGGAAAGCCGATGCGCCGTGATCGAGGAGCCCAGTAACCAACGCGATTTCCGCTCGACACCGGAGCCCCATACCGTTCTGGCGCACGAGGACCGTTACCCAAGAGGCCAAGGCGGCCGAACACGCGAACGGCGGAGAACCTCAAGGTCGTGCTGGAGGGCGGCCAGCCGAGGTACTCCGCGGGGTCACGCCAGAGGCGCCTTCTCCATTGCATGGCCTTGAAATCCCTCGATCAGTCGGAAATTCTGCCCAGCCGTCGAGCCCGAGTTGCTCCAGGTACATCATCGAACCCTGCTGCAGACAAACGAAGCGTCTCTCCGCCGCATTGACCCGGCAATGGAGACTTACTACCCTCTCTCGCCTCCAGCGGTGCCCGCGAAGGAGAGGGAGGCCATGAGGCGCTTCGTGGGTGCCATCGCCGTGGTCGCCGCGACTTCGGTGGTTCTGTTCGGGGCCCAACCTGCCTACGCGACGTATCCGGGGAAGAACGGCCGGATCTCGTTCCGTCGCTACCTGAACGCCCGCCATTCGTGGGGAGCGATCTTCACGATCAATCCGGACGGAAGTGGTGAGCGGCAGGTCACGCATCCCAAGCGAGGCGTCCTGACGTGGCAGCAGGACTGGTCGCCGGACGGACGGTGGATCGCGTATCAGCGCGAGGGTGGTCCAGGACCGTTCGACGACATCTTCAAGATCCGGGCCAACGGCAAGGACAAGACGTACCTGTCCGCGAGCTGTATCGACTCATGCAAAGCCGACAACACTCCCTTCTGGTCGCCGGATGGGACGCTGATCAGCTTCACCCGCTTCTTCACCACGTGTCCGCGTACGGGGTTTTGTGGCTTCACCGCCATCTTCACGATGCGGACCGATGGCTCGGATCTCCACCAGGTCACACAGGTCGGCACCACGCCTGACCAACGCGGCTACGAGGACTATTCGCCGATATGGTCGCCCGATGGGACGCAGTTCGCGTTCCAACGGTTCGACCCGAACAAGGGCAAGCACGCGATCTTCATCGTCGGAACCGACGGAAGCGGACTGCGCCGCATCACGCCGTGGAACCGCGATGCCGCTGAGCCGGATTGGTCGCCCGACGGGCGCTGGATCGCCTTCCGGACGCACGAGAAATCCGACGAGATCGGGGACATCGGACTCGTTCGCCCGGATGGCAAGGACCTGCACCTCATCACGTCGGGGAAGGGCAAGTGGGCGTCGTGTTCGTTCTCGCCGAACGGGAAGAGGATTGTTGGAGCCTGGCCAGCGGGCGGGCTTCCCCGCAACGCCGATCTATGGGCGATGCAGCTCAACGGCTCCCATCTCCGCAACGTGACGAAATCGGCTGAGACCTGGGAGAGCGCTCCGGATTGGGGACCGCGTGCGAAGTAGCAGAATCCGCCAGGCGCATATCTGACACGTGGCCGTGAAGGCCATATGCGTCGATTGACCGGCGGCACGCGCACATGCTCAGTGCCGACGTCGAGCGAGGTCACTCCAGGAAAGTAGGCTTCGTGAATGTACCCTGAAAGTCGGGATACGGAAGGGGGACGGTTGTGCCCGGTCCCGAAACTGCGTATCCGAGTCAACTCGGCGGCGCCCCGGAATTGGCGCGTGTGAGTGCATGGCTCAATGGCCTCCCGGGTTTCGAGAACACAGGCGTTGACGCGGTCGATCCGCTGACCGATGGGCTCTCCAACGTTACGTGTCGGCTTTCGCTGACGAACTCGCCGGTGGCCTACGCGGTCCTCCGGGTGCAGCCGACGAAGGGGATCTTCGAGCCATACGACGTGGTGCGCGAAGCGGCAGTACTGCGCTCCCTGTCAGGTACAAGCGTGCCGGTGCCTGGAGTGCTCGCCACGGACAGCGACACGAGCTTCTTCGGCGCCCCGTGTCTGCTCATGGAGTGGGTAGATGCTCCGCACATGCCGGCTCCGGAGGTGGACTTCGCCGGCTTTTCCGCCGATCTCCCGCCCTTCGCCCAAGCCCTCGCCGCGATCCATGCACTCGATTGGCGGGCGGCGGGCCTCGACTTCCTTGGCGTCCCCGATTCGCCGAGTGCAGGCCTCGCCCAGGAGATCGACGTCGTTCAGCACCGGATGCGAGCGTTCGGATGCGACGAGGACCCCCTGTTGGTCCGCGCTCTGTCGGTTCTGCGGGCATCTACCCCTGCGGGAGGACGCCTGGCCCTGTGCCATGGGGATCCCAACCCGTTCAACTACCTCTTCCGCGACGGGAAGGTGGTCTGTGTGGTCGACTGGGAACAGGCGCGCATCAGCGATCCTAGGTCGGATGTTGCCCAGCTCGTTGCCTTGTCTCATCTGCGAGGGACGGTGCCCTTCGGCCCCGTGCGGGAGAACGTGTTCGTTCAGTTGTACGAGCAGGCCGCCGACGAGACGCTCGAAGGACTCGAGCTGTTTCGCGCATTCTGGGTGTTTCAGCTCGGCGTGGTCTATCAGGGATGGAAGACCTTCGGCATCGAGCCGTGGTTCAACTGGAAGCAGATCGAGGATCTGCTCCCGGTCGCCCTCGCGGAACTGCCGGGTGGGAGCTCGGTCGAGGTTCCAAATGGGGGATGATGAAACACGCGCGATCTCGCCCAGGTCATCGAGAGGAGCGGAACAACCGCATCGGGCCTGCCACGCCCTTCAGGATCACTGGGCCGATGTCCTGGAAGCTGAACCCTTTCGCACGCTGTGCGACCTCGTCGCTGACCACCACCTCGCCGGCCTGTGCGACCGACGCGAGTCTCGAAGCTATGTTGACCGTCCGCCCGTACACGTCGCCGTCTTGGAAGATCACCGGGCCTGCATGGATGCCGATGTGAGCCGGGGGGAGTCCGATCGCCGGAGACTGCTCGATCATGTCCAGACCAGCATCCACGGCACGGGACGGGTCGCGGAAGTGGAACATCCCTCCGTCGCCCAGCCACCGGATCGGGCTCCCGCCGCGTCGGCGTGATAAGTCCTTCACGAGCGACGCGAGCTGGGCGGCGACATCGGCGGCGAATCGGTCGCCGCGCTCTTCCGTCAGCCGGGTGTACCCGGTGAGATCCACGAAGCAAATCGCCGGCGGCTGAGAGACGTGGCTCTCGATCCCCTCTGTGTCGAGTGCGGCCTCCACGTGGTTCACGGAGTGCTCGATCCACGCATGGACGCGGTGTCGCCGATACACCATGACGAGCGCTCGCTCCAGCGCCGCGGAGACGCGATTCCCGAAGTCCGTCCCGAACTCGATCAGCTCTCGCTCGTTCATGCCGCTCGCTCGCAGACGCTCCTCGATGTGGGCCTCGTAGAGCTCGGCCTCGGCCTTCGCGAGCCTGCCCATCGCGTCGGCGTAGACCGCGAACAGCCGGACGGACGCTTCATCCGGGACGCCCACGCTCCGGAAGAGCTCCAAGACGTCGAGCAGCGCGAGGTCGTCTTCGCCTGCCCGATCCAGCGGGGTGGGGGGTTCGAACCCGATCGATTCGTGGAGGCGCTCGATGAGCGATTCCGGGACGCCGCGCTCGGCGGCGATGTCCTCGTAAGGGCGATCGAGCCGTCCGGGCCCCTGGACGGAGGGGGCGTCGAGGAACGTGATCGAAAGGGCCTTCTGGTCCACGAGACGCATGATGGTCTCCGGAGAAAAGCCGGCCTGCGACCACGCGTACAGAAGCCGCACCCGCCCAAGCTCTCGCTTGACGGCGATGGACATGTCCTCGCTCAGTGCACCGAGCGTTGTGAGCCGCCGAACGAACTCGCTCGGCACATTCGCGCGCCGAGCCACCTCGTCGAGCTGCATGCTGCCATTCGTCGCGTCCCCCGTCACAACGGCCCTCCCACGTCGGCTTTGATCTCGGGCTCGGGCGTCAGGCTCGGCCAAGTCTTTCAGTTGACACCAGGGCCGACGCTCTCGTAAGGTTTACCAAATGGTAAAGCTTTCAACACTCGACCGAACGCTCTCCGCCCTCTCGGACGGAACTCGGCGCGAGATCTTGGAACATCTCCGGCTCGGCCCCGCCTCGATCAGCGACCTCGCGGCCAGAGCGAACATCACGCTTCCGGGGGTGATGAAGCACGTCCGACTCCTGGAGGAGGCCGAGCTCGTGACCACGAAGAAGAACGGCAGGGTCCGGGAATGCCGGCTCGGGCCGGCTCGACTCGATGACGTCGCCGGCTGGATCGAGGCGCACCGGTTGGAGTGGGAACGTCGGCTGGACCGATTGGAAGCGGTTCTGAAGGAGAGGAAGGGACAGTCGCGATGACCTACGACCTGAAGATCGAACGACTGCTCGACGCACCAGCGGAGCTCGTCTTCGACACGATCGTCGACCCATCGGCCCAGGAAGAGATCTATGCCGGGGTCGTCGAGGGCTGGTCGCTCAGGAAGTTCGACATCGACCTCCGCGTGGGCGGGAACTGGCGATACGAGTTCGGTCCCCCGGAGGGAGACGGCCCCGCGGACGTCGTGACGCACGTGTTCACGGAGGTCGATCGACCCCGGCGCCTGGCGTACCAGGGGTCGATGTACGTGTCCGGTTGGGGAAGGACCGTCGATTACCAGGAGGCGATCACCCTCGAGGACCAGGAGGGGAAGACGCTTCTGACGTTGATCATGAGCGGGATCGAGGCGGAGGCGGACCGCGATGCGTTCGCGGGAGGCGTGCCGAGCTACGTCGACTCCCTGAAGCACGCCGTAGAGGCACGGGCCGCGAAGGCGGCGCGATGACGAACCGGCCCTCCGCTGCCACCCCGCTCTCGCGCCAAGGGCTGCCACCAGGAGACGTGAGCGCCCCTGCTGGAGACGCGAGACACACGCGTCATCCGTCGCCACCTGGAGCTGCACCGCGAGCGACTCACGGAACAGGCGATTGACCCATGTAGAGCCGTCGTCGAGCAGCGCTTCTCAAGGATCTGAACGAGGAGTTGATGGTGATGCCAGGACCCAAGATCAACGCCCACCTCGCGGCAGAGCTCCTCGTCGAGGGCGAGCAGATGCCCGTGTTCGTCTGGACGATCGACCACCCGGAGGGCCGTGTGCTCGTCGACACCGGGATGATCGACTCGAGGCCCGAGTTCGACGATATGAGCCCGACGCCGCACCCCGAGAACATCCCGCGCGACGTGGCCTGCGTCATCAACACCCACCTGCATTTCGACCATTGCGGCGGCAACCGCCTCTTCCCGGGCGTACCGATCCACGTCCAGGCACGCGAGCTCGCCGACGCGCGTTCGCTGGACGACTACACGATCCGAGAATGGGTCGACTTCGACGGCGCGACGTATGTCGAGCACGAGGGCGAGGTGGAGCTGCTACCGGGAATCCGCCTGCTGCCGGCGCCCGGGCATACGGATGGGCATCAGGTGGTCATCGTCGAGACCGGCGCCGACACAAACGTTCTCGGAGGCGACGTGGGCGTCTGGTTCGGCGAGCTTGGCAGCGGCACGACCGAGGGACAGCGTCGCGTGCTCGCGCTCGCAGCGCCTACGTGGCTCTCCCACGCGCCGGGGCCGAGGATCCCGGAACGTCGCCCGTAAGGCCACGGCTCGTGCGTCGACTTGATCTGAACTCGATTGCGATGATGCCGACTCTTGAGCGAGCCTCATGTCTTGAGCCACTGATGTGCTACCAGGGTGACGCCCTCGAGCGACAGGCGGCACTTCCCGAGGAGGAGCAGAAGCAGGTCTCCGTCGACTACCAAGGGATCAACGAGACCACGGGCGTTACTCCCGGGCTGCCGATGGAGGTCCCAGAGAACGCGACGACCGTGCGGATGGAGGGCGGCAAGACCCTGACGACCGACGGTCCTTACGTCGGCATGAAGGAGGCGGTGGGCGGTGTGTTCGTCCTGGAGGCCGACGACCTGAATGCGGCCATCGAGGTGGCCGCCCGCGTCCCGGCGGCCCGCTATGGTGGCGCCGTCGAGATCCGACCCTCGGAGGCCTATTGGCAGTAGCGACGCTCGAGGTCTTCCGCGAGGAGTGGGGTCGCGTCCTGGCCACACTGATCGGCATCCTCGGCGACTTCGATCTCGCCGAGGACGCGGGGCAGGAGGCGTTCGCGATCGCCGCAGACCGGTGGCCGCGGGGCGGCATCCCCAACAACCCGCGTGCCTGGCTGATGAGAACGGCTCGAAACCGAGCCACGGACCGGATCCGCCGAGAACGGGTCCTCGCCGCCAAGTTCGGCGTGCCGGTCGCGGATCATCCCGATGAGGCGCCGATGAACGCCACGACATTTCCCGACGAACGCCTGGAGCTCATCGTCACCCCTTACTGGCCTCCTCGACTCGATCTGAAGGGCGTGGCGGACCCGGTGCCGTTGTTCCGAGCGGCATCCTCGTGATGGCCAAGGTTGCGCTTCGCGAGACGATCGACGCGGACCTCGGCACGTTGTTCGAGTTCCAGGCCGATCCCGAGGCGAGCGCGATGGCCGCGTTCCCGTCGCGCGACCTGCCCGCGTTCCTCGAGCACGAGGCGAAGATCAAAGCCGACCCATCGGCGATCAAGCGAACGATCGTCGCCGGCGGGGCA
>JBKPRY010000004.1:0-4154 GCA_046734755.1 Actinomycetota bacterium | reverse complement strand
CCGGGGCGCATGACAAGTTATAGCCCTAGAGACCTGTCCGCCCGACCGCCTTCCTGCACACCGTTGACCGTGAGCCGATGCTCGCGCACGGGCTCTATACGGAGCTCGTCCGCCGACTCCACGCCGTAGGGGAAGAGATCGCTGGGGATGGATCGTCGTCCGTGGATCGCTCGATGCTCGTCGAGGCCTGAAGGCGACTGCGAGACCACACGGAGCATCCCGAGTGGGCTCCTGCCGTCGCACCGGTCAAGCGCCGGCTGTTCACCACGGGGCTGTTCGCGCGCGGCAGCTGAGGGCCGACCCGGCTCCGGGGGGTACCACCACCACGGGGCGCAGGACCACACCCTGGCTGATTACCGCTGCTCGCGGCAAGATGACCCCGATGGAGCAGCGCGGACGGTGGGTGGATCGGGTCACGGCCGCTTCGTGGGTGGCGATCACGTTGCTGGCGATCCTCGCCACGACCGCGACGATCGTCGTATGGAGACACCTGGCCCCTGCTGACGCCTACTTCAGCCTCATCGTAGCGCCTGCCGCCATCGTCTACGCGACCCTCGGGTTCCTGATCGTTCGAAGAGCCCGGAACCTGATCGGTTGGGTGCTCCTCGGCGTGGGCTTCGGGCTCGCGTACATCTCGTTCGCGGGCGTCTACGCCGTCTTCGCGCTCGTGAGCCACCCGGGCGCGCTCCCGCTGCCGAAGTTCGTTGGTGTCAGCGGCCAGTGGGTCTTCGTCGCGACGAACCTCGCGTTGGGACTCCTGCTCTTCGTGTTTCCGACGGGCTCGATCCCATCGCCCCGATGGCGGCCCGCCGTGATCGCGGGGGTCGTCTCTGGCACGCTCACCACGATCGGCTTCGTGATCAACCCCGTGTCGTACGGCATCCCGGCCCCCGGGGGGCTAGCCCTGCGTCTCCGGAACCCCGCCGGGATCTCGTCCTCCGCGACCTCGAACCTGCTGGTCGTCTCAACATGGGTCGTGGTGCTCGCCATCGTGGCCGCGTTCGCCTCGCTGGTGATCCGGTATCGGTCGGGTGACCGGGAGCAGCGGCTGCAGATCAAGTGGGTCGCGTTCGCTGCGGCGTCGGCGTTGCTGTGCCTGCTCGCCGCACTCCTCTCGCTCATCGTCTGCAGCTGCGATCAGTCGAACATCGCGACCGCGTTCCAGATCCTCGTCGGGGCGATCGTTCTCTTCGGCGTGCCGAGCGCCCTCGCGGTCGCGATCCTCAAGCACCGGCTTTACGACATCGACGTCATCATCAACCGGGCGGTCGTCTACGGGCTCCTCGCCGCCGCGTTCACCGCCCTGTACCTGCTGGTGGTCGTCGGCATCGGATCGCTGATCGGCTACGGCATCGGCAACCCCCTGCTCACGACGATCGCGGCCGTCGCGATCGCCCTGCTGTTCCAACCGCTGCGTCGACGAGCCCAGCGCGTGGCGAACCGCGTCGTGTACGGCGACCGCGCCACGCCCTACGAGGTGCTCTCCGATTTCGCCGAGCGGATGGCGGGCACCTACGGAATCGACGACGTGCTCGATCGGATGGCGACGATCCTGGCGCAGGGCACGGGCGCGACGCGCGTGGAGGTGTGGCTGCGTGTGGGCGGTGAGGTGCGACCCGTCGCGACCTGGCCCGCCGAAGCGACGATGCCTGATCCGATCGCGCTCGGGCGCCGCGGAGAGCTTCCAGCGTTCGAGGGAGCATCGCGCGCGATCCCCGTCCGACATGGGGACGAGCTGCTGGGTGCGCTCGTGCTCCAGAAGCCTCGCAACGAACCGCTCTCACCGACCGAGGACAAGCTGCTGCAAGACCTCGCCTCGCAGGCGGGCCTCGTCCTTCGCAACGTGCGACTCGCCGCCGAGCTGCAGGCGACGATCGAACAGCTGCGGGCGTCGCGTCGCCGGCTGGTGGAAGCGCAGGACGAGGAGCGTCGGAAGATCGAGCGGAACCTGCACGACGGTGCCCAGCAGCAGCTCGTGGCGCTCACCGTCCAGCTCGGTTTGCTGGGGCGCGCGGCGGAGGACCCCGAGCGGGTACGGGCGATGGCGGAGCAGCTCCGGGGCGCCCTACAGGACGCACTCGACGACCTCCGCAACCTGGCGCGAGGGATCTATCCGCCGCTCCTGGCCGACAAGGGGCTGCCCGCCGCGCTGGAGGCGCAGGGCCGCAAGGCGACGGTCGAGACGCGGATCGAGCCCGACGGGATCGGCCGCTATCCACGCGAGGTCGAGGCGGCGGTCTACTTCTGCGCCCTCGAGGCGATGCAGAACGTCGCAAAGTACGCCGCGGCCCGTTCGACCGTCGTGCGTCTGTCCGATCGCGACGGCGTGCTCACCTTCGAGATCCAGGACGACGGGCGAGGGTTCGACCCGGACATGACGACGTACGGGACAGGCGTCCAGGGCATGGCCGACCGGATGGACGCGATCGGAGGACGCCTCGACGTCCGGAGCTCGCCCGGCGGCGGGACGCTGGTGCGTGGGACGATCCGGCTCACGGGCACCGAGGTGACGGACGATCCGTGAGCAGTCCCGGGTCGTACACCTTGGGAAGGCGGGTCCGTCCGCGGCGCGCGTTCAGCGCGCCGCCCCCGTAGCCGCCCTCGACCGCCACCGCCTCGCCCGCATCCAGCCCGATCCGACCGTGAGCGCAAGAGATGGATCGGCGATCGTCTCCTCGACGAAGCGCTGTTGCAGAGCCACGGCGCCTCGGATCGCCGAGCGTGGTGAGCCGAAGACGACCAGGGCCTCGTCACCGCGCAGCTCGAGCACGTGCCCCCGGTGTTCCTCGACCACTGACCGGGTCACCTGGACGAAGCGTCCCGCCAAGCGCCCGGCGTCCTCGTCCGCCCGTTCCTGCGTGAAGGCCGTGTACCCGCGAAGGTCGGCGATCAGGAACGCGTGTCCGCGTCGCGGCTGGTGTCCGTCTGGGATCCAGGACCGCTCGATGGCTCGCCCACCGACGACGACTTGTCATCCAGCGGAATCACCCGGCGAGTATGGACTCAGTGGCGCTCGATGGGGAAGCGATGTCGGTTTCGGCGGGAAAGTGACACTTCTTGACCACTCCGACGCAGGCCCCGGGCGCCGGGGCGCGCGAGGCCTGCTTCGGCCCCGGCTCTTCGTCGATCCCTACCTGTAGGAGTGCTCCTCGTCCGGGAACGTCCCGGCGGCGACGTCGGCGGCGAACGCGGTGGCGGCCTTGGCGATCTCGCCGCGCAGGTCGACGTAGGCGCGGGCGAACTTCGGCACGCGCTCGGAGAGTCCGAGCAGGTCGGGGGACACGAGCACCTGAGCATCGGTCCCCGGTCCCGCGCCGATGCCGATCGTTGGGATCTGCAGGGTCTTGGTGAGCTCCGCGCCGAGCTCCGACGGCATGGCCTCCAGCACGATCGCGAACGCGCCCGCCTTCTCGAGCGCGAGCGCCTGATCGGTCACCCGCGCCGCCTCCTCGCCCCGGCCCTGCACGCGGTACCCGCCCATCGCGTGCACCGACTGCGGCGTCAGGCCGACGTGCGCCATCACGGGGATCCCGAGCTCCACGAGCATGTGGACCAGCTCGACCTGCGCGCCCTCGATCTTGACGGCGCCGGCCCCTCCCTCCTTGAGGAAGCGACCGGCGTTGCGGACGCCCTCCTCGACGCTGACCTGATAGGAGAGGAACGGCATGTCGCCGACCACGAGCGCGTTCGTGACGCCGCGTGCGACGGCCCGCGTGTGGTGCAGCATCTCGTCCATGGTCACCGGCAGCGTGTTCTCGTAACCGAGGATGGTGTTGCCGACCGAGTCGCCAACGAGCAACACCGGGATCCCGGACTCGTCGAAGACCTTGGCCGTGGGGTAGTCGTAGGCCGTGAGCATCGCGAAGCGCTTGCCCTCGGCCTTCCACGCTTGCAGGTCGCGGATCGTGATGGTCATCGCTCGCGCCTCCTTCGTGAGTGCACGGCAGCCGTTTTCGCCAGTCTACCCGGGCGCCAACGGGACATGGCGTGCGCGTTCCTGCGTGTCACTCGCGGGTGCTAGGGTCGCCCGACCAGCGAGCCGCTAGACTGGGCGCAGCCACACATCCTGCTCCCCCGGTGGGGGCCGTCCAGACCAGAGGAGGTGGAGAACTGAGGCAGTACGAAGGCATGCTCATCCTGCCCGCGGAGGCCGA
>JBKPRY010000003.1:0-5737 GCA_046734755.1 Actinomycetota bacterium | reverse complement strand
CGGCCCGCGGGCATCACGAACCGCGGCACCCGGGGTTCCGTTCCGGAACCCGCGAACAGGACGAACACACCCGAACGCGCCCCCATCGTTCCGATGAGTGCGACCCGGCTGCCGTCGGAGGACCACGCCAGGACCCGATGGACCGCGAGGACGTGCTCCCCGTCGCCCACCGACACCGGACCACCGATCCCCTTCCACCCGAGCATCGTGCCGGACTCGCGAGGCGCGCCGCTCGAGGTGCGTGGAGACCCATCGGGCCGCAGGAGGAACGCAGCCGGCGGCGACGCCGAGAGCATGCCCACGCCCTCGAACGTCAGATGCGGGACCCCGATCGAGCCGGTGAGGTAGACGCTCAGCCGGTCACCGGAGGACGCCGTGAAGTACGTCGCGGCCTCGCTCCTGCTGAGCGAGAGCACGGGCCCGCAGAACCCCGGATCGTCGAGCGCCCATCCGACCTTCTGCGTCAGGACGGTCACCAGGCTGATCGTGACGGGGGCGCAACCATCCTGCTCGGGCTGACCGTTACGAGCGAAGACCAGGCTCTTGCCACCCGGTCCCCACGCGACGAGGTCGCCGCTCCCGAGCCGCTCGACGTCGGCGTCGGCGACGAAGCCGCGAACGACGGCGGCCACCGTGCGCTCGCGCGTCCGGCGTTCGAGACCGATCCACCCCGGCGCGGCACCCGAGAGATCGACGAGCTCGACGGTCCGTGCGGGCACCGATGGACCGCGACGTCCGATGCCACCGTTGAGATCCACGGCCCACAGGGTCGAGCCGCCTCGTCCATCGTCGGCGGTGTAGACGAGCCCGCCGGGGGCGGTGACCTCCGAGCCCGATGGCCTGGGGGCCGTCGTTCTGGGCCGGCCGGCCGCGAGCAGCTCGATCGAGGCAACGGCCACCAGCGCCAGGACGCCGGCGATCGCGAGGGCCCGGCCGCGCGGTGCCGGCCGGCGCGACGCGGCGCCCCCGATCCGCGCCTCCAACGGGTAGGCGCCCTGCTCGCTCGCATCCGCGTGGGCGTCCCGGTAGAGAGGGGAACCGCATGACGGGCAGGACCGGCCCCGGGCACCCCCCCGCCAGTCGCATCGGAAGCAGACGGCCTCGGTCACGGGACCGGCAGCGGCGGGGCGAACGGACGCACGCCGAACACGGCGTCGGGCGAGAGCCGGTGCGTCGACAGCCGTCGGCCGCCGGGCAGCATGGCATCGGCATCGAGCTCGCCGAGTGGGACCAGCACGAACCCCCGTTCATGCATCCGTGGATGCGGGATCTCCAGGTCGGGCTCGTCGACGGTCTGCTCGTCGTACACGAGGATGTCGACGTCGATGGTCCGAGGCCCCCAGCGTTCGGTTCGGACACGACCGAGCGAGTCCTCCACCCCGCGGGCGGCCTCGAGCAGTTCGCGCGGCGTGAGGGTCGTAGCCACCTCGATCACGGCGTTCAGGTACAACGGCTGCGGCGGTCCCACCGGTTCGGTCTCGTAGACCCGCGAGGAGCGGACCACGTCGATCCCCTGCGTCGCGTCGAGCTTCCGCACACCGGCGCGAAGGTTCTCGAGGCGATCCCCCAGGTTCGAGCCGAGGGCGAGAAACGCGGACGTCGCCACGTCAACGCTCGGCGGTCGCCGCCGCGGCGATGCCCTGGACCTCGTTCGACCGCGCGGCGGCGGGCTTGTGCACGATCGCGCCCACCTTGACGACGCCGTCGAGCGCGAGCACGTCGTTCGCGACGGCGTGCGCGAGCGACTCGAGCAGGTCGAACGAGTCCCGCTCGACGGTCTCGCGCGCGGTGCGGATCAGGGCTCGGTAGTCCGATGTCGATGAGAGCTCGTCGTCGCCGACCTCGACCTCGACATCCAGGTCCACCACGAAGTCCTGGGCCTGGTCCTTCTCCCCCGGGTTCGCGCCGTGCCGTCCCGACGCGGCGATCCCGGTCAGGAAAAGACGCGAGGTCACCATCGGCCGTCCTCCGGCGGACGCCGGCCGAGCTCGACCGTGACCGCCCCCTCGTCGTGCGCGTGCGCCTGCGGGAGACGGAGGTACTGGGTGCGGAGCCACTGCACGATCAGCGGCGCGACGGTCTCGGGGGCGTCCTCGAGCAGGAAGTGGCCGCAGCCGGGAAGGAGCGCCACCGACGCCCAGGGCAACGCGTCACCCAGGCGTTCCGCAAGCTCGGCCGGCAGGAACGCGTCGTCCTCACCCCACAGGACGAACGCCGGGATCTCGAGCTCGGCGAGCCGGGGTTCCAGCCCGGCCAGTCCCTCGCCGTCGAAGCCCGCGACGATCCGGGCGAAGCGCTGCGCGCCGTCGGCGCGCTCGAACGGCCGCCGGTATTCCCCGAGGTCCGGGTCCGAGAGGCGTTCGCGGTGCCCCATCCCGGCGTCGAAGAACGAGTCGAACCACGAGCGGACGAAGGCTGCGTCCACCTCGCCAACGCGCGCCCGGAGTTCGAGGATCTGGGGCGAGGGCCATGCGTCGAACGCGATCGAATCGACGAGCACGAGCGCCTCCACGCCACCATGGAGCGCGAGGAGCTGGGCGACGCCTCCACCCCGGCCGTGGCCGACCAGCGCGAAGCGTTCGATGCCGAGCGATTCCAGCAGGGACCCGACGTTGGCCGCCTGGGCCGGCAGACGGAGGTCGGCCCCGTCCGGCGATTGCGAGTCGCCCGAGCCCAGGAGATCCGGCGCGATCACGCGCATCCACGGCGACAGGAGCGGGATCAGGCCGCGCCACAGGTAGGAGGACGTGAGGCCTCCCGAGAGCAGCACCACCGGGGGCGCCTCGGGGTCGCCGGCGTCCACGAGCGCGAGCTCGCCTTCCGGGATCGCCACCCGGCGCTTCTCGGTCCAGGTCATCCGCCGGCCCTCGCGATCGCGTCCGACACCCGGACGGCGCGCACGACCTCCTTCACGTCGTGCACGCGGACGAGGTGCGCTCCCCGGGCGACCATCCAGACGACCGCGCCCACGGTGCCTTCGACGCGCTCCTCCTCCGGCAGATCGAGGATCGTGCCGATGAACCTCTTCCGCGACGGGCCGACCAACACGGGCCGACCCAGGTCGAGGAGCGCGCCGACCCCGTGCATCAGTTCGAGGTTGTGGTCGAGGTCCTTGCCGAAGCCGATCCCGGGATCGATCGCGATCCGTTCGGGGTCGATCCCGGCGAGCTCGGCCGCCTCGATCCGCTGTCGGAGGTACTCGTGCACCTCGCCGACGACGTCTTCGTACTCCGGGGCCTCCTGCATCGTCGTGGGATCGCCCCGCATGTGCATCAGGACGACCGCGGCCTCCCGATCTCGGACGACGTCGAACATCGCCGGATCGGCGCCGCCCGACACGTCGTTCACGATCGTGGCGCCGGCGTCCAGGGCCTCGGCCGCGACGCCGGCCTTCCTCGTGTCGATCGAGATCGGGATCCCGGGGTGCAGCTTCGCGAGCCGTTCGATCACCGGATGGACGCGCTCCAGCTCCTCGTCCTCCGAGACGGGGGTTGAACCCGGCCGAGTGGATTCGCCGCCGACGTCCAGCATGTCCGCACCGTCGTCGACCATCCGGGTCGCGTGCGCGACGGCGCTGGCTCGGTCGAGGAACCGTCCGCCGTCGGAGAACGAGTCGGGCGTGACGTTGAGGATCCCCACGACGAGGGTGCGCTCGGAGCAGTCGAACGCGCGCTCGCCGACGCGCCAGATGGGACCGCTCACCGCTCCATGGTAGCGGTGACCCGGTTCGGCCGAGGTGGCCATGCGTGAGCTTGGCATCGTGAAGGGCCGGCCGGAACGTGTACGCGGTTCCGCAGATCCCCTACTTGCCGATGTGGTGCAGCGCCTCCTGGCGCGTCCGGGCGTCGTTGCGGAACAGCCCTCGGACGGCCGAGGTCACCGTGACCGATCCCGGCTTCTTCACGCCGCGCATCGTCATGCACAGGTGCTCGGCCTCGATCACGACGAACACACCCCGCGGCTCGAGCGCGCGCTCGATCGTGTCGGCGATCTCGGTGGTGAGCCGCTCCTGCACCTGTGGTCGCTTGGCGAGGATGTCGACCACCCTCGCCACTTTCGACAGGCCGGTGATGCGCCCGTCCTTGTTCGGGATGTAGGCGACGTGCGCGTGGCCATTGAACGGCAGCAAGTGGTGCTCGCACAGGCTCTGCAACGGGATGTCCTTGACCATGATCATCTCGTCGAAGTTCGCGCCGGGCACCACCGTCGCGACCGGAGTGGGGTCGACCCCGACCCCCTCGAAGATCTCCCCGTACATGTCGGCGACCCGTCGGGGCGTGTCGACCACGCCCTCGCGATCGGGGTCGTCGCCGATCCCCTCCAGGATCATCCGCACGGCGGCCTCGACCTTCGCGCGGTCGATCTCGGCCATCAGGCGCTCACCTGCTCGTCGAGCGTCTCGGGCAGCTTCGACAGGTCTTCGAGCTCGGCGGCGCGCGGCAGATCGGAGCTCTCGCGCTGGCGATTGATCCAAACGGCCCGCAGCCCGAGCTCGTGGGCCGGCGCGATGTCGTGGAACAGGGACGCCGCGACGTGGACGTGCCGGTCGCGCTCGGCGCCCGTCTGCTCGAAGAACCGCTCCCAATGCCCGTGCGCCGGCTTGTACGAACCGGCCTCGGCGGCCGTGATCTCCAGATCGACGGGGACGCCGATGGCCTCGAGCGAGGCGGCGAGGAACTCTGGGTCCGTGTTCGACAGGATGCCGATCCGCCATCCCCGCGATCGGAGCTCGGCCAGCGACCCGGGGACCTCGTCGAACGGCGGCCAGGTCGGCAAGGAGTCACCGAGCGCCTGGCGGTCGTCGTCGGCGAGCTCGAGCCCCTCGCGGTGCGCCACGCGTTCGAGCGAGTCGGCGAGCACCTGCCGGTAGGGCAAGGCTCGGCCTCGTTGCACCTCCGGCTCGATCTCGTGATACGCGGACGCCAACAGCTCGACGTCATGCTCGGGCCACAGGTCGGACAGGGTGTCGCGGATCCCGCCCAGCCAGTCGATCAACGTCCCGTAACAGTCGAACGTCGCCCAGCGGTCCACGGCCATCGCGCCGCGAAGACTAGCCGATGGGCTTGGGCGGGATCGTGCCGGGGGTGTTCGGCTGCCCGCCCGTCCGGATCGCCCGTCGGGAGACGGCCAGGCCGGCGCCGCGAACAGACAGATCACGCTGCGGGCGCTTGGGGATGTCCGACAGGAAGGCCTCGACCTCGTCGCGCTCGAGGGTCTCACGCTCGACCAGCGTCCTCGCGAGCTCGTCGAGCTTGCCGCGGTTGCTCTGTAGGATCTCGAGCGCCTCGTCGTGGGCCTCGTCGATCATCCGGCGAACCTCGTTGTCGATCTCGAACGCGACCTGGTCCGAGTAGTCGGGCTGGGTCTGGAAGTCCCGCCCGAGGAAGACCTCGTGCTGCTTCTGCCCGAGCGTCTGCGGGCCGATGGTGTCCGACATCCCGTATTCGGTCACCATCTGGCGCGCCACCTTGGTGGCCCGCTCGATGTCGTTCGCGGCCCCGGTCGTGATGTCGCCGACGATCAGCTCCTCGGCGACGCGGCCGCCCATGAGCATCGCGAGCTCGTCCGCGAGCTCCTCGCGGGTCATCAGGAACTTGTCCTCCTCGGGCAACGTGAGCGTGTACCCGAGCGCGCGCCCCCGCGGGATCACGCTGATCTTGTGGACCGGGTCGGTGTTCGGCAGGATGTGAGCCACGAGCGCGTGCCCGCCCTCGTGGTACGCGATGACCCGCTTCTC
>JBKPRY010000002.1:0-1325 GCA_046734755.1 Actinomycetota bacterium | reverse complement strand
CGCCCCCGTCGAGCCCCCATCTCCCAGGAGAGCCGGCGCGCGGTGTCGGTGAGCGCGACGAGCAGCGCCTCGGGCGGGGCGGCCACCTGGAGCCGTTCGACGGGGCCGACGACCCCGATCGCGCCGACCGGATGCCCTCCGTGATCGAACACCGCGGCCGCGATCTCCCCCTCGCCGATCACGGCTTCCTCGTCCTCTGTCGCGTAGCCAGCCTGGGCGACCTCCTCGAGCGCGATCGCGATCGCGTGCGGATCCACGAGCGTACGTCCGGTGAGCCTGGGCAGCGGTCCAGACAGGAGGGTTCGGCGACGCTCGGGGCTGAGGTGCGCTGCGTGTGCCTTCCCGAGGGCTGATGTGTGCCACGGCAGCGTCGCGCCTACCTCGAGGATCTGGACCGAATCGTCGGGCCGGAAGACGTGATGGACGACGAGAACGCTGCGTCCGTAGAGCACTCCGATACGGACCGCCTCGCCGACCCGCTCGGCCAGCGTGTCGGCCCATACGAGCGACCGCGCGCGGAGCTCGTGATGGTCGAGGAAGGCGTTCCCGAGCTGCAGGAGCTCGGGGCCGAGGCGATACTTGCCGGTCTCGGCGTCCTGCTCGACCAGGTCCTGTCCCTCGAGCGTCCGCAGGAGGCCATGCACCGTCGTCTTCGCCAGCCCGACCCGCTCGGCCAGCTCGGTCACCCCCAGCCTCGGGGAGCCGCCCGCGAGCGCCTTGAGGATCCTGGCCGCGCGGTCGACGGACTGGATCGACGCGCCCGTCATCGCGCCGCCCGGTCGAGCGCCGCGAACAACAAGGCGGTCGAGACGGCGCCGGGATCCTGATGTCCGACGCTCCTCGGACCCAGGTACGAGGCACGGCCCTTCTTCGCCACCATCGGCGTTGTCGCGGCCGAACCCGCTTCGGCGGCGGCGCGCGCGGCTCGCGTCGCCCGAGCAGGCTCGCCGGACCGGGCGCGCTGGAGCGCGCGCACCGCCGGCGTCCACGCGTCGACGATCGTCTTGTCCCCCTCCTCTGCCGCGCCGAGCTTGATGATGCCTCTCAGCCCCGCGTCCAGCGCATCCACCAGATCCAGGAGCACGAAGGTGGACCGATCGCCGAGGAACATGCCTGCGTCGCGGAACGCAGTGCCGTAAAGCGGTCCCGCGGCTCCACCGACCCGCAGGATGAGGGTGGCTCCTGTCTGGAGCAGGAGCTCGCCGGGGGTCAAGCCGTCGGCCGAATCGACCATGGACTGCACGGCCGCGAACCCGCGATCCATGTTGACACCATGGTCCGCGTCCCCGATCGCGGCATCGAGCTGGGTCAGGTGGTCGCGGTTC
>JBKPRY010000001.1:0-1025 GCA_046734755.1 Actinomycetota bacterium | reverse complement strand
TCGGGCTTCGGGCATGCGCTCGGGGCCCTCGACACGTACCTGTCCGCCGTCAAGGAGGTGGCGATCGTCGGCGACCCCGGGTCGGAGGAGACCCTGGGCCTCGTCGCCGAGGTCACCACGAACCGCTTCCTCCCCAACCATGTCCTGGCCGTGTCCGCCCCCGGTGACGAGGCCTCGAGCGCCGCGGTCGCGCTCCTTCGGGACCGCCCGCAGCGGGACGGTCGAGCCACCGCCTACGTGTGCGAGCGCTTCGAGTGCCTGCTCCCGGTCACGGATCCTGCCGCCCTCGCGGCGCAGGTCGGCGGAACGGCCATCGGAGGGTAGGCTCGCCCGAACGTGATCGTCCTCCGAGTGCTCCTGTTCATCGCGGGCCTCGCCCTCGTCCTGCTCATGATCCGCTCGATGGTGCGGACCTTCCTGGTCCCCCGCGCGCTCCAGGCCCATCTGTCCCGCGCCGTCTTCGTGACGGTCCGCCGCGTGTTCCGGCTGCGGGCGAGGGAGCGCCACGACTACGCCATGCGCGATCGGGTGATGGCGCTCTACGCGCCGGTCGCGCTGCTCATCCTGCTCGCCGTCTGGTTCGCGCTCGTGCTGGCCGGCTACTCGGCGATGTTCTTCGCGCTCGGCGGGGTGAGCCCGTTCGAGGCGTTCACGCTGGCGGGGTCATCGATGCTGACCCTGGGCTTCGCGATGCCCCCCGACGACGCCGGCGTCGCCCTCTCCTTCACGGCCGCCGGGCTCGGCCTGGTGCTCCTCGCGCTCTTCATCACCTACCTCCCGAGCCTGTACGGGGCCTTCCAGCGACGCGAGCGCGGCGTGGCCAAGCTCGAGGTTCGCGCGGGGCAGCCACCGAGCGGCGTGTACCTGATCGAGCTCGCCTGGACGGTGGGGCGGCTGGAGAGCCTCCGCGCGCTCTGGGCCGAGTGGGAGGACTGGTTCACCGACGTGGACGAGAGCCACGGCTCGTTCCCCTCGCTCGTGTTCTTCCGCTCCACCCACCCCGATCAGTCGTGGATCACGGCGGC